>DATFYN010000341.1:0-28315 GCA_035315025.1 Myxococcota bacterium
CCTCCACGCGCCCTTCACCAGTGGCGAACGACTTGTGTAAACCCTCCACCCGCAGCAGCTCATCACTCATACCGGAGCGCCTCGGCCGGATCGAGGTGCGCACCCTGACGTGACGGCAGGAGGGTGGCTCCGAGTGAAAGCACCATCGCGATGACCGCCACGATCGCAATCTGGGTGACGTCGATCTCCCAAGGCAGCTTCGAGAGCTGGTAGACGGATGCCGGCAGCGTGTCGATGCCGGTGATCGCTTCGATCTGCCCTTGGATCCAGTCGAGCTGCGTCGTAACGACGATGCCCGCCACGACCCCAAGCGCGGTGCCGACCAGGCCGATCAGCGTGCCTTCGATCGCGAAGATGCGCTCGACACTCGAATCTTCGGCGCCCATGGTCTTTAGGATGGCGATATCACTCGATTTCTCCATGATCATCATGATGAGCGTCGCGACGATGACAAATGCCGCCACCACCATGATCATGGTCAGCAGGAAGAACATCATGACGCGCTCGGTCTTGAGCGCCTGGAAGAAGTTGGGGAAGTATTCCTTCCAGTCGCGCGTGTAGTAGGGGAAGCCGACCTGCTGCTGCACAAGGCGCGCAATGCGCTGCGAGCGATAGAAGTCGTCGACGCGGACTTCGAGACCGTCGACCACGTCGCCGACGCGCCGGAAGTCCTGGGCTGCGGCCAGGCTCGTGTAGGTGAAGGCTTCATCCCACTGAAAGAAGCTGCTCTTGAAGACGCCGGCGACACGGAATCGTTTGAGCCTTGGCGCAGGCCCGAGTGGGGTCGGCGGTCCGCCGAAAGGCGACACAAGCAAAACCTGATCGTCGACGGTGATCCCGAGCGCGGCCGACAGCTCACTTCCGATCAAGATGCCCGGCGCGCCGTCCACGCCCGGATCGTTCGGCTTTCGCGGCTCGAGATCGTCGAGTCGACCGGTCACAAGATCGTGGGGGAGGACTGTGACCTCGCCCACGTGCTTGGGATCGATGCCACGCAGTCGCACCGCGACGATCTCGCCGCTGCCCCCACGCACCATGCCCTCGGCGTCGATATAAGGGGAAGCGCCGAGCACTCCGGGAACTTGACGCACCGTTGCGAGCACGTCGCGGTATCCTTCAAACGCGCCGAGGCCGCTGTGCAAGGTGAAATGCGCTCGGTTGCCAATGATCTCGTCGCGCCAGGTGCGTTCGAAGCCATTCATCACGGAGAGCACGGTGATGATCAACCAAACACCCACCGCGACTCCGCCCACGCAGATCGCCGTGATGACGGAGATGAAGGTCTGACGCCGCTTTGCGACGAGATAGCGTGCGGCGATAAACCACTCCGCGCTGCGGCGCATATCGAAAAGACCCGCCGCGGCGAGGGGTAGGAGACCCAGCACCACAGCGGCTCCGAAGAGACTAAGCAAACCGGCCCCGGCTGCGGCGATCTCCGGGCGCGGCGCAGGAAACGCCACCGCAACCACGATACCGACCGCCAGTACGGCAGCGAGAAGGCGCAGGAGCTTCTCCACTTCGGCGAGCGGCGCGCCCACCGCCCGTATGCGACGGTGGGCGGCGAGCAAAAGGGCTGCGAGGAGCGCAACCGCAGGCGGTGCCGCAGCCCACAGGAGCTGATGGGTTCCGCCCACGAGGAGCGCGTAACCGGCGCCGAGCGTGACAAGCGACGCCAGACCAAGCCGGGCCGGGGGGAGCCGACGCAGCGCGAGTCGAGTGAGCAGCGCCGCCACTGCCACGATCGGCAGTACCTTCAGCACGGTCCACGCTCGATCGACGAGGGCCGCGTGGGGTTCTTGGACCTGCGCGACGAGCCCGCCCACAAGGAACGCGACTCCCACACACATCACAGCGAGGCTGCCCCAGCGCCGCGACGCGCGCGCAAAGCGCTCGAGCACAATCACCGCGGAGCCCATGAACAAGATCGTGAGGGCGTTGATTCCGAGGGCGATCGCGATGATGAATCCAAGGGCGAGCGTACCGCCCGCCGCGGTCACGAGGCTCCACGCTCCGGCGGCGAACGCCTCCACTAGGAGTGCTCGGGCCGAAGATGGGGGAACAGAATCGTCTCGCGGAGCGAGGGGGCGTCGGCCAGCACCATTGCCACACGGTCGACCCCAATCCCAAGGCCGCCGGTTGGCGGCATCCCGTGCTCGAGAGCGCGCAGGTAATCCTCGTCCATGGGATGGGCCTCCTCGTCTCCTGCCGTGGCGTCGCGTCCGGCCCGCTCGAAGCGGCTGCGCTGGTCGTCGGGGTCGTTGAGCTCGCTGAACGCGTTGCCGAGCTCCATGCCCGCAACGAAGAGCTCGAAACGCTCGACGAGTCTCGGATCGTCCGCCTTGCGCTTGGCGAGCGGCGAGAGCTCGAGTGGATAGTCGATGATGAAAGTCGGTTGTACGAGCGAGAGCTCGACGAATTTGCTGAAGAGCTCGTCCACGGTTTTTCCCCAGGTCGACTGCGGCTCGATTTCGAGCTTGTGTCGTTTCAGCAGGTCCGCCAGCTGTTCCGGCGTCGACGCAGCAGGGTCGAGGATATCGATTTTCGTGGCCTCGAGGATGGCCTCGCGCATCGTGCGCTTCGGCCAGGTTCCTGAGAAATCAATCTCCTTGCCTTGAAACATCACCGAGGGCCCTCCCAGCACCCGCTCGACAACCTCCTGCAGCATGTCCTGTGCAAGCTCCATCATCTCGCCGTAGTCGGCAAAGGCCTGATAGCACTCCATCATCGTAAACTCAGGGTTGTGTTTGCGCGACACTCCCTCGTTGCGAAAGTTGCGACCGATCTCATAAACCCGGTCGATCCCGCCGATGATCAGCCGCTTTAGGTACAGCTCATCGGAGATCCGTAGATAGAGATCCTGCCCATAGAGATTGTGGTGGGTCGTGAACGGGCGCGCAGCGGCCCCACCATAAAGCGGTTGAAGCACAGGCGTCTCGACCTCGAGGAAGCCGCGTGCGTCAAGAAATGCACGGATGGCCGACACCGTCCGGCTACGTACCAGGGCCACACGCCGTACTTCCTCGTTGACCAGCAAATCGAGGTAGCGTTGGCGGAAGCGCGCCTCGACGTCTGCGAGGCCGTGCCACTTCTCCGGCAAAGGACGCAGGCTCTTGGCGAGGAGTTGAAGCGCTTCCGCGGCGACCGTGAGCTCACCGGTGCGGGTTCGCCAGGCGCGCCCCTCGACGCGCACAAAGTCGCCGACGTCGAGTTGATCGAGGAGCTGGAAGACCGCGTCGGGAGCCTCGCCGATCCGCGCACTGGCCTGGACCCGCGCGCCGTTTTCGACGAGGTCGAAGAATCGCAACCGACCAAAGCTCCTCATCGACGTGATGCGGCCTGCGATCGCGATAGTGCGCGCTTGTGCATCCAACGCGGCGGCGTCTTGCCCCTCGAGCTCGAGCCGTACCTGCGCGATCGGTTGCCGTGCGCCGGTGCGTGCGGGATAGGGATCAAGACCCTGTTTGCGCAGCGCCTCGAGACGCGCGCGGCGGCTCTCGCGCTCGGCTTCGCTCACGCGCGCTCCTGCCGCGCGCCGCGAGGACCCTCCGCGCGCTCGAGCAATGTCGCACGGATGAAAGTGTCGAGATCGCCTTCGAGCACGCCTTGGGCGTTGCCCACTTCGACGCCAGTACGATGGTCCTTCACACGCTGGCTTGGGTGGAGTGTGTAGGACCGGATCTGGTTGCCGAAGTTCACGTCGCGACGCTCCCCCCGAAGTGCTGCCAGCTTGGCCTCCTGCTCTTCGCGTGCGCGTTCATAGAGTCGTGCGCGCAGCACCTTCATCGCAGCGGAGCGGTTTTTGTGCTGAGATCGCTCGTTCTGGCATTGCACCACGATACCGGTCGGGAGGTGGGTGATCCGCACCGCGGAGTCGGTCTTGTTAACGTGCTGGCCACCGGCACCTCCGGCACGATAGGTGTCGACGCGCAGATCATTCTCATCGATCTCGACCTCGACCGCGTCATCGATCTCCGGAACGACCGAGACGCTGGCGAACGCGGTGTGGCGGCGGTGCTGCGAATCGAAAGGCGAGATGCGCACAAGCCGATGGACACCTTCCTCGGTCTTCAGGTAGCCGAAGGCGTAGTCGCCGGAAACCGTCACCGTCGCGCTGCGCAGCCCGGCCTCCTCTCCCGCTTGCACATCCAGGATTTCGGTCTTGAAGGCGTGATTCTCGGCCCAGCGCAGGTACATCCGCAGCAGCATTTCGGCCCAGTCACAGGCGTCGGTCCCGCCTGCCCCCGCGTTGATGGCGAGAATGGCATTGCTGGGATCGTGCTCGCCGCCGAGTAGCCTGCGCAGCTCCGCCTCGTCGAGCGCACGCTCCGCCTCGTCGAGCTTGCTTGCCGCCTCGGCTCGGGTCGAAGCGTCGTCTGCTTCACGGGCAAGCTCGAGGAGCACTTCGGCGTCTTCCAGGCTGCGGTCCTGTCGTCCGAAGAACTCGAGCTCGCGCTCGACGCCACGCTTTTCTCGGAGCACCTTCTCGGCGCGGGCCCGATCCTCCCAAAGGTCCGGCCGACCCGATTCGCGCTCCAGTTCCTGTTGTCGGGCGCCTAGAGCAGCGAGGTCAAAGTCGCCCCCGGAGCTCGGAGAGGCGCGCCCGCAGCCGGCGCAGGCGTTCGCCCAGCTCCCCCGGATCGAGCGATACGGTCGACTGGCTAGAGAGCTCGCTCATGTCTGTTCTTCCCCCTCGCTTCTCCGTCGGAGGACCGCCGCGGCGGCGACTCCTCCGCAGCACGCCCATGCAAACACGTCACCGTGTCTCACGTAAAACGAGTCCCCGGCTGCTTCGGGCCGCAGAGGGATGTCGTCCACGAGTAGGCCTCGCTCGAAGATCCTGGTCTGGCTCCGTACACGCCCGCGATCATCGATGAACGCCGAGACCCCGGTGTTTGCGGCCCGAGCGGTCCAGACGCGCGTCTCCGCCGACCTGAGCGCCGTGATCGCGAGGAACTGGTAGGGCGCCCCCGTCCGCCCGTACCAGGCATCGTTCGTGATCGCGAGAAGCACCGATCCGCCGTTCGCTACAAACCCACGCACCAGATCCGGAAACAGCAACTCATAGCAAATCGGGATCCCAACGGGCACAGGCGCCGGAGCATCAAGGGCGCTGCTCTCTCCGGGCTGGGGGGGCCGCGGAAGCCTCACGACGCGCGGCCCTAGGCCTGCGGTCACGTTGTCCGGCGCCATGCCACGAGCGACCGCACCGATCAGCAGACCCAGGAGGCCCCGCAGCGGAACGTACTCTCCGAACGGCACGAGATGGGCCTTGTCATAGCGTTCGATCTGCCGTCCCGCGGTATTGAACACGTAGGCGCTGTCATAGTAGCGGTAGTCTCGGCCGAGTGGCTCGACCCCGACGGCGCCCACCACGAGCACCACCGCCTGTTCCCGGGCGAGGCCCTCGATGCGCTCTCTGAATGCGGGATCTGTTTCGAGGGAGCCGGGCACCGCGGTCTCCGGCCACACGATGACCTCGGCCCCTTCCGCACGAGCCTTGCGGGTCAGCTCCTCGTAGATCCGCAGCGTCTCCTCCTGCCAGGCGTGACTCCATTTCACGCCTTGATCGATATTCCCCTGGATCACCGCCACCCGGATCTTCTCGCCCGACGAGGGCGTGGGCTGCGCGCTGATCCATGCGCCCGCAGCAAGGATGGCAAGCGTGACGGCACACGCGGCCAGCGACGCAAGCGGTGGCCGTCTTCCCTCGCGGACCGCTCGGACAAGTGCGCTCACGCCGAGGGAGCCGAGGGCCGTGACGAACGAGAGCCCGTAGACGCCGCCGATTGGCGCGAGCGCCATCAAGGCGAAGTTCTGATGCTGGGCATATCCCAGCACCGCCCATGGGAAACCGGACAGGAGATGGTGTCGCAGGTAGTCGAGAGCGGTCCACAGCGCCGCCAAGGCGAAAGGTCCCGCCCGCCCGCGCGACTCGAGAAAGCCCAGCCCAGCGCCGAAGGCGGCTCCAAACAGAGCGATGTATGCCGCAAGCGCGATGGGTGCCAAGACGCCGACAAGGACGGGTGCCTCGCCATACACCACCGTGACCACGTAGATCCAGTGCAGAATCGCCGCGTGTGTGATGAGACTGGCGAGAAAGCCCCAGCGTGCGGCGGACGCTGCCGAGAAGCCCCAGAGACCGGCCACCAAGCACGCCGGGGCGACCCAGGCCAGCGCGAATCCTAGATCGATCACACGGTCGCCCACCGGATGCGGAAGGGCGAGGAAGCTCGAGACGAGGTAGCCGGCAAGCCACCCCGCGCGGCCTCGGGTCATGGAGCGAGTGCCCGGGCCACACGGCGCTCCTCGGCGCGCATTCGCCTTGCCTCCGCAGGACGCACGTGGTCGTGTCCCAGCAGGTGAAGGACGCCGTGGATCAGCAGCCGTGTGACCTCCTCATTGAGGTCCCGGCCCTGGGCACGCGCCTGTCGTGCTGCGGTTTCAATTCCGATCACCACATCACCGAGCAGCCCCCCCCGAAACTGTGCGTGAGGGCCCTCGATGAGGGAGAAGGAGAGTACGTCCGTCGGAAGCCGCTTGCCGCGGTGCGCGGCGTTCAGGGCCTCCATGGTGCCATCCTTGACAAGGCAGACCGACAGCTCAGCGCTGTCGCAACCAACGGCGTCGAGGATGCAGCGCGCGCGGCGGCGCAGGAGTCTCTTGTCGACCGGGGGCAATCCCCGGCGCCGGGGCGGTCCGGCCAGGCGCACGATCATTCGCCCGGAGCCATCTCTGCGTCGTCGCGGCGTAGCGCACGGTCGTAGGCTCGGATGATCGACTGCACGAGGGGGTGTCGTACGACGTCCGCTTCGGTGAAATGCATGAAGGCGATGCCTTCCACGCCCTCGAGGATCTTCGTTGCCTCGACGAGCCCACTCTTCTTGTCGCTCGGAAGATCGATTTGGGTCACGTCTCCTGTCACCACGGCTTTCGAGTCGAAACCGAGGCGCGTGAGGAACATCTTCATCTGCTCGCTCGTGGTGTTCTGGGCCTCATCCAGGATGACGAAGGAATCGTTGAGGGTGCGGCCGCGCATGAAGGCAAGGGGCGCAACCTCGATCGCGCCTCGCTCCATGAGTCGCGCGGCCTTCTCGAAGTCCATCATGTCGTGGAGCGCATCGTAAAGGGGGCGCAGGTAAGGGTTCACCTTCTCTGCCATCGAGCCAGGAAGGAAGCCCAGCTTTTCCCCGGCTTCGACCGCCGGACGGGTGAGGATCACGCGAGACACTTCGTGGCGGTTTAGCGCCGCGACCGCCATCGCCATGGCGAGATAGGTCTTCCCCGTGCCCGCCGGACCTATCGAAAAGACGAGGTCACAGGCCCGCATCAGTTCCACATAGCGACGCTGTGAAAGATTCTTGGCCGTGATGCGCCGCCGCGATCCGACGGCGCCCAGTACGTCTTCATACACCTCGGAAAGGGGTGTGGTCGGCTGCTGTGTCGCCATACGCACCGCCTCGCGCACCTCACGCGGGTGGACGGCGTTGCCGGCCCGGAGGAGGCCGTAGAGCTCTTCGAGCACCTTGCGCGCGACGGCGACCTCTTCGGGTGCACCCACGAGGCGCACCTCGTTGCCCCGGGCACGTGCGTGGACGCCGAGCTCCTGCTCGAGAATACGCAGCGTGCGGTCGCCATCGCCGTACAACTCGGCGGCGGTGTGGTTGTCGTCGAAGACGAGGGTCTGGCGGGTCGAGGCCTCTCGGGTCAGGGACGATCCTTCTCGTCGAGGTGCACGCCGCGATCGCCACCGTGGCTCTCGCCCCGGCTCGCGAAACCGTGCTCCGGTCCCAGCAGCTCGGCGCCGTTGGCGCGGTGTGCGTAATAGTACGGGCGCGCCCGCGTGGGCGTCAACGCATCCGGGGCGAGAAAGCCCTCCCGCACCAGCACATCGAGGCTCTCGGGCCAGGCCTCCCGCCCGTCTGCTGCCACCCCTTGCGCCTCCTGCACGAGGACCTGCGCGCGGTGATATGCCTCGAGCGCGTTGCGGACACGCAAACCCTTGAACGACTCTTGGGCCTCCGCGAGGGGTTCGCGCATCAAAGGCTCGCGCGTGACGGGTCGCGGGCCCCATGCCGCCACGGCGAGCAGGCTGAGCGCGGCAGCGAACGGCAGCGCGAGCGCGATCTGGCTGCGCAGGCGCGTAGGCTCGGGCGCTGCCAGCTGAAGCTGGCGCCTTGCGCGTTCGATCTCCTCTTGCGCGACGGGAACGATGAGGCCGCTGCGGGAGAACTGCGCGATCCAGCGGCTGGCCTCGAACGTCCCTAGGCGAGAGAGATCGATCACCCGCCGCACGGACAGGCGACCGTCAATCAGCAGAAACACGCGTTCTGCGGCGGCCAGCCGAGCGCTTGTCTCGCGCTTTGCGCCTGCGCGAAATTTTTCGAAGGAAGCGACGCGCCGGAACACGGTGGACTCCGACGGCAGCGCGTTGGCGAAGCTTCGCCACTCGTCCACCATGCGCAGACCGTCCATCAGGATCTGCTCGGCGCCGAGCAGACGTTGGGATTCCCGCTCATGGACCACCGGCTGTGCGGTGAAATGGAACGATCCGCTCTCTCTCCGGAGCAGTGCGAAGATGGTCTCTTGCGTCAGCAGATCTTCGATCTGCTCGATCTCCGGCATTCCAAGGATTTGCTTCGAGACCAGGAGCTTCGGCAGGGGGAGGAGCGTAGTCGTGCGCTCGCGCTCGAGTTCCTCGAGACGCTCGGGAGTGAGAAGACCGCAGCGCACCAACATCTCGCCGAGTCCAGCGTGATCGTGCGGACCGACCGGCGCCGCCGAGACGACAGACCCGTGATCGAAGCTGAGCTGGATGCGCTCCCCTTCCCCTGCTACCTCGAGGACGCCGGTCTTGCGCTGCTGGCCAATCAGCTGAAAGACCTCGCCGACACCGAAGTCTTGGAGATTGCCACGGAGGGCGACGGACATGGTCAATCCCCCCGGTGCGAGAATGCCCACATCGACACGCCCGCGTGTGTGAGGAAGAGGAGCGCGGCAGCGATCGAGAAGACAAGAGGTCCGGTCGCTCCGACCGCGAGTGGATCGGGGACCACATCGCGGCCGACTCCCGCGGCAATCATCGCACCGCACAGCAGGATTGCGCCCAAAAGCCCGCAGAGGGGTCGGCGGGCCAGCAGACCGGCCGCGCCGGGCACCAGCGCACCCATGACGCGTGCTCCGCGCTCACGCCATTTCTCCCGAGAGCGCAGCTCTGCGATGCGCTCGGCACGCAGGCTCGGGTCCGTGGTCTCGGGGCGCTTCAGGAGGCGCGTGCAGGCTTCGCACAACGAGCGCTCGCCCGTGTTGCCATCGCACCGCGGGCAGCGCCGTGCCCCGCAGCTCGGACACCAGTGCGTGGGCTCCCTGCGGCCCGCGAAGAGCCCTGCCAGGATCGCTAGCGCCCCAAGCGCGATCGGGAGGTGGAGAGGTCCTTGCCCGAGGCGGCCCGGGGCCAACTCCGCGCGCAGGTCGGCGGCGACCCCTTCCCCCGCGCCGCTTGAAACGAGCCGCTCCCGGAGGAGCCGCACCGGAATCGGGAGGTCAACCACGCCGAGGCTGGCACCGCCCTGAAGATCGGTGAGCTCGCCCACCATCTCCGCATCGATGGCTTGCGCGCGAATCAGCGTGGTTTCCTGTAGATCGGGACGGATCGCAGCACCCTGGGCATGGGACAAATTGAACAGAAGAGCTGCGGACGTCTCCCGCCCGAGAGCGTGCTCGTAGAGCACAGTCGCACCCGCGATGTCTCCCAGGGCGAGTCTCACGTTCGCGGCGTTGTTCTCCACGACCGCGTCCGCCGCGCCCTCCGCGAGGAGGCGGGCATAGCGTTCATCGGCTTCTGTGAGGTTACCCATCCGCCGGGCGCGGGCGGCGAGGGCACGCTCTGCGATGGGATCGTGGTCCGCAGCGCGCGCGAGGCGCGCGAGTTCGCCCGCGGAGGCCGCCTCCGTTTCGACCGCCCAGGCGGCGGCTACCACGGGGTCAGCGCCGAGCCCCGCCATCGCGGCACCCGCCTGCCCAAGGACAGGCTGGAGCGCGAGCCAAAGTACCGCGGCGGCGGCCATATGAGCGAGTTTCGCGCGTCCTCTGCCGCACGCGAACGCGACACCGAAAAGCCCGAGCCCGACTCCCGCGAGCCCCTCACCCAGTGCTGCGGGTAGGAGCACCAGCGCACCGAGGAGCAGCACCCTCGCGAACTCCGGCGCACCAGGCACGATGCGGTCGCCAAGATCGTGCGCCACCCGCCGCGTGACGAGCAGGCTAACCACCGCGAGGTATGCGATCGAACCAAAGAAGAGTGCTAACGCGAGGCCGTGGAGCGCGGTGGCCCGCCACCAGAGGGATGCCTCGAGGTGGCGGTCGAGGCGGCTTAGCCCTGAGAAGAGAGCACGGGCGGCTCCCGGGGCATCGCTTTCCTGTCGCCAGCGAGCCTTGGCGAGGGCGGCCCACGCGAGGGGAAGTGTCGGCGCGAGGTCCACCGCGCTTTGGGCGCGAAGGAGGGGAGCACCTGCGTCGTCGTCCGCGAGCAGCGCCCGCGCTGCCGCGTCGAAGCCCCCGACCCCGAGCTCCCGCGCCACCGCCCGGGTGCGACGAACCCGCTCGAGAATCCCGAGGCCGGGCGTGAGCCAGACCTGATCAACTTGGGTCGGGGGCACCGGGGCGACTTGCGGCGCTGCTTCTGCGGCGGCGGTTTGGAGCTGGGCCAGCGGAGCTGGGGCCGTGATCTGCGGTTGGAGCGCAGGGGTCGCGCTCGGCGGGACTGGCGTCGGCGTGGCGCCCGCTTCGGAGCCAGCGCTCGCCGGGGCTGGCGCCGCTGCCGCGCCTGGCGCCGGCGCGGGGCTCACCTCCCCGGCGGCCGGGGTGAGGGGCGCCGTAGACGGGGGGGAGGCCGGCGGGCCGTCCTGTGACTCGGCCGCGGTGCGCAGCGGGCCGAGCACGAGCGCCATCGCCAGCACGAGCCATGCGCCGCGACGCCAGCACCACGCAGCCAAGCGCGTCCCCCCCGGGCAAGACTACCCGCACGCCGTATCGGCAAGACGGGAGGAGCCCCTGAACCATCCGCGAGAGGTTTCCGGTTCCTCGGGACCGCCCCCGGGCCCGGTCACGAGTCGACACGCCGGCAGGCCGCCACTATCCTGCGCCTCCCGCGAGTCAGCTGGAGGATTTCTTGGCCACCCACAAGTCTGCAGAAAAGCGTGCTCGGCAGTCGGAGGCGCGCCGCTTGCGCAACCGCCATATGAAAACCCGCGTGCGGAGCGTGGTGAAGGAGTTCGTGGTCGCGCTCGAGGGCGGGAAGGCGGAGGGGGTCCAAGACAAGCTTCGTGCGGCCGAGCGAGCCCTGCGCAAAGCCGCGAGCAAAGGTCTCATTCCGAAACGGCGGGCGAGCCGCACGGTCTCGCGCCTCGCCAAGCGCCTGCACAAGTCTACGAAGTAGCCCAATCCGCTAGGTCGACAGGCTGAGCACAAGCCGTTCAAGCGCCAGTGCGGGCGGGAGCCCGCCGCGTCCTTTGAGCGCTTCGTCGGTCGTATGGATGGCGGCAAGGTGCTGAACGAGACGCGTCGTCGTGTAGCGCCGCCCCTGCCTCTCGAGCTTTTGGACTACGAACGGCGGAGCGGCGATCGTGCCGCCAGAACGCACGCGCAGCAGCTTGCGAAAGTGACCAGCGAGGGCTCCCAGGACAACCGGCTCAGGCGTCCCGCTGCGCAGGAGCTTGCTTAGGACGGCGAGGGCCTGCCCGCTGCGTCCTTCCCCAAGCGCATCCGTCAAATCCCAGATCGGATCTTCCGCCACGTCGATGGCCGACCTTTCCACATGGCTCCGCGAGAGCTTCCGAGCCGGCGCGGCCAGCAGCGCCGCCTTCGCGATCTCCTGACGCAGCACGAGAAGCTGCGGCCCGATGCGCTCGGCGAAGACTTCGGCCACTCCCTCTTCGAGCGATAGACCCTGGCGGCGAGCCTCTTCACGCACGAACGCGAGGAGCGGAACGCGGCCCTTGGGAGGGTCGCACGAGACCAGCGCCGCAGGTTCGGTGAAGGCGCGTACCCAGCGCTCTCGGCGATCGGCGCGGGTTGCCGTCACCACAAGGACGAGATCCGGGCGTCCGCGGACTTCGGCGATGGCCTCCGTCAGGGCATTCAAGAGTGGACCCGCCCTCCCCTTCGCGTCCGCCGGCTCGCGCAGCCACACCAGGCGACGTGCCGAGAGGACGGGCAGCGTGCGAAGGGCGTCGAAGAGAGCCGCCGGGCTGGTGGCAGTTCCCTCGAGGCGGTCGAAATTGAATTCCCGTGTGGGGGCCTCAAGGGTTGCTTCGCGAATCGCCGCCAGCGCGTCGTCGCGCAGGAGCGGCTCCTCCCCCGCCAGAAGATACGCGGCGCGAAGCTTGCCTGTGCGTAGCTCCTCGACCAGTGCGTCGGGCGTCATGGCAGCAGGCGCTCGTAGAGGGCGTCGTGGACGCGTTCGGCAAGGATTTGCGAGACGTGATGGAGCGCTTCCTGACGATTCTTCCGTACGGCCTCGATGTCGGCGCTCGCGAGGTAGATGTCGCTCTGGGCCAAGGCGGAGCCGTCGATCGCCACCGCCCGGCCGTCGCGACGCTCCGCCTTGAGGTCGAGCGTCACCGTTACGGAGTACTCGAGGGCGAGCAAGACCGACGAGAAGCTCCGTGCAGCCGTAAAGATGGGACGCACGCGCCCGCTGATCACAAGGTCCGCCAGCTTCGGGTCGTCGACCACCTGAAACGCCCCGCGCCGCCTGAACTCGTGGATCAGCGAATCGGTCACGACCGCCTCGTACCCGGGGTCGTAGGAATCGTTGCGAAGGGTCTGGATTGCGACGCGCCGCACGTCGCCGAGTGGGGTCTTGTAGTCGACAAACTGGTAGCCGCAGCCTGAAAGCCCAAGCAGGAGGACAACGGCAACGGAGGCGGATAAAACGATAGCCCGGCCCTTCACGCCGGGCAGATATATCACAGGCCGCGCGCCGCTACTCCAGCTTAAGCAGATTCCTCACCACCTGGAGGACACGGTTCGACTGGATCGGCTTGGTGAGATACTCGTTCGCGCCGAGCGCCAAGGCACGCTCACGGTCCTCCTTGGCACCTTCCGTGGTGATCACGACGATCGGCATTTCCTTGAGATTGTCCTCGCCGCGGATCAGGCGGATGAGCTTTAGGCCGTCCATGACCGGCATGTTGATATCGATCAGCGCGAGGTCGAAGTGGTCACTCGAGACCTTGCGCAGGCCGTCCATGCCGTCTTGCGCCTCCACCATTTCCGCACCCTTCAGGCGCTTCAGTGCGAACACGAGCAGCTGTCGCATCGTCGGGCTGTCCTCGACGATCAAGATTCGGTGGGTTGCGCTCATTCCTTTTTCCTCCGATCCAACCGCTCCCGGCGCCTGGGAAGCCCCTACTTCGTCAGCAGGTCGATGAAGCCTTGAATCGTGTTGCGCTTGCGTTCGGACTGCGAATACAACCGGGCCGAAAAGATTGATGTCGCGGCATGCCCCGCGAGCAATGTGAACAGCTCATGGTCGAGCGGAGAGAAGCCGTCCTTCTGCTGAAGCAGTCGGTACACGGCGAGTGCCCCGATCGGTCTGTCCTGCACGCGCAGCGGAATGCAGACGATCGGCTTCAAGTAGTCGTCCGAGCCGGCGGGATCTCCACAGAACGTCTCGCCCGACTCGACCGAGCTGCCGATGATGCCGCTCCCGAGAGGCACCTTGGGAAAAGACTCGGCCGCCTCGCCTTCCGAGGCTACAGCCTCGAGCCGATTCGTCTTTTCGTCCAGCATGTAGACCGCAAACATCTCCGCCCCGATCAGATTGATCACGATCTCGATCACTATCTTCACGACCTCGGACAAATCGAGCGTCGAATGGAGCTGAAAACTCGCCACATAGAGATTTGCGAGGTTGTTGTTTTCCTCCTCGACTTCTACGTAGCGCCGCGCGAACTGATGGTTCTCCTCCTCAAGCTGGCGCAGTCGTTGGAGCGCGTTCGACCGCTCTTCTTCCAGGTTCTCGATGCGCATCAGGAGCTCAGCCCGCAGCTTGTCCCACTCGCCATCGTCACGCGCCGCGAAATTTTGGTGCTGTTCGAGCTCAAGCACCTTTCTCCGCAGCCGCTCGTTCTCAGCAATCAGCTCTTTGCTGAACTCGGCGCCACGCTTGAATAGGCTCATGAACTCATCGGCGCGTCCGAAGAGAGCCTTGCGGTCGTCGCTCATTCTTTCCCCTCTGCCCGGGGTGCCGCGCCCTTCACGTGCGCGACGCCCGACTGGATCGCGATTGCCATCGCGTCGAGCGGCAAGACCGCATCGACCACACCCGTACGGATCGCCTGCTGCGGCATGCCAAAGATCACAGCCGTCTCCTCAGACTCCGCGATTACCGTGCCGCCGGCCTGCTTCACCGCCACGACGCCACGCCGTCCATCGTCTCCCATGCCCGTCAGGATCACGGCCATCAGGTCCGCTCCGTAGTGCTTGGCCGCTGACGTCAGCATGCGGTCGACGGACGGCGTGTACTTGTCGGTAGGTTGCTTCGGCACGAGCCGCGTGACCGCTCTTCCCCGCTCGTACTCGAACTCGAGATGACACCCCCCCGGTGCGATCAACATCGTACCCGCCCTCGGCTCATCGCCATCTGCCGCTTCGCGCGTGCGCACAGGCGTCAGTCGATCGACGCGCTCGGCGAACCCTTTCGTGAAACCCTCGGGCATGTGCTGGGATACGATCACGGCCACCGGGGGCGGCTCCACCAAGGACCCGAAGATTCGCATGAGCGCCGCCGGCCCACCGGTGGAACAGCCGATCCCGATGATCCGTGGCCGACTCGGCGCGGTCGGAGCAGGCGCCGCCGGAACCGCGGGGACGACGGGCGGAGTCGCCGAGATGCGTTGACGTACCTTCTCGATCCGCAGCTCCCGGATCGCGTGCACCTTCCGAATCAGCTCCACCTGAATCGATTCGAGTTCGAGCGTCGCGCGCGTCGTAGGCTTCACGATGAAGTCCACTGCTCCGAGGTCGAGCGCCTTGAAAAGCTCCTGCTCACCACTGCGCCCGCTGATGACCATCACAGGAGTAGGCTGCTTACTCATGACCAGGCGCAGGAAGGTAAAGCCGTCCATGCGAGGCATCTCAAGGTCGAGGGTGATCAGGTCGGGCTTGAGCTCGAAGGTCTTCCGCAAGGCCTCTTCACCATCGCGCGCCACATCGATCACGCGCACCAGGGGCGAGGTCTCGAGCATGCGTGTGATCGTGCGGCGACTAAACGCCGAGTCGTCGATCACGAGCACCCGAATTAGCCCCTCCGTGCTCACCGCGGCCTCTCTCGGCCGACAGCGGCGGGCACCGCTTCGGGTCCGCTCGACCGTTCGACGCGGGCGATTGCCGCGGCCGCCGCGCGGTGAAGGGGGTCGTGCAAAACGTCTCCGGGCGCGGGCCGCCTATACACCATGTCATGTGCGAGATGCCGGAGCTCGAACGCGCTCGAGAGATTGATCAGCGATTCGGAATGCCCGAGCAGAAGATATCCTGCCGGCCGGAGCTTCTCGGAGAAGGTTTGGATCACGTTCCGCTTGGTCTCAGCGTCGAAATAGATGATGACATTGCGGCACAAGACCACGTCCATCTGGTTGAGAAGCGCGATGCGGGAGCGATCGAAGAGGTTTAGATGGATGAAGTCGACGTGCGCCTTGACGGCATCGCTGATCCGCCAGAGCCCGTCCTTTTCCGTGAAGTACTTGCGCCGAATGCTGGCGTGCACCTCACGGAACGATGCCTCGCGGTAGACACCCCGACGGGCCTTCAGAAGCGCCGGCCGAGAGATATCGGAGGCGTACACGCGCAGGTCGCGGCCCGGCTCAAGCCCCGCCTCGAGCGCGAGCATCACGATCGAATAGGGCTCCTCCCCGCTCGAGCAGCCGGCAGACCAGATATTGAGTGGTCCTCCACCTTGGTCGCGGCGGCGCAATGCAAGCTCGGGCAGGATCTCCTCAATCAAAGCCCGGAGCTGGCTTCGCTCGCGTAGAAAATAAGTCTCATTTGTCGTGAGCTCGTCCACGAGTTTCGCGAGCTCCGGGTCTACGGAGGTGTCATTGCGCAGTCGGTAGTGGTAGGACGCGAAGTTCGGGATCTCGAGTTCGTGCATTCGCCGGCAGATTCGTTTCTCGAGCAGGTAGCGCGTCTCACTGTCAAAATGCAGTCCGCAATACGATCGGATGAGTTCGCTGAACATGCGAAACTCCGCCTCCGTCATCGCGAGATTGCCCGGCCTCCCCGCGCTCGCCATGCGGCCTAACCCTCGAGCCGTCCCAACGCGCGCAGAATTGCGTCGCGCACGAAGTCGTCTTGCTCGGTCTCAAGCCGGCGCAGGATCGACGGCACGGCCTTCACCACCCCGCGTTCGGCCAAGCCCTGAATCACCTCGGTTCGCACCGACCAGTGGTCGTGGGAGAGGAGCGGCAGCAAGGCGTCGAGGTCCTGCGCCTTTCCGTGCTGCGCGACGCAGCCCACCGCAGCTTGGACGAGCTCGGTTTCGCTTCGCGACAGGAGCTGCCGTACGACCCGAACGGCCGGCGCTCCCCCGATCGTGCGGAGCGCCTCGACAGCCGCCATCGCCACCGGACCTTCGTCCGCGCTCGCGCGCTCGAGCAGCGCAAGCACCGCCGCGTCCGGCCCACCCACGCGCTTCGTGTGCGCCCCGAGCGCCCGGAGTGCCGCAGCGCGCACCCAAGGATCCCGGTCCTCGGCCAGGCGTGCCAGGTCATCCCGCGCGCGCGGGCTTGAGCAGGCGCCCAGTGCGTTGGCGGCGGCCACACGCACAAGCGGACTCTCATCCGCAAGCGCCAAGCGAACAGGCTCGGGCGCCTCGCCAGGCTCGAGCCGCGCGAGCGCTTCCACTGCTGCCCGCCGCACGCGGTCACTCTCGTCCTTGAGCAGGAAGGTGACGAGCTGGACGTCTTGCGGACGTCCGATCCGCCCGAGCACTGTGGCGATCGCCAGTCGCACCGACTCTGCGGCGCCTTCGAGTCTCGCACCGAGCAGCGCAACAGCCTGGTCCGCAACCTCGGAATGGAGCCGTCCGCGAGGCTGCGCCAGCGCCACAAGCGCGGAGATCAGCACCGCAATCTCATCTTCGCCCTCGCTCGCGTCCTCGGCGGCGGTCAGCTCGAGCCGGCGCACGAGTGGGCTGAGCGCGGCCGCTCCCCCGCGCCTGCCGAGGGAGGCCGCAGCGGCGCTGCGGATCGCCGGCTCCGGATCATCCAGGGCAGCGGCGAGGCGGGTGGCGCCGCAGGGGCCGTGCGTGCGCCCGAGCAGAATGCAAGCGAGCCGTCGCGATTCCGTGTCGAGCGTCGTGAAGCGCGCGTCAAGTTCGCCTTCCACCGCGTCACCGAGCGCCTCAAGGCTCGCCAGCGCGACCTCCGCCAGAGCCTCGTCGCGGCCCGCCTCCACGAGGGGGATGATCGTCGCGGGTAGCCTAAGGAGCCCGAGCAGCTGGACGAGCACGAGACGGGTGGCGAGATCGGCGCTTCGCAGGCGCTCGACCGCGTCGGCTACGAGCGTCGGACTGGCGAGGGCGGCTTCGCGCACCCGCTCTGCCAGGGCATCCGCGACGGCGCCGTCCACCCGGCTCAGGCGGCGCAAGAGGGCGGCCATCGCGGCTTCGCGCACGCTGCGCGAGCCGGCGGCCAGGCCCTTCAGCAGGTGCTCGACCGCCTCGTCGTCGTCCGACGCGCCGACCCCAAGCACTCCGAAGGCGACTGGCTTGAGCCATGGGTCATCGGTGGCGGGGCCGAGATCACGGGCGTAGAGGGGCGCCTCTCGGCGGGCCAGGGCCCGCAGCGCCGAGAACCGCACAAGGCGCTCTTCGCTTGGGCGCACCGCGGAGGCGAGCAAGGCCTGTAGCGACTCGTTACCGCCCGTGGCACCCAGCGCGTCCGCGGCGGCGGCGCGCACATTGGCGTCAGGATCGCTCAGCAGGGCCCGCAGACGTGGCTCTGCGCGCTCGTCCCCAATGCCCGCGAGCGTGTCCACGGCGAGCTTGCGCACATCGACGTCCGCGCTCGCGCTCGCCTCGAGCAGCGCGGGGATGACGCGTGCGCCGCAGCGCACCAGCGCCTCCACCGCGGAGTTGCGGCGACCGGGGTTCTCGCCGTCGGCCAGCGCCTCGATCAGGGACCGCGCGGCGAGCCAGGCGTCTGGCGCGTTCACCAGACGATCGACTGCGGCCTTCCGTACGCGCCAGCTCGAATCACCGAGACAGGTGACGAGGCGCGGCAGGGCCTCTTCCGCGGGCAGCCCTCCGAGGCTCTCGACGGCGAGTCGCCGGAGTTCCTCGTCCGCGCTCGCAAGTCCGAGCTCGATGCTCTCGCGCTCGCGCGCGTCCATCACATCACCTCATGCCGCGCGTACGGGCGACACGCACCAGTTCTTCTGCGAGATGGTCGCGCTCCTCGCGCACGCGTGCGTCGATCCGCTGGCGAAATAGCGCCCGGCCCTCCTCGAGGTCGGGATCCAACATCTCGACGACCCGCCCGGTTGCGACCGCTCGGGCGAATTTTTCCTGGTTGTACAGGATCACGTCGGAGACGATGATGCGCGCGAGCCGCTCGGCCTTTGCGCGCTCCTCGGCGAGGCCATCGTTGATGGGAGCAGCGGCGGGCGCGGCCAGCGGAGCACGCGCAGCTCCGGGAGAGGGAGCGCTGCGTGAGGGTCGCGGCGGAACGGCGGGCATCGGCGGGGCCGCCGACGTCGCGCCCGGAGCGACAGGCGCCGCAGCGGGCGCGGACAGCACCTCGAAGGGCACCTCGGAAAAGTCCCGTGCCGACTCGAGCGGCATCGGCACATCCTCCACGTCGAAATCTGGCGCCGCAGGGCGCGCCGGGAGCGCGCTGCGAGCCGGCGCTGCGGGGGAGGGACCCGCGATCGGGAGGCCGAAGTCGCGCAAGACAGTGATCAGGCCGTGGGGCAGATCCGGGCGCTCGAGATACGCGTCGGCACCATAGAGCTCGTGCGGCGAGCGGCGATAGCGCTCCCGGTGGTGGATGGCGCCGATCAGCACCACGTGAATTTCGCGCAACTCCGCGTTCCGCTTCATTAGTTCGCAGATCTGGAAGCCGAACATCTTGGGCAGCGCAGCATCGAGAATCACGGCACGAGGAAGGTTGCGCTGGATCGCGAGGATCGCTTCAACACCGTCGTGCGCGAGCAGCGGATGGAGGCCCCACCCCGCCACAGAATCCGCTGTGACCTTCCCCTCTTCCGCATCACTGTCGGCGATCAATACGAGTCGTGAGCGGTCGGGAGGCTGCGGCATGGGGGTAGGCTGCGCTTCGACTTGCGGCTCGACGAGGGGTGCGACAGCGCCGGGGACACGCACCCGGAAGACCGCCTGGCAGCGGGTGCAGCGCAGCCGCACTCCTTCCGCCGTCAGCCGCTCGTTCTCGACTCGATAGCGCGTGCTGCACTTGGGACAGGCCGCGATCATGGACAACTCCCTCGCCTTGCAGGGCGCACTGCAGCGCGCTGCTAGATGCGGAAGCGCTGCACGTCGCCGCGCAGTGTCTCCGCCTGCTTCAACAAACCGCGCATGGCATCGCCCATGCGCCGCGACGATTCTTCGTTCGAACGTGTCCGTTCGTAAACGCGTTCGAGCTGCTCCGCAGCCTGGCGGCAGGCCGCCGACTGTTCCTGAAGGGAGCGATTGATCTGGTCTACAGCCTCACGCACGCTCTCCACGCTCTCCCGGATGCGACCCGAGCCGCGAGCCTGTTCCTCAGTGGTGCCACGGACTTGCGTAGCAACTTCGCGCATTGCGACAGAGTTGCGCAGAACCACCTCGTTGCCGCGCTCCTGTTCGCGACCCGCCGCACGAATTTGCTCTACTCCGCTCCGTACGCGCTCCATCAGCTCGACCACGTGGGTTGCGGCCTTCGACTGCTCCTTGACCGCCGATACGATGCCGGCGATCCGCAGGCCGCTCTCTCGGGCCGCGGCGGTGATCTCTTCAAGCGACACACCGGCCTCCGCTGAGAGATCGACTCCGCTCTGAACGCTCTGCGAACCGCGCTCGACCGCGCCGATCGCATTCGCACTCTCGCCCTGAACAGCGTGGATCAAGCCTCCGATCTCCTTCGTGCTTGAGAGCACGCGGTCTGCCAGGTCCTTGATCTGATCCGCCACGACCGAGAACGCGCGGCCCTGGTCGCCCGCTTGCGCCGCGATGATGGCTGCGTTGAGTGCCAGAAGATTGGTCTCGTCCGCCACGTCGTCGATCACACCAACGATGGCGCCGATCTCCTTCGCGCGCTCTGCGAGGCTGCGAATCACGCGCTCGGCTGTCTCGGTGGCCTCTCGGATTGCGGCCATCCCGTCAATCGTCTGGCGCACCCTCTCCCGACCACTTTCCGAGCTCGCGACCACGCGGCTGGAGAGGCGAGCGGTCTCGGCTGCGTTCGCGTCGACCTCGCGCAGGGAGCTCGCCATCTCTTCCATGCTGCTTGAAGTTTCCGCGGCCGCCTGGGCCAGGCCCTCGGCGTTTTGGGCGACCTGCCGCACGCTGCGGATCATCTGCTCGATCGAACTCGAGACCTCGTCAACCTTCTGAGAGAGTACGGATGCAGTGCCGTTTAGCTCCTCGCCCACGGCACCGAGCTCGAGGATCGAGCTCGAAGACTCTTCGACCGACACGTTCAGCGCACCGGCGGATTCGGCGATGCCCGTCACCTGGACGTTGATGCTTTCCATGGACACTGTGGCCTGCTGGATGCCGCGCACCTGATCGACAGTGACCCCGGCAAGGCTTTCGGTCACGGCGGCGATCTCGCCGGCGGCCGCCTCGACGCGGTCGGTCGCACCGGCGACCCGTCCGATCGTGTCGCGCAGACCCCCTGCCATGCGCTCGAAGGTACGCGCCAGTTGGCCAAGCTCGTCTTCAGAGTTGAAGACATAAGGAGAGGTAAGATCCCCTGCGGCGATCCTCTCGGCCGCTCCGCGCAGCGCGTTCACGGCCCCATCCACGTCGCGCCCTACGAGCCAAGCCACAGCGAGCGCAGCCAGGGTCGCGAATACCATGAGGATGCCGTAAACGCCGTTCAGGTCTGCGAGGTCGCCGTGCAGGTCGCCGCGATTTGCCGCGAGCACGAGCACGCGCCCATCGTTCGGGATGCGCTGCCAGGCGAAGAGGTGTTCGGAGTCGAAGCTCGCGCTCGACCCGGCATCGGTGCCGGCTTGCCGAATCGAGCGAAGCTCACTTGGCGACAGCGCGCGCGGCGTACCCTGGATCAGGACTTCCGCCTTTTCATCCAGCACGAGAAGATCCGACCCGAAACCGAGTCGCACGGCCTCGCGTCGGGCGCTCTCGATCGCCGCAATTCGCTCGCCGCCGGGTGCGGCCACGACGCCTTGGAGCAGCGTCGCCTGCGCGCGGTTGGCGAAGGATTCGATGGGACGCTGGGCGCGCGTACTCGCCAGCAAGATCGCAAAGAGCAGCGTCACGAGGGTTACACCCGTCAGTGCAAAGCGAAGCTTGCGACCGAGCTTCACGGTCGTGACGAGTTTTTCCCGTTCCTGCGGATCTGGAATCTGGGTTGCGAGCGCCTCGCGGATCGGTTCGAAGCGGCGCCGCATGAGATAGTAGAGGAAGATCAGCTGAACCAGCCCGCCTGAGCCGGCCGCCGCGATCATCACCGCACCCGAGAAGAGCCGGAAATCGTCGTGGGCTACCCGCATGGCAACCGCGACAATGGCGCCGCCGATCAGCCACCACGCCATGCCCGTCGCGACGATTCGACGCGGGAAGTCCACAATATCCACGAACGCATGACGCACATCTTCGGGTGACGCGCGACGCTCTCGCAGCCGGTCGAGACCTGTGACGATTCGTGCGTCCTGCTGGCGGTTCACGATGTTCACGGCAACGACGAGGATCACGAACAGGATGCCGACGATCCATCGAAAACTGGACCACTGATCCGCCGGCAGCCGCAGGAGCGCCATCAGGTAGCCGCTCATCAGCGCCACGGCGAGGAGCGAGGCCGGCGTCGTGAGCATCATGAGACTGCTCCGGAATTGCGCGCCGGTGGGCAGGTTTTGAATTTGCGGCCTCTCGCTCACGCAGCGTTCCCCACGGCCGGCGCTGGGAGCGCCGAGCGATAGATGTTTTCGAGGAGGTGATCCAGAGAGATCACCAGCACAGGCGACGCTGCTGGCCGCCGGACCACCGCGCGCACCGCGTCGTAGCCGGCCTGCATGGCCAGCTGCGGCGGCGGTTCGACCGTCTGACTCTCGAGGCTCAACACGTCAATCGCAGCGCCGACGCGCAGTCCGAGCACAAGCCCATCCACCTCGAGCACAACGATGCGTGATCGCGTGGTACGCTCGATGGCCGCCCCCCCAAGTGCCCGCCCCAAGTCCACCACGGGAATCACCCGCTCGCGCATGTCGATCACGCCCTCAATCAGCGCAGGCGCCTGAGGAAGTGGGGTCACCTCCTGCCATCGCACAATCTCACGGATCTGGAGCACGTCGATTGCCAACACGTTTCCGTTGACCTCAAAGCACGCGAGGTCACCCTGTCGCACGCTGGCGTTTGCCGTCTGTTCAGAGCCCGTCACCAAGATCCAGCACCCGTTCGAAATCGAGGACAGAAATGAACTGATCGCCCCGGACGCAGAGCGCACCGACGCGCCCGGATTCCCCCTGCCCGTCGGATCGGATTGCCTCTTCGGTCACGCGCAGGACGTCGGTGACAGCGTCCACCAAAAGCCCGCTCATTCTGCCGTCGTCCCCGTGCAACACGATGATGCGGCTCGCGCGCGTTGGCTCCGTCGGCGTGAGCCCGAGCCGCAGCCGCAAGTCCACGACCTCGACGATCTCGCCACGCAGCGAGATCACGCCACGCAACGCTGCAGGTACGCGCGGGATCGGCGTCACCGGGCGCATGCGAACAATCTCGCGAACCCTTTCCACGGGTACCGCGTAGGGATCGCCCGCGAGCTGAAAGGTCAGAAACTCACGCAAGAGTGTGGCATCGTCGCGGGTCGGGCCATGGGCGGCCGCCCGGGCGAGCTGCTCCCAGTCAAGACTCCGGGTCGCTGCTTTTCCCTCCGCCTCCAGATCGGGGGCTGCGGATTCGAGCTCAACGCCCTGGGTTGAGCGGCTCATGCTGCCTCCCGCCGCCGAACGGCGTCGTCGACCAGAGCGGACACATCGAGCACCAGCACGGCGCTCTGATCCCCGAGCTCTGTCGCTCCCGTGACGCCTCGCACGTTCTGGATCGGGCCTTGGATCGGCTTAATCACAGTGTCCTGTTGGCCATCCAAGCGATCGACGAGAAGCCCCAGTCTCGAGTCGCCGAAACCGAGCACCACGACATAGAGCTTGGCGTCGGATCCGGCTTCGGGCAGTCCAAACTCACGGGCCAGCCGCCTGAGCGCCAGGGGATGCCCCCGGAGGTTCAGCATCTCGCGCCCTTCGCTGCGTTGGATCGACGCGGGCTCGACGAGAAGGGTTTCGAGGACCGAAGTCAGTGGAATTGCAAAGCGCTGGCCGCCGACGCCGACGATTAGCGCCTGGATGATGGCCAGCGTGATGGGGAGGGTGAGCGTGATGCGTGTCCCGCGTCCAATCGTCGAGTCTACGTCCACGAGCCCGCCGAGTGCGGTCAGGTTCGCGCGCACAACATCCATTCCCACACCGCGGCCGCTCGTCTCCGTCACCTGCTCGCGCGTGGAAAGGCCCGGCGAGAAGATGAGCTCGAGCGTCTCGCGGTGCGAGAGCACCTCGCCCGCAGAGACGAGGCCGCACGCTTCCGCACGTGCGCGCACGACTGCAGGATCGATTCCACGACCATCGTCCGCGACCTCAATCACGACATGGTTGCCCCGTTGCGATGCCTCGATACGGATCGTGCCTTCGGCGGACTTGCCCGCCCGCTCGCGCTCGACGGGCGCCTCGATCGCGTGGTCGAAAGCGTTGCGCACCAGGTGGACGAGGGGGTCGACGAGTTCCTCGACGAGGAGCTTGTCGAGCTCGGTGTCGGCGCCCTTAATCTCGAGGCGAACCTCCTTGGCGAGATCGCGGCGTAGCCGCCGCGCGACGCGCGAGAGCTTCTCGAAGACCTGGCGCAGCGGAACCATGCGCACCTCGAGTACGCCGGACTGAAGCTCTTGCAGTTTCCGGTCAAGGCCCTTGTGGAGTTTCGAAAGCTCCGCGCCGATCCGTGAGGTCACGGGGTCGGCACACAGGCGCGCTGCGATCGCAGCGATCGCCGAGCGCTGGATCACGAGTTCTCCGACGAGGTTCATCAGCTCGTCGAGCTTCTTAATGTCTACCCGCACAGTGTCGCTGATCGACTTGAGCGACTCGAGCTCCGAGGCTCCGCCCGCATGCTCGCTGTGGCCCGGCATGCCATCGGTGGGCTCGCCATCGCTCGGCCGATCGCTCGTGTGCCTGTCGGTGGGTCCCGGGCGCTCTGCCGAACCGCTTTCGGCCTGGTTGTCCCTCGCAGCAGACGCACGCGTGGTCTCGGGGCCGCGCGTGTCTTCCGCGCGCGCAACGGGCGCACCCACCGTGCGGACTCGTGCGTTCGGCAAGTCGAGTGTGCTCTCGAGCGCCGCCTCATCCAGGTCCGTCGCCGCGAGGAGCGAGAAGCGGATCTGCGACTCCGGCGTATCACCCGGCGCGGGAAGCGTCGAAAGAACTTCGCCCACCTCACGCACCGACTTGGTGAGTTCCGCCAGACCCTCCTCGAAGGAAAGGATTTCGAACGTCGCTTCGACCAGCACGATCCGTCGTCCGCGACGCAGGTTCTCGCGCAGGCGATGCTCTTCATACTCGGTGAGAGCACGCAGCAACGCAGGGTCGACGGAGAGGCGGCCAATCGGGTCACTCGTAACCGGGGCGTCGGCCGGCGAACGCACCGCCAGCTCGATGCGAGCCACCAGCGCGGCCGCGACGCCGTCCGAGGGAACCGTGCCCGACGTTTCGGACATTTCCTGGGTGAGCGTCGAGAACACCGTGACGGCCTCGTCGAGCAGACCGACGGCCGGGGAGTTCAATGGCACCCGTCCGAGGCGAAGCCCATCAAGGACGTCCTCGAGGTGGTGCGCGAGCTGGCTCATGCCGTCGAGCCCGAACATGCCGGCCAGTCCCTTGAGCGAGTGCGCCGAGCGGAAAAGCCGGTTCACAAGATCGGGGTCGGCCTCGTGCTTCGCCGCTCTCTGATCGGCGAGGTCGGCCAGATCGCCGCGCATGCGTTCCAGGATTTCTTCGGCCTCGGAGACGAACTCGCGGTACGCCTTGCTCCGGGGACGGTTCTTGGGTCGGCGCGCGGCCATCGGCCTAACCTTCCCGCCGCTTCGCCAAGAGCTCGCTCGCGACCCGCCGCAGGTCGTCGGGCTCGAAGGGTTTCACCAGGTACGCGTCGGCCCCAAGTCCGAGCCCCTTCTCACGGTCCCTTTCCGAGCCCTCAGTCGACACGATGATGAGAGGAATGTCGCGGTACGCGACGTTGCCCTTCACGAACGAGAGCAGCTCGAGTCCGTTGATGTCCGGCATATTGATGTCTGTCAGGATGAGGTCAAACAGCTCGCGCGGCAGGAGCCGGAGCGCCTCAAATCCACTCGCCGCTTCGGTGATCTCGATAGACGTCCCGAGATCGGTGAGCGCCGACGCGAGCAGCGATCGCATGGTCGCTGAGTCCTCCACGATGAGGATGCGTTGCACGGGCCCTCCTGCGGGATTTCGGACGGGATCGACCGGCATCTTTATCGGCAGCGGGAACGCGGTTCTTAAGCCAGACGGGGCACTTCCGGCCCCGAGGCGCGCAGTCGGGGAGGGCCCGTGAAGGGCTCTCGGATGGGGCTCTTTGCGATGGCGAGCGCCCTCGCATCACCCACGCCGCAGCCGCGCGCGCGTGGGTTAGGCGTCGGGGCTCGAGTCGTAAGTCTCCGCCTCGGCGAGCGCGCGCTCAAGGACGGCACGATCGAGTGCGAGACCCGCCTCGTGAAGCACCACTTCAAGTGCGCTGGTGTCACCGATCGGGGCTCCCGAGGGCAGATTGTCTGCGTAAAGGACTGCGACCACACGCTCGCCGCTCTCAATCGGTGCGACGTAGGCCTCAAGCGCAGGCGCGTCGCCGAGCAGCATCGCCAGTCGCCGGTCTCCATCGTTGGACGGCGCTCCGCGCACCGGAGCGCGCCGCTCGCACACGGCCCGCAGCCAGGCCGACTCCGCCGCGGGAACGCGCACACGCTGGAGCGCGGTGTCGTCTGGCCCGCCCGCGGCCGAGAGGCCAATCTGAGCGATTCCCACGGCGAGATCGTCGCGCAGCATGAACATCGCCACCCGAGAAAAGCTCTCGGCGGCAAAGCGCATGACAAGTGGCAGAACTTCGCCTCGCGACGAGGGGTGGCGCAGGCGCTCGCTCGCTTTTCGTAGGCGCTGCACGTCGGCGCTGCGCGGACCTCGCGTCTCGACGCCGCCCGTCGCGCGCAGCGCCCAAAGCCCGATCGTCTGCTCGAGCCGCCGCGCCGCCTCGGCAACGGCCTCGGCGAGTCGCGGATTGGCCAGTTGGCCGGCGCTCGGCCGCAGTGTGATGGCATCGGCCCCGCCGGTTCGACCTACCGCCTTCGGCCCGCCGCCCACTTCCGCTTCGAGCAGCAGCAAGACCGGTGTCTTCGGCGACTGGGCCTTGATGCGCTCGATAATTTCCCGCGCGCCCCGAGCGCCCGAGAGCGGATCGGGAGGGGCTCGGTCGGATACGACCATGACGGGCGCATCGCCTTTCACGAGGTATTGACGGAGCCGCCCGATCGCATACTCGGATACCTGGAAGATGTGCACACGCGGAAAGGAGCCGCGCAGCGCGGATTTCACCCATTCGAGAGTCGTGAGGTCGCGATCGATGACGATGACGGGCGGTGGCGGGCCTCGATGCACAGGCTCTCTCGAGACTGTCGCCGTGTCGCTCCCGAGCGTCGCCGCCCGTTGCGTGGGAACTGCCGAAGCTGCCCTCGTTTCGACCTCCTGGCCTTCGCCGTCGGGCTTGGCCTCCACCGTCGCGACCTCTTCCACGTCGTCGCCGCTCGCCTCTTCGAGCGCAGCAGTGGCAATGAGTTCGACTGCAGCTGCCTTGAGGCCAACATCCTTGCGTGTCGCTTGTTCGGACGACTCGGATGAGCCCTCGGGAGCAGACTCCTCGCCCGAGAACACGAAGCCGCTCGGATCCGCTGACGCGTCATGGGCATCGGTGCCGGACGCTGCCGGCCCGGCTTCGTCGCGCAGCCGCGTGGCCTCCATCGCGAGGTATTGAGCAGAGAGTCCGTTCGTGAGGAGCAGTCCCGCATCACGATCCGCATCGCTCTCCTCGCGGATCTCGAAACTGAAGTCGCCGGCACGCCAGCGGAACATTTCAACCACCGCCGCCTCGGCGTTCGCGCGACGCAGCTCATCGAGTCGCTCGACCGGCAGCGAGGGGTGCCCCACCAGCGCGACCGGGACCGAGACCCTGCGCGCGCGCGCGTCCGCTTCGATCGCATCGAGCTCGGCCTCGGAGAGGAGTCCCGCGCTCACCACAAGGGTGCGCAGGTCCGCCGGTCCACCCTTCACGAGGGCCCCGCGCACCTGCCCGTCCTGGAAGGTGATGCGCCCCTCGCCGCGATCGGAGCGCAGCAGCAGCAGCCCCGACTTGCGGGACAGGCTGATGATCTGCAGGATGTCCCCGAGGCCAAGATCCTCGAGGCTGCCGACGAGGCTCATCCCCCCTCCGGGTGAAGCGGGCCGACCGCGGGGAATGGCCCCCGCAGCCAGGCGTTCCCAGCAAAGGTCGCGTCGGGCGCAGGTGCGCCGGGCCCCGGGGGACATCCCTCGGACCGGAGACTGCGCCTACGGGAAGAGATCGGCGTCCCGCCGTGTGACTTAACGACAGGTCCAGCTGGGCAAGCCTGATAGGCAGGCTACCGGGCGGAGGCGGGCGAGGCCCCTTCTAGGTCGTCTCGGACTCCCGGCGCCGAGAGGCTCGAGAGGGGCTCGACCCCTGCGATCTTGACCGGGACATCATGGTCTGAGAGCTGTCGCACTGCGGTTTCAAGGCCACCAAGAGCCCTGGCGGCCGAGCCTTCGGGGACCACAAGGCGCATCCGCAGGCCCGAAGCCGTCTCTTCTAGACCGGCGACCGTACCGCGCAAAACGGCGGCAGCGCAGGGGCCGACCGGCAGGAGTCCCGTCCAGTGCCCGGGAAGTGCGAGCGCTACCGAGCGGACCCGGAGCCCAATGCAGCGCCGCACCGCGGCACGGGCCATGGACTTCACTT
>DATFYN010000342.1:0-7455 GCA_035315025.1 Myxococcota bacterium
ACGCTCACGAATCCTCCGAGGCCTGCGCAAGCGCGCGGCTTCCCTCGGCTTCGAACTCGTCGACACCCAAACCGGACTCGTGATGTAGACAACGTTTTCTCAGGAGGCAGCGCGTCGAGCCGGGGCGCAGGCATAGGCGACGAACCCTCCCAGGGCCAGCAGACGGACCACCGAGAGACGTACCAATCCGGATCCTTGCTGCGACCACCATTCAATGATGGCCGGAGCGCGCTCTCCTACAAAGGGGGTCGCAATCGCGGCGACGAGCGGGATGACACCCACAACACGGAGCGTCTTGGGCGCTCGGGACCGGGCGCCACCGAGATCAGGAGCACACCAAAGGCAACTCGGACCGCGGCAATGACATAAAGCTCCACGGGGGCGACGGAATGATTGGCGATCCAGACCAGGCCAGAGGGGGCGAGGATGCCGACAGTGCCGACGGCGGCGATGAGTAATCCCATTGCGAAGGCAAGTATCTTCACAATGTCACGTTTGGGCTGCCCAACATGTCTCGACCCGCAAGTTCCAGCCCTATTGTGCATTGGGCAACCGCTGCGGTCCAACGAATCCTGGGTCGAGCCCAGTCCGAAAAATACGCGGATCAGCACTCCCGAGGTGTAGTGTCATCCCCATACCGCTTCTGCTTGACACGAGTTTCCCGGGCGTCGGAACATGTGCCGTCCATTGACCGGAGGAGACGCCACAACCCACCGGGTCTAAGCGGGTGATGACTTGGCGACGCAGGAAGACACGAGGAAACAAAGATATCCAAGGGGTCATTAGAGAGTTCGCTCAAGGTGGGGAGCGAGAGGTTACGGAAGACCTCAAGAGGAGCTCCCGCCCTGCATGGCGAGGTAAGGAATCATGACGACTTCGCAGGATGCCTCTCAAAGGAAATCAACGGGATCCAAAGCCGTACTGGCAGGAGCCTCGAACCTGCCGCCTCCCCTGCTCCTTTACCAGCTCGCGACGGGCCATTATATCTCGCGCGCCCTTTTCGTCATTGCGAAACTCGGCATTGCCGATCTGCTAAAGGACGGTTCTCGCAATCACAACGAACTCGCCAAGGCTACGGGAACCGATGCGCCCTCGCTCAATCGCGTGATGCGCCTGCTCGTCAGCGCAGGAGTCTTCATGGAGGACGAGAGCGGCAACTTTTCGCTGACACCGGTCGGCGAGTGCCTGCGGACGGGTGTGCCTGAATCGTCACGCGCGATGGTTATGCTGTTCGCTGGCAATCGGATTACCGAGTCTTGGAAAGATCTTGAATACTGTGTCCGAACCGGCGAGCCAGCATACCGCCGCAGGGGCGTCAGCGATCCGTTTCTGGATCCCCTTCGTACTCCCGAGGAAGAGGCGAGCTTCGACGAGGCAATGGCGGATATCACTCGGCGTATGGCGGCCGCGGTGGCGTCCGCATACGACTTTACCCCCTTCACGATCCTCGTGGATGTCGGCGGCGGGAACGGTGCGCTCATGATCGGCATCCTGAGAGCGAACCCTGCGTTACGTGGCATCGTTTTCGACCAACCGGCGGCAGCCGAGCGCGCGAAGGCGCAAATTGCGCAAAGCGGCCTGGCCGGGCGCTGCCAAGCGATCGGCGGAGATTTCTTTAAGGAAGTGCCGGTCGGCGGCGATGCGTACATTCTCAAACATGTCATCCACGACTGGGACGACGACCGAGCAGTCGCGATTCTCAGGAACTGTCACCGCGCGATGGGCCCGCAGGGCAAGCTCCTGATTGTTGAGGGCGTTTACCCTTCCCGCATCGATGGGTCGCAGGAGAGTCGGGGAGCAGCAGCGAACGATGTCAACATGCTGGTGAACACTGGCGGACGTCAGCGTTCTGAGGTTGAATTCCGCTCCCTCTACGAGGCCGCTGGCTTCAATCTCACGAGAATCGTACCGACCGTGGCAAGGGTCAGCATGATCGAAGGCGTCCGCGTGTAGCCGTATTCACTGCAGCCTTAGCGTATTCTTCGGAGGCGACGCGATAAATCTCCAGATTTCAATCCCAAGCGCCCCCGGATCGGGGTTCAGTTGGTAGCCACCAGGTGCGCGGCTCGTCGGTGCTTCGTCTATCTCCTTGCTTTTCGGCAAAAGCTCTCCGTTCGAATATTGTCTGACGGAACTCGGGTCCCGACGGAGACAAACGGGCTCTCCATGGGGCGACCCAACGCTCGCGCCAGACTGCGCGCCGGTTGCCCACCAACTCACCGTCCAGGAAGGCGTCGGGGAAGCTGCCTCTGTACGTCTGCAGCCAGCGGTCGGCGTGAAGAACCTCGCCGCACGTCGCAATTCTGCCACCACCACGGGCGCTGGACGCGACCGAGTCGCCTCCCACTTCCCACCCCCGGTGGCGTGGTGGTAGGCTGAAGGCCGCGCGTTTCAGGACGCGCCCCGTCCGCGGGAAGGGATGATCCCACCTGACGCCTCGATCGATCGATCAGCTGATCGGAACGACCACCTTCGGCCCGTCTCGCGGACACCGGGCTCGAGAAGGAGGTCGCCATCACCCAATCGTTCCCGATCCGCCCGCATCTCGATTCCAACCGCAAGCGCGCGAAGGCGCTGAAAAAGGCCCACTCGGTTCGCGACCCGGAGGCCCTCACGACCATCCGGGAGCATCACCCTCGCTTCCTAGGGATGGACCTCGCGGCCGTAGCGGCTGCGCGCTTCCGTCTCTCCGATGCGCAGCTCGTCGTGGCGCGCGAGTACGGCGTCGAGAGCTGGCCTCGGCTCGTCGCCCTCGTCGGCTTCCTGCGCGTCGACCTCTCCGAGCGTGCGCGCCTGTTCACCGAAGCCGCGGTGGGAGAGGGATCGAAGCGCGCTCACGACCTCCTGGCCCGCGCACCGGAACTCGCTGCCGCGAGCTTCCAGGCGGCGTGCGCAGCCGGAGACCAGGCTGTCGCACTGCACTGGCTCGCGAAGGACGCTGCCGCAGCGACGCGTGCCGACGGCCCGCGAGGTGCCGAACCCTTGTGGCGATGCGGTCCATGGTCGGGGTCGGATGACACCGCAAAAGGTACCCGACACGCCGTAGCCCTCGTCATCGGTCAGGAGTGCGTGGACTCGACGTGCCGCGCGCTGCCGCGCGCTCTCCGAGCGAGGCACCTCGCGCACGGAGTCGTCGGGCGGCGAGGCCGGCTGCCGCCTGCGGGAGTCGTTGTGCGCGGCGTGTACGCGCGAAGACCTTACGTGCGCTACTCGCACGAGAAGGACACGTCAGGGAGAGCGGGAAATCGTTGAAGGATCCAGAAGGGGGATCTCGACCTCGGTGGGAGGTTCGCCAGTTAGATCTGCCGGTCCCATAGCTGCACAGGCTGCGAGCAGACGGCCACCGGTTCCAAGGATGTCGTCCGCCAGCTGAATCATCCGGCGATTCGGCATGAAATGAGGCCCGGCGCGGCGCAGAGCCCGAGCCGCCTCACGTTCGTGGCCCGGTGCCAGAGTCACCAGCGTGATGAGCGCTGCGGCTGGAGAACGGCTCACGCCCGCGATGCAATGAAGCAGAAGCGGACCGTCCTGCTGCTTCCAGCCGCGGATGAAGTCGATCAGCGTCTGAATGTGTTCCGCCTGGGGCAGAATGCTGGCGTCATCCGACGTCGTGATATCGTGAATCAGGAGGCGGAGGTGACGAGCGGGATCGACCCCGGAAGGCGTGATTGGCTGCTCCTCCATCGGCACCAATGAGATCAGGGCGCTGGGTTGGATTCGTCGTGCCACTTTCGGGAGCTCGTTGATGTTAGTGACGTAAAGCTTGGACATCGCAGTTTCCCTCATGCGCGTCGTCGTGGCACCCCGACTGCAGCCCCACCACGGACCCGCCTCGGCGCGGGACGTGTCCACGCCCAACCGTACGAGGGCACCTCCGCCGCCGACGTGGAAGTTGTCCACCAGCCACTCTGCCCCAGCGGGAAGTACAACGGGAGAGTGACCCTAGAGGTCCTCCCGATCGCCGTGACGTTCAACGTCCATGAGGGTACCCTTCTAACGAGACGCGGGCCCGCCTGCGCTTGGCCTGCGGAAGACGTCGTACGCGGCGCTTCGCGGTTGCACGTGGCTCCCGGAGCTCGTAGCGCTGCGTTTCTTCGTGGAATAGCAGTGACTCTTCCCGGGCGGCCGAGCCGGGCGGGCATATGATTCGGCGGCATGAGCGAAGCCCATACGCATCGTCTGGCTGGAAAGATGGTTCGGCGGATTGGACAAAAATAAGGTTCGATTCTGGATCGGCGCCCGTTACACTCTCCACCATGACGCCCGTCAAAGATGATCAATCAACGGCCCTCAGTCGAGATGTAATACAGGCTTTCGACGATCTGAACGGATTGCATCCGGGTTTTCGGCCAGCCCATGCCAAAGGCATCTTGCTCTCTGGCGCGTTCACACCGTCGCCCGGCGGGAGTTCGCTTACGCGGGCGCCTCACCTCCAGCGAAAGTCGACGCCGGTGACGGTTCGATTCTCAGACTTTGGCGGCGTCCCAACGGTGCCAGACAACGATCCGAATGCGAGCCCACGCGGAATCGGGGTACGGTTTCATCTCGGCGAACATGTTCATACCGACATCATCGCTCACTCCGTCGACGGATTTCCTGTTCGTACTGCGGAAGAGTTCGTGGAGTTCCTGCGTGCCGTTCATGCGAGCGGTCCGACTACTCCCAGACCGACGCCGATCGAATCGTTCCTCGCGGCCCATCCCGCTGCGTTGCAGTTCGTTCAGGTTCCCAAACCCCTTCCTAGCAGTTTTGCTAAGGAATCCTTCTTTGCGGTGAACGCGTACAAGTTCACAAACCAAACTGGCGTCAGCCGATACGGCCGCTATCGCATTCGTCCCGATGGGAGCAGCGAATACCTTGACTCGGAAGTCGCTGCGGCGAAATCATCCAACTTCCTCTTCGATGAGATCAGGGAAAGGCTCGCGAAGGCTCCAACGAATCTCCATATCGTCGTTCAACTGGCTGCGATCGGGGACGTTGTGGATGATTCCACGGTCCATTGGCCTGAGGATCGACCTCAGGTCGAGTTCGGCACGATCCAGCTAACCGGGGTGATCCCGAACAACGAAGCTGAGCAGCGCCATATCATCTTCGACCCGATTCCGCGGGTTGAGGGCATTGATTCATCCGGAGACCCCCTCCTTGAGCCCCGCGCCGCCGTGTATCTGATGAGTGGTCGGCGCCGGCGGGCAAGTGGCGCGAAGTAGTCATCCGTGACTCGTATACACCCAATCGTCCCAGGTGAGCCGTGAGGATGACGATGCCAATGGTGAGGGATACGACCGCGGGTGCCATACGTGGTACGGGGCCGACATGCCGTTGCCTCCAAGGTTCTCAGTCGGCCCCATCGGTCCTGCCCTGACGGCTCGGTCGCGTTCGATCGCGTCCTCGACTGGAATGCCGAGGGCCCGGCCATCCTCGCGGGCGGCAGCCCGATGCAACTTGGGGATGGCACGTTCGTCTTCCATGAGGACGACCCGCCTCCGTCGGTTCGCAGGAGCGTTAACTTCAACTTCCGCGGGGAAGAAGCGGCCTCGAGAGGCCGAGGAGCCTCCATATACGGTGGCGGGTCGGCGCGTTGCGCGCGTCGCTGAGCTGAAGCAGTCTCCAGCCATAGACATCGCCGAATCCCGCAGTTGCGGGAGCGGGGGAACCAGGTTCTCGGGGCGAATCGCCGCAAGCGAAGGGCCAGCTTCTCGGCCCCAGCCCGTCAGCTAACCCCGCAGGCGTCGAGGAGAAGTCGTATGTCGGGCACCCGCTCGCACGCTGGATCTCCGTTCGTTCCGATCCGTCTGGCACGGACGACGGTCGCGTACGCGGCGATGATCATCGCCACCGTCGCGATCTTCTGGGGCATCCGCGCGGTGGGCGAAGCGCGCTCGTCCGCCGCCGCGCTCGTGCCACTCGAGTCCGCGGCCACCGTCGCGAAGGCCTCGGGCGAGACGCTCTTCCACGTGCTGCTCGCGCTCGTGGTCGTGATCACCGTGGCGCGCGGGATGGGTGTGCTCTTCCGCCGCTTCCACCAGCCGGCGGTGATCGGCGAGGTCGTGGCGGGCATCCTGCTCGGTCCGTCGCTCCTCGGCCGCGTCGCGCCAGAGGCGTCGGCCTTCCTGCTGCCGCCGAGCGTCGCGCCGTTCCTCGGCATGATCGCCCAAGTGGGCGTCATCCTCTACATGTTCCTCGTCGGGCTCGAGCTCGATACAGGGCTCCTCCGCCACCGCGCCCACGCGTCGGTCGCGGTCTCCCACGCGAGCATCATCGTGCCGTTCCTGCTCGGGTCCGCGCTCGCGCTCTGGCTCTACCCAGGCTTCGCGCCGGTCGGCGTCCGGTTCACGGTGTTCGCGCTCTTTATGGGCGTGTCGCTGTCCGTGACGGCCTTCCCCGTCCTCGCGCGCATCCTCACCGATCGGGGGATGCAGGGGACGCGCATGGGCTCGATCGCGCTCGCCTGCGCCGCCGTGGATGACGTCACGGCGTGGTGTCTCCTGGCCTTCCTCGTGAGCGTCGTCCAGGCGGAGCCCGGTCACGTCCTCGTGACGGTGGGGCTCACGGCTGCGTTCATCGTCGCGATGCTCGTGCTCGTTCGGCCCGCGGCGCGCCGGCTCGCCCTGCTGCGCGACTCCCAGCGCGTCCTCACCCAGACCACCTTCGCCGTCGTGTGCGTGGGCCTCCTGCTGTCTGCCCTCGCCACGGAGTCGATCGGCATCCACGCGCTCTTCGGCGCGTTCCTCCTCGGCGCGCTCGTCCCGCACGACTCCGCCCTGGCGCGCGACGTCCGGGCGAAGGTCGAGGACCTGGTGCTCGTGCTGCTCCTTCCCGCCTTCTTCGCGTTCACCGGGATGCGGACGCAGATCGGGCTCGTTCACGGCGGAGGGGAGTGGCTGCTCTGTGCGGTGATCATCGGCGTCGCGTCGCTCGGAAAGTTCGGCGGCAGCGCCGTCGCGGCGCGGCTCACGGGCCTCGGATGGCGGCAGGCGGCGAGCCTCGGGATCCTGATGAACACCCGCGGTCTGATGGAGCTGATCGTGCTGAACCTGGGGCTCGATCTCGGCGTCCTCTCGCCGAAGCTCTTCGCGATGCTCGTGCTGATGGCGGTCGTGACGACGTTCGGGACGACACCAATCCTGCACGCGCTCCGCCTGGAGGAAGACCGCGCGCCGCGCGGCGCACACGCGCTGCCGGGCTGAACACGAGCGCGAGACGCCCCCTCACTGGAGGTCTTCCATCGTCGCCGGGCGCCACCCTGCCCGCCGATGCGTTCGACGCGCACGGGCGAGGGCCGCCCCGATCAACGTATCTTCGAGCGACAGGGACAGGCACTCGAGCAGTGGACCCGCGCGCATCGCGCTCAGATTCTCCCCGCTTGCTTCGTCCTGTACAAGTGGTGAGTGCAAAAGGGCCGGCCCGGCCCGGCCCGGCCCGGCGCGGCCCGGCCCGGCCCGGCCCGCCTCGGCG
>DATFYN010000343.1:0-4495 GCA_035315025.1 Myxococcota bacterium
GACCGTCGACTTCCTCTTCGTAGACAACCGGCTGCGCCAGGCACGCCAAGCGGGACGCAGGACCACCTCCCTTCGGATAGAGTGGGTCCGCGCCTTGAGCCTCTGCCTGTGGGCTCGGGCCGCCGCGAGCCTGCATCGCGCGTAGCGCTTGGGGCTCGGCCGGTTGCCGCAGCCTCGGGCAAGGCACATCGAGTGGGGCGAGTCGCGCTGATCCGCCGCGCGTCCGCTCAGGATAGTCGGGCGCGATCCGCGTGGCCGAGGGCGGTGAGGAACAGGACGCTCTTGTCTGCTGCGTGAGGGGAGAAGAAGTCGGTGACCTCGTCGTCGAGGAAGGTGAGACCCGTGGCGCCGAAACCCTGGGCGTAGGCGGCGAGATAGAGGCGCCCCCCGGTTACACCTCCCTCAAGCTGCGCTGCGCGGTAGCCCCGGTTCCCGAACCGCTCGAGGAGCGGAGTGAGCGCGGCGAGACTGTAGACGTTCACCGCCGCCTCCGCGGGAAGCTCCTGGAAGAGGCCCAGGCGACCTGCTGTTTCGCGAAAGGAACCCTCGCGCAGCGGCTCGAGTGCTCGCTCGCGACGGCGGTAGAAGTAGGCGCCCGGCGGAAGCCCTTCGACGGCGTGAACGACAACGTAGAGGTCGAGAAGGGACGCCCCCGGCGCAAGGAAGTCCGCGGCAAGGCCGCGTGTCGCTCGGTCGAGCGCCGTCGAAAGCTCGTCAAAGCGAAGTGAGCGGGTCGGATCGAAGGCGCGTGTCGATCCTCGCCTTTGGATGACACGGTCGAGCGACGCGGACGGAAGCTCCGCGCTCGCCGCCGGCCGAAGCGGCACAGTCTCCGTTCGACCGGTTGGCTCCGGTTGCGCGGGCATCGCTTGCGCCCGCCAGGAGCACGCCTCTTCTCCGGTCGCGAGCTTCGAAGCTTCGTGCACGGCCTGGATCGCCGGGTAGTCCACCTCCACGCTCGAGAGGGGCTCGGTCTCGAGCCGGAGCATCGGCACGGGCGGCGCCGATGGCGGCGGCTTCGCGCAGCGGCCGAGGGGCACGAGCGTGAGCGCGCCCTCGCGCCGCGAGTCGAGAGCGAGGAGCGTCTCCACGATGGCGTCGGCAAAGCCCATCACGATGCGCGGCTCGAGCGCCTCGGCCGCGGCGAGGAGGTTTGCGTGGAGCGTCCCTCCATCCCAGTAGCAGTGGCGGTAGCTCCGAGCCTGGTACTTCCAAGCGTTGCGCCAGTAGGTGGAGGCGCTCGCCAGGATCACAGGGGCGCGGGACAGGTCCGGGTTCCCTCCGCTTGCCTCGAGGAGGACGCCACGGAAATCGCCCGAGCGCAGACGACGCAGCGCGAAGTCGTGCGGGCTGAAGTGGTACACCCCGGCCGCGAGGCCCTGGAGATCGCATGTGATTAGATAGAGATCGACATGGTAGAGCGCGCCCGTGTTGGGGTAGGCGCGAAAGAAGATCTCGCCGCCCGGGTAGCGCTTGCGCTTGGTGATTCCTGCCGAGAGCAGGAGGACGCGGGCGAGCACAGAGAGGTCAGGCATCCGCTCGCCGGAGTGAGGCGACCCGATCGCGGAGATCGCCTCGAGAGCGGGCGTCTCCCGCTCGGGAAGGCCCCACGCGAGTGGGATCACCTCGAGGTCGCGGTAGATCTTGAACGGAAGCGGCTGGTTCGAAAAGTCGAGAACGTGACGGTTCGCTCGCAGGCTGCGCTCGCTGTGCTTGGTGGCCTCGTGATACTCGAGCGCCGCTCGGATTTCCTGGTTTCTCATTGAGTAAACCCAGCAGGCGACGATTGCCTCCGAGGTAGGCTAGCCCTCCCAAGACTCATCGCGCAGGATCGGGGGCTGGTCGAGTCCACGACCACAGGGGGCAAGAAGCCGCTCGCGATCGAGTCGAAGTTCACCGAGGTCTACGCAGGGACGCACAACGCGTTCGCTCCATCGTATCTGAAGCGACTTGAGATCTGGCGGGAGCTACCTCGGTGCCTGCGGCTGGCAAGGAGATCGCGGCGGGGTTCCAGAGATTCGAAAGGCTCGGAGCCGCGCAGCTCATCAAACACGCGCTTGGGCTCACGAGAAGACTTGGCCCCGGCGGCTTCTGCCTTGTCTATCTCTGGTACGAGGTCCCCGGGCGCGACGCCGACCAGCATCTGACGGAGCTCGCGGGATTTGCGGAACGGCAGATTTGGGATGAGGACATGCCAAACCTCGTGTCGCTCCGGTACGTCGAGGGGGATCCCGGGGAAGTCGGGATCGCTCGTCTCGCGCCGCTCGAGATCGAAGGAGGCAAGGAACGCCCACGTGACGTCTCGACGGGCCCCCACGTGTCGCAAGCCTTGCTCGGCAAGTGCCGAGGCCCGCGCGGCGTCATAGCTCGCGCCGTAAACCGCTCCGGTTGCTTCTGCAACGGGCAGAGGACGCGTTAGAAGCATTCCAGGTTCCCTCGATAGCAAGGTCTGTCCCGCTCGGTCACCAGCGCCGGCGGCTCCACGGACTCCGTGGAGACCGGGAACCGGAGCTGCGGCTCACGGCCAAGCGGTTCGCCGCGGAGCCCCGCCGGCAGGTGGAGCTCTGAGAGGACTTGTCTGCCATGATGGCCCGCGCGCGCAATGGCTCAAGCTACGCCGAAGCGCGCTCTCCTGAGCGAGCACCTCGCCCACCGACGGGATATCGGCGCGTGTTCGGCCACCGGAGACGTGCGCGGTGCTTTGCCTCACGCTGACCTCGGCTCCTGCGTCAATGCGCCCCGAAGATCCGCGCAGACTCGCGTGAAGAGGCCGCATCGCGGCACGACTGATGCACCGGTTGAGTACTGCCTGCCGGCAGCATCGGTGGGTTCAATCTCAATTCGAAGGAGGGAGCATCATGGCAGAGAAGCACGAGCAGGAGACCAAGGCGCTTGGCCGCTGGGATCCGTTCGGTGAGCTCGAGGCGTTCACCCGCTGGGATCCCTTCCGCGCGCTCGTGGGCCGCGGGCGGTTCAGCCGGCTGATGGAGGAGATGTTTGGGGAGCGGCCCTTCGCCCGCGGGGAGCTCGCACCGTCGCTGGACCTCCACGAGACCGATAGCGAGTACGTAGTCACGGTCGAGCTGCCCGGTGTGCGCAAGGAGGATGTCACCGTCGAGATGACGGAAGGCATGCTCACTGTGCGCGGGGAGAAGAAGTCGGAGCGCGAGGAGAAGAAGGAGCGCAGCCGCTACATCGAGCGGTCGTATGGTTCGTTCAGTCGCTCGTTTACGCTGCCGGCGAACGCAACCCCCGATCGCATCGATGCGTCTTACAAGGACGGCATCCTCACGCTGCGGATCGGGAAGCGGGAGGAGACCAAGCCCAAGACGATCGCCATCAAATAAGCCCGCAAAGGGCCAAGGAGAGATCGGGGAAGATCGAACAACTCATGACGAAAGATGTCAGGGCGTGCAGGCCGTCCTATCCCCTGAACTGCACCGCGTAGATCCTTTGGGAACAGGACTGCGGCATCGTGCCGATCGTGGACGAGGACGGCTCAAACAAAGTGGTCGGGACGTTGACCGATCGCGATATTTGTATAGGTATACCCAAGGGCGAAGGTTGTCCGAGATTCCCGTCGACTCGGCGATGGCGCGGAAGGTCTATTCATGCACGCCGGCGGCGAAGCTGGAAGAGGCGATGCAGTCCCACAGCTAGAGCCGACGGTCCTGCGGCAGCGCGTCGAACCGAACAACAAGGACGCCCGGTGGATGCAGATCGAGGCCAGCAGGGGTGAGCACGGGTGGCTCGACGCCATGAGCCTCGACGTATGCTCCCTCCTCATCCAGGGATGGACCCGAATCGATACCCTTGGTCCAGCATTCCCGCGATCAAGGCTGAAGACAGCACCGCAGGGTCTTCCGTCACGGGGGATACCATGAGAGTCAACAGCACCGAATTCGGCAGCATCACAATCGACGGTGAGACCTATCATCACGACGTTCTTATCCGATTGTCCGGAAAGATCGAGAAGCGCAAGAAGAAGCTGTCTAAAAAATTGTTCGGCACCTCGCACATTATGTCCCTAGAGGAGGCCAAATTCGTCCACGAGAAGGACAGCGAACTGCTAGTCCTCGGAACCGGCCAGAACGACAATGTGCGTCTTTCGCCCGAAGCGGCGGAATTCTTCGCGCGCAAGGGCTGCAAGGTTCTTGCCGAGGCGACACCACATGCCGTCGTCACCTTCAACCGAGCAAAAGGGCGGAGGATTGGTCTTTTTCACGTTACATGCTGAAGCACGCGTCGGCGAGCGTCGGCCGGCGGGAATTGCAATCAGCGGCTCGCGCGTGCGGGCGGCGCGGGGTTGTATGGCCTGTTTGCGCGAAGGGCCAGAGGCGCCCTGCTTTTTGCGGCCAGCCTTGACGAGCCGCTCGTAGTACCGCCCGACGTCGAGGTCCTCGACGATCTCCGCTGCTGTCTCCGCCCGGAACGTTGAAAGTGCACCCGCGGCAACTGCGGAGTCGGTTAGCATGACCCGGCGTGGAACTGTCGT
>DATFYN010000344.1:0-4568 GCA_035315025.1 Myxococcota bacterium
TGCGGACGCCGCGAAACCCGACCCGCGGATCTTTCGCTGCGCCCTCCGGCTGCTTCGGGTGAGTGCGGAGGAGGCGATCTACGTCGGTGATGACGCGGAGCACGATGTGGCGGGGGCACAGGCCGCAGGCCTCACCGCGATCGACGCCTCGTCGCTTGCTACTCTCGACGAGCTTGCTCCGCGGATTCGCGCCCTCTCGAAGGAGAAACCGGCTTGAACGACACACTGATCGCCCCCCCGGCGTCCTTCTTCTGCGATCGCTTCGGACTCGACAATGGGTGCCTCACCGCCACCCTGGGCACGGCCCTCGAGCGCCGCGTGGACCACGCAGACCTCTTCTTCGAGTATACGACCGAGGACTCGGTCGCCCTCGAGGAGGGGATGGTCAAGACGGGCGACCGGAGGTTGTCCCAGGGTGTGGGCGTGCGTGTCCAAGCGGGGGAGCGCCAGGGGTACGCGCACTCCGACGAGATCACCGTCGAGAGCCTGCGGATCGCGGCCAGCACCGCCCGCGCCATCTCCGAGGGGCCTGGGCCGGGGCGTGCGGTCGCCGTGCGCAGCGCCGTCGCGCCCGCCCGCAACCTGTACCCGGTGACGCGCCCCCCGACGGATGCGCCGGTCGACCGCAAGGTCGCACTGCTTGGCGAGATCGACGCCTATGCCCGCAGCCTGGATCCGCGCATCACGCAGGTAATGGCGAGCGTCGTGGCGCAGCATCGTGTCGTACTGATCGCGGCTAGCGACGGCACACTCGCCGGAGATGTACGTCCTCTCGTTCGCCTGAACGTCCAGGTGATCGCAGCGAATGCCGCCGGGAGCCGTCGCGAGTCCGGCTACCAAGGTATGGGTGGGCGCTTCGAAATCGAGCGCGTCTTCGCTCCCGAGGCGTGGCGGCCGCTCGTCGCAGAGACAGTGCGTCTGGCATGCCTGAACCTCGAAGCGGTCCCCTGTCCTGCGGGAACCATGGACGTGGTGCTCGGCCCCGGTTGGCCCGGCATCCTGCTCCACGAAGCCGTGGGCCACGGCCTTGAGGGCGACTTCAACCGCAAGAAGACGTCGACCTTCGCCGATCGGATCGGACAGCGAGTGGCGGCACCGGGTGTCACCGTCGTCGACGACGGCACGATCCCCACGCGCCGGGGGTCGCTGAACTTCGACGACGAGGGCACGCCGACCCAGCGCACGGTGCTGATTGAGGACGGCATCCTGCGCGGGTACTTGCAGGATCGGCTCAATGCCCGGCTGATGGGGATGGCGGCGACGGGCAACGGCCGCCGGGAAAGCTACGCGCACCTGCCCATGCCGCGGATGACCAATACGTTCATGCTGGCGGGCAGCGACCCGCCGGAGGACATCGTGCGTTCTGTACGCCGCGGGCTGTATGCGGTGTCGTTTAGCGGGGGTCAAGTCGACATCACGAGCGGGAAGTTCGTGTTCAGCGCGAACGAGGCATACCTGATCGAAGACGGCCAGATCGGCCGGCCGGTCAAGGGCGCGACCCTGATCGGCAATGGACCGGATGCGCTGCTGCGCGTGTCGCGCATCGGAAACAATCTCGAACTCGACCGCGGCATCGGTACGTGCGGCAAGGATGGACAGAGCGTCCCCGTCGGGGTGGGGATGCCGACCATCCGGCTTGACGCCCTCACGGTGGGAGGCACGGAGGCGTGAGGAACCCTCCCGACGCGGCCGCGGTCGTGGAACGCGCGCTCTCTCACGCACGCCAGCTCGGCGCAGCGGCGGCGGATGCAATGCTGGTCGAGAGCGATGGGGTCGAGGCGCGGGTTCGAGACCGGGAGATCGACTTCGTGAGTCAGGCCCGGGAGCGCACCCTCGGGATCCGCGCATTTGTAGGCGACGCGAAGGGCCTGCGGTCGGCGCTCACCTCGACGAGCGACCTCGCGCTGGCTGCGGTCACGCGGATGGCGGAGGAGGCCGTTGCCCTTGCCCGGGCGACGGCAGCAGATCCGGCGGCAGGGCTGCCCGAAGGCGACTTCGCCACCGACCTCCCTGACCTTGCGCTCTTTGATCCCGCCGATCGCGTCCTCGAGGTCGAGGCGCGCATCGATTGCGCGCGGCGCGCGGAGGCCGCCGCACGGGCTCTCGACTCTCGGATTACAAACTCCGAGGGGTCGCAGGTCAGCTCGCACTTTCATCGGGTGGTCTACGGCAACAGCGCTGGCTTTTTCGGCGAATACCAGTCCGCGAGCCACGCGCTTTTCTGCGAGCCGATCGCGTGCGAGAACGGTGCCATGCAACGGGACTACTGGATGACGCTTCACCGCCGCATCGGCGGGCTCGAAGATCCGGCTGCCGTTGGTCGGCGGGCAGCGGAGCGCGCGCTGCGTCGGCTCGGAGCACGTCGCGTGTCGACCTGCGAGGTGCCCGTCATTTTCGACCCCCTGACGGCGCGCAGCCTGCTCTCCCACCTGTTCGCCTGCGTCTCCGGTTATGCCGTCTACCGTCAGACGAGCTTTCTGGCGGGCCGGATCGGCGAGGCGATTGCGAGCGAACGCGTCACCGTGATCGATGACGGCCGTCGCCCGGGAGGGCTTGGCAGCCGACCCTTCGATGGAGAGGGGCAACCCACGCGGCACAACCGCGTGGTCGAGCGCGGGCGACTTCGGGGCTACCTCCTCGACACCTACTCAGGACGCAAGCTCGGTCTCGCGAGCACGGGGAACGCATCCCGCGGTGCATCGAGCGCGCCGAGTGTGGGCCCGACGAATCTCTCCCTCGAACCCGGGACACAAAGCCTCGAAGAGATCGTGGCGACGACACCGCGGGGGCTTCTCGTGACCGAGCTCATCGGCCAGGGCTTCAATCCTGTCACGGGAGACTACTCGCGCGGTGCGGCCGGCCTTTGGATCGAAGGCGGGGAGATCGCTCACCCCGTGGAGGAGGTCACGATCGCCGGGAATCTCGGGGAGATGCTGCGCGCGCTCGACGCGGTGGGCAGCGATCTTCTGTGGCTGGGATCGATCGCCTCACCGTCGCTGAGGATCGCCGGCATGACCGTGGCGGGGTCGTAAGCGTGGCAGCGCCGGGCGGCGCACCGGCCGCAAATGTGATGATCGGGCTCTCAATGCCCGAGATCGACGCCTGGTCGCCCCGCGTGGTGACGGCGCTCGGCATGAATCCGGGGATCTTCACGGGCCCGGGCACCAACACCTACCTCGTCGGCACGGGCCCGCGGCGCATCCTGCTCGATACCGGCCAGGGAATCCCCTCCTACGTGGGGGTGCTGGAGCGCGCCCTCGAGCGTGCGGGCTGCGCTGGACTCCAAGAGATCGTGCTGACGCATGGTCATGTCGATCACATCGGAGGGGTGCGCGCAGTGATCGAGCAATTCGGGCCGCTACGCGTCTCCAAGCTCCCCGATCCTGACGATTTCGCGACGGGCCTTTCGCTCTCTCCCCTGCGCGACGGCGACGTCGTCCAAACCGAAGGTGCCACGCTGCGCGCCGTCTTTGCGCCGGGTCACGCACGCGACCATCTGTGCTTCTGGCTCGAAGAGGAGCGCGCGCTCTTTTCCGGGGACAATGTGCTCGGCGTTGGTACGACGGTCATCCCCACAGAAGGAGGGGACCTCCTCGACTACATGGCGTCACTCGCGAAGCTTCTCGCGGGCGGTCCGCGCAGGATCTACCCCGCCCACGGGCCCTGCATCGAGGACGGGGTTTCGAAGCTGCGCCAGTACATCGCACACCGGGAGCAGCGCGAAGGCCAGATCGTGGCGGCGCTGCGAGCGACAGGGCCCGCTCTCGTGCCAGAACTCGTGAAACGCATCTACGTCGATGTCCCCACGGTGCTGCACGCAGCCGCCGCACAGTCCGTGGCTTCCCACCTCGTGAAGCTTGAGCGCGAAGGACGCGCGCACCGCGAGCAGAGTACGGCAGGCGAGCCGCCCGTCGCCTCCCGCTGGCGCCTTGCGTGAGCCATCCCATCGTGGAGCGCCTGCGCCATGCGGACCCCGAGGAGCGGCGTGCCGCGTGTCTTGCCGCCCGAGGCGATCCCGCCGCAGCTCTGCTCGCCGATGCCCTAGGCCACGCGCTCGGCGACCCAGTGAAGGCAGTGGCGCGAGCGGCATCCGATGCTCTTGTCGAAATCGGGCGGCGAGAACGCCACGTCGACGCGGTGCTGCGGGATGCGCTGCGGAGTGACAGCCCTCGTCGCCGCTTTACGGCTGCCTACACCAGCGTCCGTCTTCAGCCCCCAACCCCCGGCCTTCTTCCTGCGCTGCTCGAGGCGCTGGGTAGCGCCGACGGCGACGTCCGGTGGGCCGCGGCGAGAATCCTTGTGGATCTTGGCCGTCTCCACGGCGAAGTGCTGGGGGTGCTGGTCGGCCTGCTAAGGGGCGGCGAGGATGCGGTCGTGCGGCGGATGGCCGCGTTCTGCCTGCGCGAGCTCGCGCCGGATCGCCCGGAATCAGCGCGCGTTTTGGTCGCCGCGACGCACGACCCGGACCTCCATGTTCGCCGAGCCGCCCTGAGTGCCCTCGCCGGACTCCTCGAGCCCCCGCCCGAGGTGTGGGAGCGGCTGCTCGAGGCGCTTACGAGGGACGAGGA
>DATFYN010000345.1:0-2671 GCA_035315025.1 Myxococcota bacterium
CGCCCTTGCCGACGATCTGGAGGATGTACTCCCAGCCCTCCCACGTCTTGTTGAAGTACCACGAGAGAAAGCCGCTCAGCACGAGGAGGCCGGCGACGACGAAGAGGCCACGGTGGCGCTGCATGGCGCGAACCGTACAAACGCCGCTTTCGGGCGTCAAGGGCGGCCCAAGACCCCCTAAACCCGCGGCAGGGATCTTGCTCGGCGTTGACGTGCCGGCGATGGTCGGTGGGGTGCGGGTCGCTGGTCTGTTGTCGCTTGCTTTTCCCGCAGACCTCACCCCCCCGGCCCCCCTCTCCCTCGGGAAGAGGTCGTTCCTTGCCCAGAGCGAGTGGGCCGGGGAGAGGGGGGAGGAGAGGTAGAAGCAGCGCGAGGTCACACGTTCGCGCTGCGGGTCGTGCAGAGCATCGTGGGTGAGGCAGAGCGCGCTCGGCTACGCGGTCGCGGCAGCGATGCGTGCGGCGCCGATCTGTGCAATCCGGATGCGGGCCGCGATGAGTGAGGCGAGGGCCTCGGCCTCGCGACCGATGCGCAGCACGAGCTTGCCGGCGTGCGAGACGATGCGGCCGGCGATGGAGAAGAGAGCGAAGCGCATCCTCTTGGGGCGCGCGGTCTCCATCGAGGGGGGCAGGGCCAACCACTTCATCGCCGACAGGACGTTGTAGGTCAAAAGACTCAGCCGATACCATGCCGCGTTGGCGCCGAAGCGTCCGCAGGGTGGGACGGCCGCGGCGAGGTCGTTCTTCGTCACGTCGTGGACGTGCTCGATCGTACCGGCCTTCTCCCAATGCCACCGGACGAGCTTGTGTGCCGAGAGCTCGCGCCGGTTGCTGACGACGGCGAGGTACTTGGTGTCGTAGCCACCGCCGAACAGGTGCCCCTGCCTCTTGCGGATGCGCAGCGCCACGTAGCGAAGCGGCTCGGCATCCTTCGGCCAGTCGCCGGGCGCAAACGCGACGTCGGTGCACATCACCGTCTCCGTCGGCCGGTCGTCGCAGAGCGTCCACGCCTGCTCAGGCACAGCCTCGCACACGCGACGCAACGGCTCGGTCATGTCGGCGCTGATCGTGAAACCGATCGTCGCGCTCGGGCCGTCCTCGCGCTCCGGATTCGCGAGCCACTTGAGGATCTTCGTCTCGTAGCAGGCGCTGTCTGCGCGGAAGTAGAGCGCGGTGACGCTCGCGGGCAGCGCCGCGAAGCCTCGCTGGATGAGCGGCAAGTTGTTCATCGCCGCCGGCACGTTGCCGTCGCGGTACTCGTCGGCGACGACCACGTCGAGCTCGGCCCAGTGGATCGCCGCAGGCTGATAGCCACGCCCTCCCTTGTAGTGGGCGAGCGCCTGCCTCTTGTGGCTCTCTTGGATCGTCGCGTCGTGGTCGAGCGTCGCGCGGGTGACCTTCGTGCGCTCCGCAAGCGCGTGGATCAGCGCTCCGAAACCACGCGAGAGGCCCGCGAGTGGCGCGCTCTCCTTCGGGATGTACGCCACCTGTCCGAGAGGCCGCTCTCGCTGCGCTTGGTCGATGACGCTCTCGTCGTGGAACGCGTAAAGGAACGTCAGCAGCACGTCCGCGGACGGCAGCGGGCCGCAGAGCCGCTGGAGGCCCTTGTCGGCGCGCAGCACCCCGATGTCATCGACGCTCTCGCCGCCCGCAGCCATGAGCAACACCAGCGCCTCTGCTTTCTGCGCATCGGTCGCACCGTGGTTGCGTCGCCGGATGCCCAGCGCGTCGTCGAGCACCTCGGACACGCCGAGCGCCCGCATCGTCTCGAGGACCAAGGGCAAGCCCGCGTGTCCCGTCAGCGTCGCGTCGTCGTCGACCACCTCGATCGTGTACGGCAAGAGCCCCTGCGGTGTCGCCATCGCGCCGATGACGCCCACACGTTGCCCGGTTCGCGCAAGAACTTCTTGCGCGAGCACGCAACTTCGAGCGCTCTCGCGTCGATGAAGAGTCATGAGCCATGCTCGCCGTGACGTCCTTCCGCCACCGCCCATCACCCGGCGCGCGGCCATGGATGCGCGCAAACTGGAGCTTGCCCGGTCCTTTCGGCGACAGCCTACGCCGGCGGAGGCTGCCGCCTGGCTGCTGCTACGAGGGCGAAAGATCCTGGGATTGAAGTTCCGCCGCCAACAAATCGTCGCCGGGTTCATCGTCGACTTCTACTGCGCCTCGCTTCGCCTGGTCGTCGAGCTGGACGGAGGTGCCCACGACGACCCCGCACGAGCCGAGCGCGACGCCCTCCGCACCCGCGCCCTGTCCAAGCTGGCGATCGACGTCGTACGCGTCCGCAATGATCAGGTCAGCGAGCACTCCCTGCGCGCGTTGCTGGCCCCTTACTCCGAGACCTCGAAGGTGCGACGGCCCTGATGTCGCTTCTCCTCCCCCCTCTCTCCAGCCCGGCCGGGCCGAACGAGCTCGCAGCATGCGACGACCTTCCGCCCGGCTGGGCTGGGGAGAGGGGGGCCGGGGGGGTGAGGTCTGCGGGAAAGCAGAGCGCCATCCAGACCAGCACCAGCCCTCACCCAACGGGTCGGCGCATCCCCGACGAGAACCTCAGCCCGATCCGCGGCTTGCCCCCAACCCCTCCCTCGTCGCACGGGATCAGGGCGGAGCGGCTGCTGCGACGGCGGCGCCGAGACTTCGGCTCGAGCATCCGCCCGATTCTAGGTTTC
>DATFYN010000346.1:0-9891 GCA_035315025.1 Myxococcota bacterium
TGCCTGCACCGGTAGGGGGCCGTACATAAGCGCTGCCGCAGCGGTAAGCACGGTCAGACTCCAACCTATGAGTTTGTCTCGTATCATGGTGGTTCACCTCGTCGCTTGTTATTCCCTGCTTCCGGTCGATTATTGCGAACACGAGGTCGCAAGGAGGGCGAGGAACCCAGGTTGTCGAGAAGGAGCGAATGACGGTTGCATTGGAATCGCAGCTCTCGGCGGGCGCCCCGTGTCGGGGCGCCCGCTTTGTGCCATGACACGTATTTTCGACAACTACTCGGTAACGATCTAGTCGTCTCCCTTATGGCGTTCCATTTCCTTCAGGATGCCATCCAGGTTGTAGGTCTCCGCCGCTTGCAGCGGCGGGAACTCCTTGTAGGAAAATAGTTCCTTCTCCCACAGCAACTGGCCGATCGGCAGCATGTTCCAGTCGTACAGATAGGCGGTAGTCGGGGAGGCAAGCGCACCGCCCAAGGCCATGGCGGACTTTGATTCTCCGAAGCTGACAGTCTGCTCGAAGGGATCACGCTTGATGTTCCCGACCAAGGTCCAGTGATAGTTTGTGAGGGGCATGAACCAGCCCGACGCTCCCCCAGGTGCCATCGAGTAATACATCTTCCAGTTCTTGTAGCGGACCGCGGATGGTGTGGCACCCGAGTAGTAGAAGAAGACATCGCGCGCGGACTTATCCGACTTGCCTTCGAGGTAGTCGCGCTGATCGACGCCGTCGAGTGTCGTCTTCACGATGCCAGGGTACTTGCCGGCCTCGATCTGCTTCCTGAGGTCGTCACCCTTCGGACCACCGGCGATGTCCACAAGCGTCGGCAGCCAGTCGAGGGCCGCGTACATCTGGTTCTTGACCGTCCCCGGCTTGATGTGCCCCGGCCAGCGCACGACCTGCGGAGAGCGGTAGCCGCCTTCCCAGGCCTCGCCTTTCTGCCCTTTGAACGGCGTGATGCCGCCATCGGGGTAGCTCACCGTCTCGGCACCGTTGTCGGTGGTGAAGACAACGATCGTGTTGTCGAGTTGGCCCATGTCCTCGAGCTTCTTGAGGACATAGCCGATATTGTCGTCCAGCTGCTTCATGCCGGCTTCGTTGATGCCCCAGTCTTTGCCTCCCGCTTCTCCAATCATCGCCTCGTACTTAGGTGACAGCATAGTCGTGACGTGCATGCGCGCCGGGTTGTACCAGACGAAGAAGGGCTTCCCGGTCTTCTTGGGGTCGTTGCGGTCGAGGAAGTCGATGACCTTGCTCGAGATCTCCTCGTCCACCGTTCTTGACCGATCGAGCGTCAGCGGCCCTTCGTCCTTGCAGGTCTGGTTCTTCGCTGTCCCATCGGAGGACGTGCATGAGAGGACCGGGCGCGGTGGCGTGAGGCATAAGGTGGTCCTGGGGTCTACGGCACCGGGGACCTCAGGCAACCCCGGAATCGGCGTGTTCTTGCACGGTGGCGCGATGCCTTGCACGGCGGTGCTCTTGTTGATGTCTGGGAAGCTCACTTGCTGCATGGCGTCGAGATGGTAGAGGTAGCCCCAGTATTCCTGGAAGCCGTGCGCGGTGGGCAGCGCGTCGGTGTGGTCGCCCAGGTGGTTCTTGCCAAACTCGCCGGTGGTGTAGCCGAGATCGTGCAAGAACACTGCGAGCGCCGGGGTGCCGGGGCGCAAATAAGACGGGCTCCCCGGGAGCTGCGGCGGGATCATCCCCGTGCGCAGCGGATACATGCCGGTGAAGAAGGCATTGCGGCCGGAGGTGCAGCTCTGCATGGCGAGATAGTCCATGAAGATCGCGCCCTCGTTGCCGATACGGTCGATGTTGGGCGTTTCCCCAACCATCAGACCACGGTGGTAGATGCTCGGCTGCATCCAGCCGATGTCGTCGCCCATGATGAACATGATGTTCGGCTTTTTCTCGTCGGCCGCCCTGGCAGGGCCAACGAACGCCACGACGGCCGTCAGGGCCAGGACTGCGCAGACGGTACTTAGCCCCGTGGTGAAGGGCGACACCAAGAATGAAGTTCTCTCGAGTTGCATTTTTGATTTCCTCATCGCGGTTGAAAAATGGCCTCGCGCATTCCGCTCAGGACTATTTCTTTTGGGAGCACGCTCCCCAATCTGCGAGTCGCTGGGCGAACTGATCGGCCCACGCCTTGAACGCGTTGTCGACGTCGACCCAGGAGTTTAAGGTGTCCCGCATGAAGGCCTTGGTTCCGGCCCGCTTGTCCTGGCCTTCCCAAAGCAACGCACCCGTGGTGGCATCCTTCGCGAAGCCCTCTGCGGTAGCCTGACCCACCCAGAAGGCGACGCCGTCATTGAAGACGGCTCCGGCCAGAATGTCCGCCAATTTGACGTGCGGCTCGAAGGTCGAGAGCGTATTCAGGAATGGATTTGCAGACGACGCATCGACCAGCGCGATCCGCCACCGCATAGTTCCGGGCCCGGGCTCGCGGACCATCTGGCAGCGCTGGGACGCCGCATTGTAGACGGCACTATAGAAGGCATCGGCCAGGGCCCTCTGAGTCGCCGGCGACGCGCTATCAAAGTTCGAACCCGGACCGGACCAGATCGTCACGGGATCCAGCATCATCTTGCTGTAAGAGCGCCAGTTGACGCTCGGACTGATGTAGACCTGATCGACCTGCCCGGGTTGACCCGGCTGGAGGAGCGACGGAGCGGGGAGAAACCGACTGCCCGCAGCCGGCGTCGGCATCGAGACCTGCTGGGTTGCGGGGCACGCCCCAAGCAGAGCGACCATGGAGCCGGCTGCAATCGGTAGGATGACCTTGTCTCGAATCTTGCCCATGAAGATCCTCTCTTTCAGGTGTTGAAGTGCCGCGGTGGCGTGCCCCCCGGCTGGGGCTTCTCTTTGCTGAGGGTGTTGGCAATAAAATCGTTGAGTTCTTCCTGAGAGCTGAAGTGCAGACTCGCGCCGGATTCGATGTGTTCGACGCGGCCGGACACCTGCCCACGGGGAGGATCCGCGTCGCCCGTGTATTGGACGAGGAATGCCCGGCGGCGGGGAAGGGGGGCGTTCACGCCCTAATCCTTACCTCCGCACGAGGGCGAAAGTCTTGAAAGATTCCGGAAAGTTCTAGGAAATTTCTAGGAAATCAGGGGACACTCGAGCCCCGCGAATCGCGCACCGTGTAGATCGCAGGCCAGTGGGTAAGAGATAGAGACGGGGAACCCTCACGAGCTTCGAAAGCGTCCTTGCGCCGTGAGAGGGAACCGCGCGGTTGGAACCGCCCTCAGCGCAGCATCGCGCGTACTCTCCTTCGCGCGACGATTCCCGCCGAGACCAAAGGATGCATCCGCCGACCGGTTTCTTTGCAACGTGAGTCCGAAGAACGGGGGAAGAGCACACGAGCTCAGTTCGAGGTCAGAATTTTCCCAATGCTCGTGTCAATATGAATGATCCAGAAGGCTGTCACGTCCTCCTGCGTGATCATCGCGACAACACCCACGCCTGGTGCGAAAAAGTAGTAAGCTGTGTCCTGCGTGTGAGCCGGACCCACTTTGCCCTCGCACTTGACCCGGAACAGGACGGCGTTGTACGTGCCGGCCGGTACCGTCACCTGGTAGGTGCCCATGAAGGTGTAGGTGCCACTTAGGGATCCCGAATAATCCTGGTCTGTAGGATCGTCGAGGTAGTTGACCGAAACCGTCTGCGAGAAGGGACGCGACTCGCCTGGCTTCATGCCCGTCATCACGAAGGGATTCGCGGGCGTGTTCACGACCACCACACCCTCCGTTAGGTCACTTACGGCGGGCATCACAAGATCGCCCTCGGGGGTCTGACGGATGAAGGCCTGGAGCGAGGGAGCGAGTTGAAACCGCCATGCTGGCTTCCCACTCGGGCGCCTCGCCTTTGCAAGAGAAAGCGTCTGCGTGTTCCCGGTGTTCGAGCCAGACGTGACCTGGTAGACAAGCGCCTTGTCCCGAAGTGGGAAATAAACCGAGGGATCCTGGATGGGCTCGCTCGGCAATGCCTTGCCCACGACACCCGAGCCGAGTTTTGCTGCGATCGCCTGTTGATCCTCTGGCGGTAGTTGCAGCACGACACCGTTGGCTCGCTCGGGCTGTGAACCCAATACGAGAATACAAAGCATCCCAATCAGCAGCTTTCGCATTTACCCCTCCGCAGTCACGCGCAGCGCGTCACTTGCCCAAGCCGAATTGCAGGCTTTCCGGATCGAGGAGATTCCCCTTGATGAGCTTCGGGAGGACAGGCGTGGCAGAAAACTGGAGATTCCACGCCTGTCCAAAGTTGGTCGGATGAACCGGCATCCACTGTCCGGCGACCTGGAACTTGATGGGTAGTGGACTCAACTTTACGACTTTGCTGATCGCCACGCCAATGGGGACGGTGTAGGCGTTCGTCGCGCTGGCCTTCCAATCCGCCAGGATATTGCCGGAGTATCCGATCGCCCAGCCATCGGGCAAAAAGTAGGACGCAAAGGGCTGGAGGTTCATCGAATTCGTGGCGCGTGGTCCAGCTCCCCCAAAGGATGTCCAATTCTGCAGGAAGGCACCCAAGATCTATTTCTCCGAGAGGTACCCCACGACGGCGCTTGGACCCACCTGCCACTTGCCATTCCCCGTCCACATGGAGGTTGCGGTCGGGAAAATCCAGGTCGGGCCCACTCCAAGCAACCAATTCTCACCAACGAGTTTTGAACTCGGAGAGAGCAGGTTCAGCCAGATGGTGTCCCCAAAGGCCGTCGTGCGATCGACGTGCGTTGGATCGGATTCCTGCGGATGCGGTTGAGAGACGAAGAGCGGAATCACGGGCCTCGTGATGAGGTTCCAATCCGGGGTGAGGGCCACCGAGAGGACGGGCTGGAACAGGAGGTTCGAACTCCAGCGCTCTCCTTGGTCGAAGCCGATGCCGGGGCTCATCCTGAAATTGTTCTGCTGAAACTGAATAGACCAAATATTGCTCACTGGGTTGGTGAGTTGCTTATTGAGCTCAGTCGTCCCCTTGTTCTGCCTTCTCTTGGGCCGACCCTCCGGTCACGGTGGATGGATCGTCTGCATAAGCGAGCGGTGCGACGAGCGAGAACGCAAGCTGCGCCATCGCCAAGGCGAACTTTCTCTTCATGCAGGCGTTCCCTTTTCAGGCGTCGAAGCGCCGCAGTTCCTTACGATTCCCTGGCGCTGGGGCGACGGCTCAGATGTCCGTCTGGGTTCTCGATCATACCGTCTGCCTTCTCCGTCCGCGCAGCGTTCCTTAAACGCGCGCGCTGGCCCGATCTGCGTCGATGTAATGTCAGTACGCCCGCACCGGTCCATGCGGGGAGCTTCACCGCGGCCTCTACCCCAGGTCGAAGTGGGGTGAGATTATTCTCGTCAGCCATCGCCGCTTCGATGACATTCCAGTTGTTCGCGGCCAGACGTCGTTGGCCGGATCGATCGACTGGCAGTCATCTAGATCCGGAAAACGTGAATGGGATCGGGGCGCCGGTGCAGCTCAACGCACCCTCTGCTTTAGGATCGTCGGGTCTTTGCCCACATGGACCTCTGGCCTCGGGGGTCTGCGGCGCAATATCGCACGGAGCTGGCTTATCGGACGGAGGAGCATTCTCCGGTTGCGAATCGGAGCGGGCTAATTCTTGCACCGAGGGCTATAAGTCATGAGTACTAAGGCTTTAACCCGCAGGTTCTTAGGCCGGTTCGGGGCGCCAATTGCGCCCGCCCCGCTGAACGCTTGAGGCCAAACTTGATTGAATTCGCCTCCTTTCGGCTCGATGGACCAGGCGAGCGGCTGTGGCGTGGGAAGAACCCAGTCGCTCTGCGGGCTAAGACTTGGCAGGTGTTGCGCTACCTCGCGGAGAATCCTGGCCGAGTCGTGACCACGGAAGAGCTACTGAATGCCGTGTGGCGGGACGCACACGTCACGCCCGGAACTTTGGGTCACTCGATCAGTGAGCTGCGTCGCGCGCTAAACGACGACACACACGAGCCGCGAATCATCGCTACGGTCCACGGGCGAGGTTTTCGCTTCATTGCAAAAACACGGCGCTTGATTCGGCCGAACGACGCGTCTCCCCTCTCTTTCTCGTTTCTCGATCCGCACAAGGAGGGTGAGACTCGCGTGTTGCATGGGCGAGAGAGAGAACTCGAACGGCTCGGCGCGATCTTCCGGAAGGCCCAAGCCGGCCGTCGCCAGATTGCCTTCGTGACCGGTGAAGCCGGTATCGGCAAGACGAGCGTGGTGAAGACCTTTCTCGAGGGTCTCGCCGATGCAGAGGAACCGGTCTGGGTCGCTTGGGGACAGTGCGTGGAGCACCACGGCGAGCGAGAAGCATACCTCCCGATCTTTGAGGCGCTTGATCGGCTCGCACGCGGGGCAGGTGCCGATCCGGTACGGCGCGCTCTGCATCGATTTGCACCGACTTGGCTCCACCAGATGCCGGGGCTGCTCCAACCCGAGGAGGGAAATACGGCTCCTGCAACCCCACCAAGAATCATGCCGACGCGCATGCTGCGAGAGTTCTATCTCGCCGCGGAGGCGCTGGCCGCGGAGCGGACCCTCGTGCTCTGCCTCGAAGACCTCCACTGGAGCGATCCCAGCACGGTGGACTTGCTGTCGGCTCTAATGAAGCGACCGGACGCGACGCGGCTACTGGTGCTGGCAACCTATCGTCCGGTCGAGGCAGCGATGGGTGCACATCCGATCGCGGCGCTCAGGCGGTCGCTACTCTTGGAGAATGCTTGCGAGAATCTGGCGCTCGAGCTCCTCGACGAGGCCGCGGTGCAATCGTACCTCGGCTCGCGCTTCGCGACGGACTTGGACCCAGCGCTAACGACCCTGATCTGCAGAATCACGGACGGAAATCCCCTCTTCATAGTCACATTGGTGAGCCACTTCATAAGCCAGGGATGGCTCAAGCAAACCGATACTAGGTGGAAACTTCTGGCAGCTCCGGACTGGCTTCGCGAGACCGCGCCGGAGAGCCTCAAAGCTGTCCTTGAAGCCCGACTGGCCCAATGCAGTGCCGAAGAGGTCGAGGTGCTCGAGGCTGCAAGCGTTGCCGGCGAGACCCCTTCAGCCCAGACCATCGCGGCCGCTCTCGGCGTCGAAGTCTCGACTGTGGAGAAGGCCTGTGGACGGCTGGCGGGGTGGGGGTGGTTCCTGGAAGGAGCAGGCCCCGCGCTCTGGCCGGACGGCAGCGTCGGCGAGCGTTATGGATTTCTCCACGCGGCCTTCCGCCGAATCCTGTACGACCGCGTAGCGTCTGGACGACGGCAGCAGCTCCACCTGAGCATCGCGCGGCGGCTCGAAGTTGGATATGGGAACGAGCTGGGTGCTCTCGCAGCCGAGATGGCGCTCCACTGTGAGCGTGGAGGCGATCCGAAGGGCGCGATCGAGCATCTTCGCCGGGCCGCCGCCGGCGTCCAGCGGCGCTTCGCGCGGCGCGAGGCGGTCAACTACTTGACGCACGCTCTCGACATACTCAGGGCCCTCCCGCACTCCGACGCGTTGTCTCGATACGAACTCGAGCTGCGTCTTGAGCTCGCTCGAAGTGTGCTCGTTGCGGTCGGCTACGCTGCAGTCGAGAGAGAGGCGAACCTCGCGCGTGCGCTCGCGCTTGCAACCGAGCTCAGCGACTACCCGAGCCAGTCGCTGGTCCTTGGCTGGCTAACGCGGTCCCAAAATGCTGGGTGCAGCTTATACACCGCACGAATCCTCGCCGAGCAGAACGCCACGCTCGTGTCTCGCGTCGATGATCCGGCGCTGTTAGCTCAGATTCACACTGGGCTCGGAACCAACGCGCTCCTGCGCGGCGAACTCAAGATGGCAGAGCGGGAACACGCGCTCGTGCCGAGCTTGTTGGGCGGGTTAGACCCTCGGGGGCCTACGAATTTGCTCGGGCACGATCCCGCCGTCATGGCACTCGCCTTCTCCGCGTGGACTGCCTGGCTCCGGGGCCATCCGGACGAAGCCAGTCGGCGCGCGCACGCCGCTCGCTCACGGGCCGAGGCGGTTGGCGACGCGTTCGCTGCGGTCACAGCCTTGGTCCTCAGCGAGTCGGTCGAGCAATTTCGGCGGGTTCCGGAGTCCGTGGACTCGCTCGAAAGGCTGGCCGCGCGGCATTTGGACGAGCACGGATTCGGCTTCACCTACGCCTGGCCCTACGCAGCCGAAGGATGGCTGTGGGTGCAGCGCGGAGAAGTCGAAGCGGGCATCGACCGACTCCAGCAGGGCGTCTCCGCGGTGAAGAGCGCGGGCGCGCTTTTAGGGTTGTCACTGCTACTCGCCACTCTCGCGGAGGCTGAGCTCGTGCGGGAAGCGCCGCGGGCGGGCATGGTTGCCATCGACGAGGCGATGTCCTTCATCGGGAAGAGCGGCGAGCGATTTTGGGAGGTCGAGATCCATCGCCTGCGCGGTGAACTGTTGCGACTTGATCCACGTCTTGGGTCCGCCGAGAGTTCCTTCCAGAAGGCACTCGAGGTGGCACGTGACCAGGGCGCGCGCTCACTCGAGCTCCGCGCTGCGATGAGCCTGGCGCGTCTCTGGAGAGACCTGGGACAAAGCGACGCCGCTCACTCGCTCGTTTCCGACGTGTACGGCGGATTCACTGAAGGGCTCGACACTCCGGACCTCCGTGAAGCAAGCGCCTTGATGGACTCCGTGTAACGGCACCTTCATGACCGTGGGCGCGCCCACGACGTCCTCTGGATGGCCAACCTCGCGCGCGCGGCCAAGCGAGGCGAATGGACGCGAGACTTCCTCGTGATCCTCCCGCGGCGCGGTGAGCGCCGGCAAAAGGTCACCCTGCGTGTCGAGATCGGGACCGGCGACCAGGCCGAGCCGGTCGTCACAATCGGCTTCCCGAGCGACTTCTGACGCGCTCCTCGGGGTGCGCATCGCGCTGCGGTGCGCACCTCGAGGCTGTCCACAATCAGGCCCCCGCCGCCGAACGTCGGCGGGTTCGCGAGTGTGCGCGGCAGGGTCCGGAAACTGATTCACCGCCGGCGCAGTTCAGGCCTTCCCCGGATCTCGAGGCGGGCACCGCCGCGTGCAAGACGGTGCCACGAGCGGGTACGAAACCAGCACTCCGGCCCGCACTCAGTCGTACCAAAGGTGTGCACTCGAGCTCGCCGCCGATCGATCGCACATCGTGCGCTCGGCGTGCTCACGGCGATGCCGGTGGCGGTTACAGTCTGTGTCTTTCCACGCGCGCATCGCGGACCCGCTGGAAGATCGTGACGAGCATGAAGATGCGAAGAAGAAGAAGAAGACCCGCGGGGGGAAGCGCGTGATCGGGCAACACGCAAGATTAAGCAGGAGCGCCTGAGTTTCCGAATTGCAGCGGCGCAGCATGCATTTGGGATCGGAGATTGTGCATATGCGCGCTCGCGACACCGCCCTGTTTCTCTGATTTGTCAATCTAGACAACAGATTCCGCTCGGATTGTGGCCGAATCGCGAACTCCGCGGACAATCTGCACCGATGGGTGCCCGAGACTTCATCCCCGACGGATTGTGCGCTGCCGGCGGATCCGGATTCGTCCCGCGAGCATCCCCCTTCGCGACAGCCTCGCGCGCAATTGCCGACCGGATCACAGCCTCGTTACCTGCGGGAACCGCTAGAGCCGCGGGTCGCAGATGACGAAGGCAGATCGCACGGACGACGGCGTGAAGATGCGCCTCCGGTCGCGTCGTCTCCGCCATGGCGGCGGAGGCCCGAGCGCCCTGCGCCTGCGCCAGGTGCGCGCGTGGATGCGCGGCGGCCGGCGCCTAAAGCGTGCTGCGTTCCGTCGCGTTCCGCGCCTCGCCGTCCCGGCTTCGGCCTTGCAGCGGAGCGTGGTCAAGGTCCGCTACGTCGCGAATCGCAGCGGCGGTCACTGGCGTGCTCATGGCCGGTATCTGGCCCGCGAAAGCGCCCAG
>DATFYN010000347.1:0-2881 GCA_035315025.1 Myxococcota bacterium
TCATCCGGGAACTGTTCGTAGAAGTCGTGCAGCGTCTTCGGGACCTGCATGAGTCTGTCCTCCCTCGAGAATTCGGAGAACAGCGTCGCACTCACGCGTGTCGGATGCGGTCACAGGCTGAGGTACATGGATAAGCACAAACATCAATAATCACGTGCCGATCGCGTTTTCGGAAGCCACAGGGTCCACCAAAGATCCGACGGACGTCCGCTCAAGCCGCGGACTCCAGATTCTCTCGAAGGATCCTCGGATGCCGCGCGGCGATTCGCAGGAGCGCGATTGCGGGTCCTTCCGGCTTCCTTCGGCCCTGCTCCCAGTTGCGCAGGGTATGAACGCTGATTGCGATCGCTCTGGCGAACTCAGCCTGAGTCAGGCCGACGAAGCTTCGCAACGCCGCGATGTCCTCTCCGGACTCGAAGCGTCCTTGCATCAGCCGCCTCCGCAGGCGCGCGGGAATCGCTCTCTCGAGCTGTTCGTCCGTTAGTTCGGGAATATCCGTCATCTGTATCGATCCATCTGCGAGCGGTACAGAATCTGCTCGCGTTTGTTGGCCATTCGGGCGCCAAGGATTCGGACTCGGCCTTCTTCTCGTTCCGTGTAGACGACGACCACGAGCCCGCGATCGATGGGCCCGATGGCGAGGAACCGATCTTCGAGTTCCGAATGCTCCGCATCGAAGATCTCGAGATAGTCGACACCAGACTCGAAGAGCCGCCGGGCCTCCACGAAGGACAGACCGTGCTTTCGCTGGTTGCTGACGTCCTTCGCAGGATCCCACTCGAACTCCACGAAGGCGGATCATAAGCCATTGACGTAGTAAGTCAATGGCTCATCGCGTTCTCGCAGCCGGCGAGGCGATCCGAGGTCCGCTCCTTCTGCAGCTCCGCGCTGGGAATGATCCCGATGCGAATCTCTCTTGCGAATCCAGACTGGCCGAACAGGGACGCGCAGAAGTTCTGCGGAACCTCCTGGCGGCGCTCGGGGCGGTCCCGAAGGATGGGCGGCTCCGCGTCTCGGCCGACCCCGAGCGCGGCTTCCGGGTCGAGGGGCTGCTCCGGGTCCCGTTAACGGAACCAGCCCGGGACCTCGAAGGTCGCCAGGCCGGTCTTGAAGTTGGTAGCGGGGGGGGCGCTACTTCGTTAGCCCTCCGTTGCTGGAGGCTCTCCTATCGTTTCGAGGGGTGGCGGCCTAAGGTGCCTTTTCCGAGAGAGCGGCGCTCCCGTGCCGTCTGGGGTTCCTCTCAGCATTGCTGCATGAAGCCGCCTCGCGCACAGCGGCAAGCTCCACGATTGCCTGTTGGCCGCGGCCTCGGAAGAGGGCGAGAGCGGAGCGGAGCAATGCTGCGATCAGCTTCAGGAGTCCTTCCATGGCATTGAGATCCTGCGCGACATCGTACTTCGGCAACAGTCTAATTCGGCTCGCAAGTCTGCAGTATCCTCTCCGACCGAACCCGGGAGGACCAGATCCAGGCTGACAGGTATTGAGAACACAGTGCGCCACGAACGCGCAGGAAGGAGGCGCTCATGAGCTTCTAACGCGCGGAACTGCACAGCCGATGAGGGTGGGCCCCTCGGTGCCGGGTTGCACGACCAGGTGCCAAACCACCGCGAGCTGCGCTGGTCAAAAGCCAGGGTGGTGAGCGTCGCGGGAAAAGGCAGGCTGAAGCCTGTCAGGTGAGAACCAGGAAGACGAACGCAAGTGAACCGCTGATGATGGGTCGAAAAGTATCTCGATGGCGTCGAAACCGGGGAGTGTGTTTGCTCCGGGAAGAAGCCCAGGGGGAGCGTGCAGACGGCCTGGGTGGCGTCCGGCCGAGAGGCGGCGTGAGCCTGGTTCAGGCGGCAGTGTGGAACGTGGGAACCTCGACCGTCGATGCAAAGGGAGATCTCCAAGCGGAAGGCCTCCGCAAGGAGCCGAGTACCGAGGCGGCGGTGGGCGGAGTGGCTCAAGCGGGAGTTTCCGCGGTCCGGTTCGAGCGTTACGCAGATGATGGTGCGCCACGACGGCGCGGAAGGGAGGCCGTAATGGCCAACTGAAAGCGGCCTTGCTGCGCAAGGGATGAGGGTAGGCCCCTCGGAGCCGGTTGGCAGAGGCAGGCTCCAAACCACCATGAGCTGCTCCGGTCAAGAGCCGGGGTGGTGAGCGTCATGGGAAACGGCGCGGCGAGACCGCGTCAGGTGAGGTTCGGGGAGACGAACACAAGTGAACCGCCATGAACGTGTCGAAAGCGTAGGGACGGTGTCGAAACCGGGACGCATCGTTGGCCCGGGACAAGTCCAGCGGGAGTCTGCAGCTTGGCTGGGCGACACCCGGCATAAAGGCGGCGTGAACCCGAACCAGGCCCTTGTGCGGAACGTGGGAACCTGTCGCCTCGATGCGAAGGGAGAAATCCAAGTGGTCGCCCCACGAGGATGAGAGTACCGATGCGAGGCACAGGGACGGAGCGACCCGTAGTAGTGGGGAACGCTGTGAAAGCAGCGGGAGCGAAGGGGTCGCGTCATCCGGCTTGTCCCGGAGGTCAACCGCGCGAGCGGGAGGAGCCCTCGAGCCAAGCGAAGCCGTTTTGTATCTCCAAACGAGTGGTGTGGGAGGCCTACAAGCGGGTCAAGGCGAACAAAGGAGCAGCTGGAGTCGATTCCGAATCCATCGAGGCGTTCGAGAAGGATCTCAAGAACAACCTCTTCAAGATTTGGAATCGCATGTCGTCGGGGACGTACTTCCCTCCTGCTGTCCGGTCGGTAGCCATACCGAAGAAGGATGGAGGCGAGAGGCGCCTGGGCATTCCGACGCCCATCGTCAACTGCACCGCAGTCCAGCGAGCAATGGGGGTGGGCCGAGATTACGCATCCCTTCCATCCACTGCGCGGGCAACGCTTTGCAG
>DATFYN010000348.1:0-5526 GCA_035315025.1 Myxococcota bacterium
CTTCAGCGTCACGTTCTCGAGCTTGAGGCCGAGCTCCTCGGCCAGGAGCTGGCCGCCCGTCAGGATCGCCATGTCCTGGAGCATTGCCTTGCGGCGATCCCCGAAGCCGGGCGCCTTGACGGCCGCACACTTCAGAGTGCCCCGTAGCTTGTTGACGACGAGCGTCGCCAGGGCATCCCCTTCCACGTCTTCGGCCACAATCAGGATGGGCTGGCCCTGCTTGGAGACCTGCTCGAGGAGAGGCAGCAGATCTTTCATGCTACTGATCTTCTTCTCGTGAAGGAGAACCAGCGCATCCTCGAGGACCACCTCCATGCGCTCGGGGTCGGTCACGAAGTAGGGCGAGAGGTAGCCGCGGTCGAGCTGCATGCCCTCGACGATGTCGAGGGTGGTCTCCATGCTCTTGGCCTCCTCGACCGTGACCACGCCCTCCTTGCCGACCTTCTCCATTGCCTCGGAGAGGATTTTCCCGATCGTCTCATCACCGTTGGCAGAGATCGTCCCCACCTGAGCGATCTCCTCGCCCGTGCGCGTCTTCTTCGACTGCTTGCCGAGGTCCTCGACGAGGACTGCCACCGCCTTGTCGATCCCGCGCTTGAGCCCCATCGGGTTCATCCCGGAGGCGACCATCTTGATCCCCTCGTGAAAGATGGCCTGCGCGAGCACGGTGGCGGTGGTCGTGCCGTCGCCAGCCACATCGGAAGTCTTGCTCGCCACCTCGCGGACCATCTGCGCGCCGAGGTTCTCGAAGCGATCCTCGAGCTCGATCTCCTTCGCCACCGTAACTCCATCCTTGGTGACAGTGGGGGATCCCCAGCTCTTGTGGATCATCACGTTGCGGCCTTTGGGCCCGAGCGTCACACGCACGGCGTGGGCCAGCTGGTCGACGCCCCGAAGGAGCCGCTCCCGCGCGTCCTGTCCATATTGGATCTGCTTTGCGGACATGATGCGTTTCTCCTACTCGAGCACCGCGAGGACATCGTCCTCACGAATGATCAGATGTTCGTCACCCAGGAATTGAATCTCAGTGCCGGAGTACTTACCGAAGAGCACGCGGTCACCCTTGTGCACGTCGAGTGGACGGAGCTTGCCGTCTTCATCGACTTTCCCTTCGCCCACGGCGATCACATTGCCCTCCATAGGCTTCTCCTTGGCGCTATCGGGGATGATGAGTCCCCCCTTGGTCTTCTCCTCTTCCTCAATACGCTTTACGAGGAGTCGGTCGTGCAACGGTCTTACCTTCATCGTTTGCTTCTCCTTCAATGCTCTTCGCTGTGACCGGGCCTATGCAGGCAGCCGGTAAACAACAGCAGCTCTGTATGCTAAATATACTACGCAAAATAAATTTATCAAGCAAGCATGCAGAATGCTTGATCGAGCACGCAAATTCGCCATACTGCGGCGCATGAGGGCCGGCAGCAGACGACCCCGGCGCAAGCGCTCCAGCTTCGTAGGGCGGCCCAACGAGCTCGGCGGCCTCTTGGCCGATTTGCGTACAGCCAAGGGGCTCTCACTCCGGCAGGTCAAAGAGGCCACAGACAAGGCGATCTCGAACGCGTACCTGAGTCAGCTCGAGAAGGGGAAGATCCGAAAGCCGTCGCCCAACGTGCTGCACAGCTTGGCGGCAGTCTATGGAGTGCCTTACGAGGGGTTGATGGAGAAGGTCGGCTACCTGCTGCCGTCCAAGGGCGGCGCGGCTGGGCACCAGAGAAGGCTGGCTGCCTTCGCGATCGACGATCTGACCGCTGAAGAAGAGGAGGAGCTCCTCAAGTATCTGGCGTTCCTTCGCTCCCGTAACCCATCGCCGTGAACCTCACGCGGTGGCTCACGTGGTCAGCCCCGACGAACCAGACACGGTGCTGAACCAAGCGAGGAGGTACTCATCTGGGGCTCTCGCCGCCGACTTGGACGGCCACACGATGCACCAAAGGCGTGTCCGCGCTCGCCCAGCCCCTGGTCGGCTATGAGCGTCTCCGGCCCCCAGCACACGAGCGGCCCGGCAAGCGTTTTTACCTTACCAACTTCCCGCAGCGCCGAGACCCTACGCGCCTGATAGCTGGCAGGTCGCTAAAGGGCCAATCTGGGGGCCATGGGCGTCAGCGAGGTGAGCGAGCGCGACCGCGCTGCGTCTTCCCGCGCACGTTTCGATCGCGACCGGACGTTCGGTCTCCCGCCACTCGCCTCGCCTTCTTGGGCTCCCATCGGCTCAGGTCGAGGTCGTTGCAAGAAGGCATAGATACGGGGCTCAACTCCGACAGGTCTGCGACGGGGCTGGAGATGATGGCTCCGCAGCCCTGCGGACAAAAGAACTCCGGATGCTTAAGCAGCCACCCGACTCGCTCGTATCCCACGTGGCCACAGTAAAGGCACCGGATCTCGCACTCGAGGGCATCGAGCATGGCGGCTCTGCCTGCCTCAACGGTCTAGGAGTGATAGGGAAGCGCGACCGACGTGGGGGGCGGGAAGATCGAGGCCACCGCAGTTGTTCGTGTGGTTGGGCAGGGCGCCATCGTCCCGCCCTCACACGCCGGAGTAGACAGCATAGCGCGTGTGGATTGTTTCGCGAGTCACGCTACTGCGCTCTCCCGGAGGCGCTTCGCGTCCAGGCTGACCGTCGAGACGGCGCAGCCGAGCTCCCGCGCGATCGCCGAGAGCGACGCCCCTTCGCGGAGCCGGCGCTCGAGGGTGACTGACGAGCCAGCGATGATCGCCGCGCGGGATCATTTTGACCTGCCATCGTGTCCTTCTTCTTGTCTTCTAACATGCTGCCGATTTGCGTCCGTACAGAACGCATGCGCCGTGCTGCAGTTGAAAAGACAGTGCAAGGGCGCGCGCAGAGCCCGGCTCACGGCGGTCCCACGGTCGTCTGCGGAACGGGCCGCTTCACGAGGTTCGCCGGGCGGGACTGACCCATCGCCGCGTAGCTCTCTGCCGCGAGATCGACGAGATCGTCTTCGAGCTCACCCCGGAAGCGCTCGAGAGCTGCACTGTCGGCGAGACTTTCCGGCGCGAAGTACGGGCCGCGGTAATAGTAGGCGATCCGATTGAAGGGGAGTGGGATCGCCGTGCGGTCCCACGTAGAGAGGCGAAGAGAATGGCGATACCAAGTGCGAATGAGCGCGATGGGCTTCCCGCAAGTGCCCGCGACGACAATTCCTCCTGTCTTCATGCGATAGGCAGGGCCCTTCGACCCGTCGACAGTGAGCCCGTACAGCACCCGGTGGTGGTCGCGCATGGGCGCGACGAGGTCATCAATCACACCCTCGCGGTGACGCGAGCGCGACGTCGTCGAGCCACCCCGGAAGACAGTGTAACCGCAGCGGAGGAGCAGTCGCGAAATCACCTCTCCGGCATCGCCGCGGCTGGCCAATGTGTGGCCGTGGATGCCGGCCCACCAGTACCCATAGGCGACGGTCAACACCTCCTCGTGCCAGAGGAGCGCAACCGCGCCATCGCACTCGTCGCACAGGCGCTGGAGCTCGCCGAAGTTCCCGAGATCGACTTGGCTCGTCGACCAGACGAGCCGCATGTACAGCATGTAGAACGGCGGCGCGAGGGATGCCGTAAGTGCTGCGAGCGGCCGCGTGAAGAGACTGCGCACACGGCGGCGTGCGTGCGTCCATGCGCTGCGGCTCCTAGGCTTCACCACGCAGGTCACCTCATGCCGGCCCCCTCGGGCCGCGGGGCTTGGGCTTCATTACCAGCCCTCGAGAGCAGCGGACTTTCGGACCACCTCGTCAAACTTTGCCTTCATGCCCTGGTAGAGCAGCCCGAACGCGACGTCTTTGGGTGGCTTCCTGCAAGCGCGCTTGAGCACGCGCTCGGCCTCCTCGTTCAGGGCTCCGTCGCGCACGCTCTTGCGCGCCTTGTCGCTCATCGACGCGACCTTTTTTTGTGCATACTGATCTACCGTCCTCATCACATCGTCCCATGTCTTCACCCGCCTCGTCGTCGCCATCGTGCCCCCCCTCCCTGCCCTGTGGCCCGTGCGAAGCGCGGGGCTTGGGCTTTATTGGATCGGCTCCACCTCAAGCTGGATAGCTCCGGCGCTACTACCAGAGCCCCAGGCGACAGTCACCCGGATCCGACCAATAGGGCCCACCCCGGAGTGGGCGACGTACGGCTCCCCGTGCTGCGCCTCGTTCCACGACGTCCCGATGAGCCCGTCCACAACAGCGCGCAGCGCCGCGTTATCCGCGGTAGTGGCACTGATGGGGGCGGTGGTAGCCCCGTTGCTGTTTCCGTGAACCGCGTGAACAGCAAAGTCAGGCATTGCTCCCCTCGTTCGTTTGCGGAAGCCTCACGCCCGCTCCCTTCGACCCGTCATGCCCAAGTGTCATTCGTCGCCCTCCGCTGCCCTCCCGAAGTCCGGGCACGCTGGATCGTGACCTCCAATGAAGGGGGCTTCCGGAACCCGGCGGGATCCTTCTCTGCGAGCCTGGACAGCGCGCCAGCACCCATATTCGACAGTCACAACCGGGCCAGACACACGCGAGGGGTTCGGGATCGTCTCCCTCGTATCCGATACGCCCGCATCGACCGCAAGCCGCCGTCTCGACCATCAGCGACGCCCCGCTCAGAACTACTCGTCACGGTGCGCTTCCGGCCCGTCTGCACGAGCCGCTCCCTTGACCGATCGGTACACGGGCTGTCCCTTCACACGATTTGCCTACGTGCTGCCGTGCCTGAAGTCACAGACGCCGTTCGTCCTTTTGGGCACGATGTCGTCGGCCTTGCGCGCTTAGTCCGCGGAGGGCCGCCGGCGCCGTTGAGCCCATCGGGCGTCTGTTCACGACCGCAACCAGCCGCCTCGGTCGAGCTCTCGGCGCCGGCCTCCTTCACGCCACGCCCTCCGGACATTCTGCGTCACCACGGATCGATGGGTATGGATCGACCTATCCGTCGAGCCGAAGACGATCTCGTTGCTGTCCGCGTCGTGTACCGAGAACCACTTCATCCATGCGGTCTCGACGACCTCGCTCGCGTCGATGCCATGGGCCATGACGCGACGGCGATGACCGTCGAGGTCGCGAACTCGGAAGTAGATCCTCAGGCCTCCGACACGCCTCCGGTCCACGTCCGACTGCGGGAGGTGGAGGCCAAACCTCTGGTCTCCTGCGGCCATCTCCGCATAGATCGCCGGTTCCTCCCGATCCCACCTTGGGACGGGGTGGTTGGCGACGTAGTCGTGGAAGTGCAGCAGCTGGAAGCCCAGGGCGTCGCGATAGAACTCAGCGCCCTTTCGGCGATACCGGGTCCGTCTGCCGGGCGCAATGCGGCAGCGGACTGGCTCATCGGCGCTTCGACTCGTTCCGTCTCGGACCGTGGGCCGCGTGTCTGGTTTTCGCACGGGTCAAGAGCTCGGCCCCATTAGCTCACGCGCGCGCTGGCGACCCGCAAGGCAGGGCTCGACTTGGTCCGGGCGTGTGCAACGGGCCCATGCCTGTGCGAGCAAGGAACGGTCGAAGGGCAGCGCATGGACGTAGAACCGAGCGAAGCTCTCCGTGAGACGGGTGGCTTCCGTCA
>DATFYN010000349.1:0-15115 GCA_035315025.1 Myxococcota bacterium
CGGCCCAGCCAGCGCCCAGAATCACCACTGATCTACGCGCTCCCAAGCCCCCCATGTAGTGCCGACCTTTGAACACGAGACCCAGGAATATCAACAACTTAGAGCTTCCCAACCCCGCGAATCCGCGAAGTTAGGTTAGCGCTCCGTCATGCCCTTCAGCTTCGAGCGCAGACGCAGCACCGCCTTCGTGTGGATCTGGCATACCCGGGATTCGGTAATGCCGAGGATCGAGCCGATTTCCTTCATATTGAGGTCTTCGTAGTAGTAGAGCGACACCACGAGCCGCTCCTTCTCCGGCAACGTGGCGATCGTGTCGCCAATGATCTCCTTCATTTCCTGGAGCTTCAGAGACGCGAACGGATTCTCGGAGTGCACGTCCTCGACGATGTCCGCAAAGCTTCCGTTGCGGTCCCCGTCAGGGCTCGAACCCCGGATTTCTTCCAGATTCACGAGCGAGATGCCGCGCACCTGGTTCAGCAGCTCGTGGAACTTGTCGATCTGGAGACCCAGCGAATCCGCGACTTCCTCTTCGCTCGCCGATCGGCCAAGCCGCTGCTCCACCTCCCCGTAGGCGCGCTCGAGGCGCCGACTCTTCTGGCGGACACTGCGGGGCACCCAGTCGAGCGAGCGAAGCTGATCGAGGATGGCCCCCTTGATTCTGAACTCGGCGTAGGTCTTGAACTTGCAGTTCTTGTCGGGGTCGTACTTCTCGATCGCGTCCATGAGGCCGATGACACCGGTGTTATGGAGGTCGTCAAGGTCGATGTGCGAGGGAAGCCGGACGGCGATGCGGTTCACGATGTAGCGGATAAGGGGCGTGTGCTCGAGGACGATCTGCTCCTTGAGCGTCGGCGGTACCTCGGAGTTGCTCTCTTTCAGCTCTCGCAGCAGCGTCTCCATGGATTGTTCCCCCTGTTTCAGTTCATCTGCCATTGGCTTGCCTGCGTGCTGCCGGCAGAAGCACGCCCCATGCCAAAGCACCGGCTTGCCTAGCCGTCAGGGCTCCACGAGCTGTCCTGGATATGCGTAAGGTTCCAGAAGCACGCGAGTTTCCGGAGACTCGGGGGGGGCTACCGACCGGCAGAGAAGGCGCGCGCTCGCATGCAGCCCGCTGAGGCGGCAAGGCGGGCCGCTCGCAAGAGCGTCAGCGTTCCGACGCGATCGTCGGGATGGCGTTACGAATCGGTGCTCGCGGGGTCCGGGGGGGCTCACCCTTCGGGCGCGTCGAGGCCCTTCTTTTTCATCTTTTCCAGCAAGGTGGTGCGATTCAGACCCAGGAGCTGCGCGGCGCGGTTCTTGTTCCAGTGCGTGTGCTCGAGTGCCTGTCGGATGATGTCGGTCTCGAAGCGGTCGACCACCTCGTTGAACGGCAGGCCACTCGCCGGAACGTGCGGGGCGGCAAAGGCGGGCTCGGAAGCCCTGTCGCGGATCGACCTCGGCAGGTCCTCGACCCCGATCTCCCCTTCGCCGCGCAAGATCGCGAGTCGCTCCATCAGGTTCTCGAGCTCGCGTACGTTGCCCGGCCAGTCGTACGCGCACAACCGGTCGACGGCCTCCGCCGTGATTCCCACCAGCTTGGCTTTGCCGTGGCTTACCCGCTCAAGGAAATGATGGATGAGAAGCGGCACGTCGTCCGAGCGTTCGCGCAGGGACGGCATTTCGATCGGAATGACGTTCAAGCGGTAGAACAGATCTTCCCGGAAGCGTCGCTCGCGGATCGCTTGCTCGAGGTTCTGGTTCGTCGCCGCAATCACCCGAACATTCACGCGCACAGTCTTGGACGAACCGACGGGCTCGAAGCTGCGGTCCTGGAGTACGCGCAGCATCTTCACCTGGAGGTTCGAGCTCATGTCGCCGATCTCGTCGAGGAAGATGCTCCCCCCGTTCGCCAGGGAGAACCGGCCCTCTCGGTGGGCGATGGCGTTGGTGAAGGCTCCCCGCATGTGCCCAAAGAGCTCGCTTTCGAGGAGCTCTTCAGGAATCGCCCCGCAGTTTACGGTGACCAGCATGCGGTCCGCGCGGCGGCTGTTGAAGTGGAGGGCTCGTGCAATGAGCTCCTTCCCGGTCCCGCTCTCGCCTGTGATGAGCACCGTACTTTCGGTGTCTGCGACTTTCTCCACGACATCCAGAACGCGGCGGAGCGCAGCGCTTGTGCCCACCACGTTCTCGAAGCGATAGCGCGCGCGGAGTTGGTTCTGGAGCAGGCGGTTTTCCGCTTTCAGCCGCCCGTGCTCGATCGCCTGTTCCACGAGCCGCCGCACCACGTCGAGGTGGTTCTGGTCGAAGGGCTTTTCGAGGTACCAAAAGGCCCCGGCCCGGAGCGCTTCCACCGAGTGCTCGGCGCTGCCATACCCAGTGATCACGATGCAGGGCAGGTCGGGCTCGAGGTCTTTCAACTGGCGCACAAGCTCGATGCCGTTGATTCCGGGCATCCGAACGTCGCACAAGACGAGGTCGACAGATTGGCCAGAGACGAGGGCCAAGGCCTCGCTCGCGTCTCGGGCCATCGAAACCGTGAGCCCCATGCGCGAGAGGATGCGCTCCAGGGCTCGGCGATAGAGTTCCTCATCGTCAACGATGAGAACGTGCGCTTTTCGCAGCTTTGAAACCTCCGCGCAGCGGAGGGGGGCCCGCGCAGTGTAGAGACTTCGGTCCGCGGTTCAAGCCGGGGCAGTTCCCACTCAAGGGTCCCGATTCCGGGACCGATAAGAACGCCGTGGACCCCCAGCTGGCTGCCGCCGGGCTGCCCCCGGCTGATGCACGAGATCCCCGCGCCGATCCTACTTCCCCGCGGCCCGATGAGCTGCGGGGCCTCGTCCTGCTGGTAGACGATGAGCCGCTCATGCTCCGGGCTCTCCGCCGGATCCTCCAGGCCGACGGCCACCAGCTGGCCCTGGCCGAGGACGCCGCGGCTGCCGAGACGACGCTTCTCAATCCCGATCTCGAGGTGGTCCTGCTCGACCTCGTGATGCGCGGGGTGTCGGGTCTTGAGCTTCTGGATCGGATCAAGCGCGACCGGCCCGATGTGGAGGTCGTGGTGATGACGGGGCACGCGAGCGTCGAGAGCGCGGTTGGGTGCATGCGGCGAGGGGCTTTCGACTACCTCGCGAAACCCTTCGAAGATGCGCACCGCGTGCGCACCACCGTGCGCAAGGCGCTCGAGCGCCACCGCCTCGTGAAGCGAAATCGCGAGCTCGAGCAGGAGCTGCGCGGCCGGGGTGCGGCGCCCGAACTCGTGGGGACCTCGCCCAGGATGCGCGCCCTCGCACGCACGATCCAGAGCCTCCGGCACAACGAGAGCCACGTGCTCGTCCAGGGCGAGAGCGGGACCGGCAAAGAACTGGTCGCGCGTGCGATCCATGCGTCAAGCGTCCGTGCCAGCGGCCCGTTTGTGCCGGTGGACTGCGGCGCCCTGCCCGAGACCATCATCGAAAGTGAACTTTTTGGGCACGAGCGGGGAGCGTTCACTGGTGCGATCGGGGCGTCTCCCGGCCTGTTTCGCATGGCGGACCGCGGCACGCTCTTTCTCGACGAGATCGGCGAAATCCCGGGCAGCGTGCAGGCCAAGCTCCTGCGCGCGTTGCAGCATAAGGAGGTACGCCCCGTCGGCGCTTCGGGCGCGGTGCCCATCGACATCCGTGTCATCTCCGCCACCCATCGTGACCTTTCGGCGATGGTCGAGGCACAGCAGTTTCGTACAGACCTCTTCTACCGGCTCAACGTCGTGCGCATCGAGATCCCGCCGCTGCGGGAGCGGCGAGAGGATGTGCCGCTACTCGTGCACCATTTTCTCGCAAAACACGGCGGCACGAGCGCGCAGATCGAGGGGATCGACGACGATGCCCTCGAGCTGCTCGTGATGCACGACTGGCCGGGCAACGTGCGCGAGCTCGAAAACGTGATGGAGTCCGCACTGGCACTCGCCCGCGGACCCCGCTTGCGCGCCAGTGATCTGCCCATCGCTCGGCGCCGCGCGCCGGGGGCGGCCGCGCGGGTCCCGCTCGAAGTGCCGCTCTCGCTCGAAGCCTATGAGCAGTGCGCCCTCGCCCGTGCCCTCGAGGAGGCCAGCGGCGACGCGGCTCAGGCTGCCCGCCGGCTCGGCATCGGACGCAGTACGTTCTATCGAAAGCTTGCCAAACACGGCCTGCGCAGCGCTGACTAATCGGGTTCTGTTGGAGCGTTCCGCAAGATTCGGTAGATTTGAGACTGCCCCCTGAGAGCGCCGCCGGTCGCGGAGGCTTCGCCGCGAGGGGGTCCGTTGTTGATGACCCAAAGCGAACCTGTGGTTCACGTCCTGATAGCGCAAGCCGAGCGGCGAGGTGCAGGTCCCCTCGCCCAGACAGCCGCGATTCTTGGCCGGCTTGGCGCAGACGTCCGAGTTGCGGGGGTCGAGAGCGCCGCTAGGTGTCTGGAGCGGGTACGTGGCGGAGGGATCGACCTCGTCGTACTCGACCTCGGTCTGGGTGCCGAGGCGAGGGAGCTTTTGTCTGCGCTCCACGGTGTTGGGCCGCCTGTCGTCGCCGTGACCCCCGAGCCCGGAAACGACGTCGTCCGAGACGCGTTCTTGCTCGGAGCGGCGGAGTGCGTCATCGCAGGACCCGAGTATGCGCGTGTGCTCCCCGTGGTCGTGCTCGAGCAGATCCGCCGCTGGCGCGCGCTCTTGGAGCGCGGCGCGGTCGAGCAGCGCTTGCGGAGACTCGAGCATCTGAATGATGCCATCGTGCGCGCGATCCCCGCCGCGCTCGCTGTGCTCGGTCCCGATGCGCGGGTGGTCGGCGTGAACCCCGAGTTTGCACGCGCCTTCGCCGTCGATGCGGCGCGGGCCTCGGGTGCGTCGCTCGAAGAGATCTTGCCCGCGGGGCTGCTGCCCCGAGAGCGGCTCTTGGGACTTTTGCGCGAAGCCACGGTACGCGAGGTCGAGCTCCGCGTCTCGACCCCGGGTCCGGATCGTGGCGCGGCAGCCCGCAGCTTCGACGTTCGTCTGGCGCGGCTTGACGATGAGGGACGCTTGCTGCTCGTGCTCTGGGACGTCACCGAAGCCGAACAGCTCAACCGCCGCCTTGCCGAGCTCAAGCGTTACAACGAGAACATCATCCAGAATATGAATAGCGCGCTCCTCGTCGTGGACCGCGAGGGGCGCATCGCGTTCGCAAATCCCACGGCGGAGGGCATCCTGCGCGGAAAGCTCGCGGAGTTGCGCGGCCGCTCGATCTGGGAATGGCTCACCGACACGCCTCGCGGTCGAGAGCTCCTCGAGCGAACGCTGCGCGAAGGCGTCCGTTTCCGTGGTGCCGAGACCGTGATCACGCATCCGTCGGGCCAAGTCGTCCCGATCGGCATCTCCTGCGCGCCCTTACAAGGTGCGAACGGTCGCCGCGTTGGTGCCGTGGCCATCTTCCAAGACCTCTCCGAGATCAAGGAGCTGCAGCGCCACGTCTCGCAGACCGAGCGGATGGCCTCGATCGGTCAGCTGGCAGCGGGTGTGGCGCACGAGATCAACAATCCGATGGGTTTCATCCACGCCAATCTCTGCCAGATGGCGGAGTACCTCTCCGACCTCCGTCGCCTGTGGGAACGCGTGGGTGAACTCCAAACCGCCATCGCGACCGGGCGGACCGATCAGATTCACGCCCAGTCCGAGAAGCTTGCGGCACTCTCCGCTGAGGTCGATTCGGACTTTGTATTCTCAGACTTCGCAAAAGCGCTACGTGAGTCGCAGGAGGGTTCCGAGCGCATCCGCCACATCGTTCAGGATCTTCGTCAGTTCTCACGCAACGACTCTGGGGACCGCACCCTCGCCGACGTCACGGAGTGCCTTGATTCCACGGCCAACATCGTGGGGACGATGATGAAACACACCGTGGTGCTGCGGAAGGAATACGAAGAGCTCCCCCGCATCCGTTGCTACCCGATGCAGATCAAGCAGGTGTTCATGAATTTGCTGGTGAATGCCTTCCAGGCGATCCAGGAGCGCGTGGGATCGAGCGGTGAGACCGGCGAGATCCGTCTCGAAACACGCCGTCGGCCGGGAGGCATTGTGGTCATGGTGAGCGACACGGGAATCGGGATCCCCCCCGAGAACCTGCCGCGGATCTTTGATCCGTTCTTCACGACGAAGGAAGTGGGGATCGGCATGGGTCTTGGGCTCTCGACTTCGTTCAGCATCGTGCAGCGGCACGGAGGTGCGTTGCGCGTGGAGAGCAAACCAGGCGTTGGCTCGCGGTTCGAGGTCTTTTTGCCCCTCACGAGCGGCGATTCCACTCCCCAGCCGGCAGCATGAGCGCGGCCGCAGGACCGCCGCCCGTGGTGCTTGTCGTTGACGACGAGATCCGCATTCTGTCTGCCGTGCGCCGATCGCTGCGTCGTGAGGGTTATGAGATTCTGACGGCGGAGACTCCTGCCGAGGCGCTCTCGATCCTCGAGGCGCGGAGCGTCGATGTGATTCTCTCCGACCACAAGATGCCGGGGATGAACGGCCTCGAGTTTCTTGCGCTCGCGGCACTCCGCAGACCGCAGGCGGCTCGGCTCCTCATCACGGGCTGGACGGCCGAGGTGCCGGCGCGCGACCTCGATGCGCTCGGAATCCGGGCCCTGCTTGCCAAGCCATGGGACGACGCGGAGCTCAAGGCGGCGGTACGAAGTGCGCTCGGCCGTTAGTCAGGAGAGTCGGCTCAAGTACTCAAGATCCGTCTTTTGAGAGTTCTTTGCACCGATCGTAAGGATTCGGTAGCGGCGCACCTCACCACGCTGGTAGTAGATCCGTCCCTTGCCTGCAAATCCAAGCTCGAAGATCGCTAAATGGGGGGGCAAGCCGCCCACTTTTCTTCGAATCGCCGCGGTGTCGGGCTCATCGGAGAGGCGCTTTAGGGCTTCTTCGGCCTTGAGCTTCATCGTCTCGTCCCGCAGCTCGACGAGGTTTTCAATGGCACGATCGTCGATCTCGAGGCTCTTGTAGAGCGTTCGAAGGCGCCGGCCGAGGTGCTCGGCCTCCCGCGCGCGCCCGCCCGTATTCGACTCCTTGGCCGCATGCTTGAGCCTGGCTTCTAAGGTCCGGATCTCCTCGTCGCGGCGCGAGACGTCGCCAAGCGCCTCGTCGAGCATCTCCTCGAGTGTTCTGCGCTCGCCTTCGAGCTCTACGCTCTTGACGGCCTGCGCGCGCAGTTCCTGCTCCCGGTGCTCGACGGCAGCGAGCTTCTGTTGGAGAGCGGCGCGTTCGGCCTGCAGCTCGCGGATTTCCTCTTGCTGAAACTCCTCGGCCGGCTCAACCTCGGACAGCCGCCGCTGCACCTCAAGGAGTTCGTGCTCGATCTGCACGGCCCGGGAGGCGGTGGCATCCCGCGCGGCTACGGCTGCGGCGATCCGCTCGGCTTCGCGCCGCGAAGCTGTGCGGGTGTATGCAAAAAGTGCCCAAAGCAGGGCGGAGGCGTACCCGATCAGGATCACGTTGGAGAGGACCGCGTTGTATGGCAGGTTGACGGTCACCTCAGGCGTCGCTGGCAAGAGGCGCGCCGCCGCCGGGCCGCTCGCCGATCCCGAAAAAATGGAACGCCCTCCCACGTAGAGCGGGGTAAGGCCATCCGCGGCCATCACAAGGACGCTCACCCGCACCCCGCCCCAGCGGACCCAAGGGGACTGCAGGACGGCCTGGTCGATTCGCTGTTGAAGCTGCGTCGCCAGCGGTCCGGCGAAAGGATCCACACGGACCGCCTCGGCGACAGAGCGCTGGAAGTGCCAGAGGAGGAGGCGCTCCGTCACCCTCACCGTCGTCACGGTGAGGAGCACGAAGGCAAAAATCGCGAGGTAAATGGGGCGAAAATCCGCGAAGCTGGTCCAGGCACGTAGCGTCGTGACGAGGCGGGGAAAAGGCTTTCCTTCCTTCGGAAGAAAGACGGCCATTGGGGCGCGAAGGTAACGCCGGAAGGGCCCTTCGGCTCGCACGGTTCTTGCACCGCGCCACACCCCATGGACCCCTCGGAGCCCTTCCAGATCGCTCGCGGCGGAAGCCGCGCACGGTTTGAAGGCTGGGTCGAGCTGCGGGCGGGCGGAACACGGCGCCGCGCGGCCGCACGGGACCTCTCTGTCCGCGGGATCGGGCTCTCCCTCCCGGGTCCCCTTCCCGAACGCCAAAGCGCAGTGGTGTCGGAATTTGCCCTCCCGGGGATCACTCTTCCTCTCGCCCTCGAGGGTGTCGTGGTGTGGACCAACCCCCGGGCGTCGCACATCGGCATCCGCTTTGTGGGGGTCGATCCGGGGCTGGCGGAGCTGCTCGATAGCTATGTGGCCGGGCGGCTTTAGCGCTCCTAGCAGCTAGATTCCCTCGCCGTGCGCGTCTTCGACCTCGACCGGGACATGAGCGACGTCATCCCGACGGGGACGACGCGCGACTCCCAGCACCTCTTCGACCGGATGACCGAGCGAACGCTCGCCCTGGCCGAGGCCGGCCCCGGGCGGCGTGTTCTCGATGTGGCGAGCGGCTTCGGACAGGACGCGCAGGCTCTTGCCAGAAGCGGCGCCTGGGTGGTGGGGGCGGAGCCCTCCGGCCGGATGCTCGGTTGGGCACGCCTCCAAAGCACCGGTCTTTCTTCCCCTCAACCCGCCTGGGTCCAGGCCTGGTCTCACCGGCTCCCCTTCGCCGATGCCAGTTTCGACGCGGTGATCTGCAAGGGGGCGATCGACCACTTCGACCAACCGGAGATGGCCATCGCCGAGATGGCGCGGGTGGTGCATCGGGAGGGCCGCGTCGTGCTGGCCATTGCGAACTTCGAGTCGCTGGCCTGCCGCGTGGTCCGCGGGATGGACGCCGTTCGCGAAGCCTGGCTGGCACAACCCGTGCGCCGTGGACGCCGCCACTACGACGTGCCGGCAGACCACTTTACGCGCTACGAGATCGATCTCATGCGGGAGCAGGCCTCGCGCTTTCTCGAGCTCGAGCAGTGCGAGGGTGTGTCACTTGCTTGGGGGATTCCCGCGTGGACCCGTGCCGTGGAGCGCCTCCCAAAAGCGACGGCGGCACGTGTGCTTCAGCTGCTGAGCGCCGTTGCGCGCCGCGTGCCGTCGCTCGCAGACGTGGTTCTGCTCGCAGGTCGGCCCCGGGCTCGGCGGAACTCCACGATCTCGCGATAGACAGAAGCCGTAGCCTCCGCCACGCGCGGCCACGAAAAAGCCGCCTCGATCCGCGGGCGCGCGCGTGCGCTGAGGCTCGACCGCGCCTCCGGCGCGGCGAGCAGCTCTGCAATCGCCTTGGCCAGAGCCTCTGCGTCGCCGGGGGGGACGAGTGTTCCCACGCCGCCCACAGCCATCACCTCAGGCAGCGCTCCGGCCGCGCTCGCCACAACGGGCGTGCCGCAGGCCATCGCCTCCGCAGCGGGGAGTCCAAAACCCTCGTAGAGAGAGGGCACCACGACGAGCGTGGCCCGGGAGTAAAGCCGAACGAGGTCGGCTCTCGAAACGCGGCCGACGACACGAAGCCGGTCCGCGCAGCCGATCGCGCGCGCGAGCCGGCGCCCCTCGTGCTCCGCGTGGTCCTCGTCGACCAGCGTGAGCGTGACCTCGTGAGGGAGGCGCGCGAGCGCGCGGATCAGCGTCGCCACGCCTTTATTCGGATCCGAGGCCCGGGCTACGCACACGAGCTCACTCGTGCTCCGGGCGACCTCTGGCCGCGGCCGGAACCACTCGGTGTCGATCCCGTTCCAGACCATGCGCAAGCGCTCAGGTCTGACCCTGAAGTCGCGGCGAATTTGCCCTGCGCTCGTGCGTGAAGAGGTGAGAACTGCGTCGAGTCGCCGCGCTACGAACGCCTGCATACCCACGGGATAGAACTCCATGGTGCCAAGGGCCTCACGCATCGTACGGTCACGGGCAAAGGACGAGCGACGGTCCACGGAGAGCGGATGATGGACCGTCGTCACCACAGGAAGTCCCAGGGCTTGCACGGCAAGAAGCCCGTAACCAAGGGACTGGATGTCGTGTACGACGTCATAACGCGCACCTTCGCGCAGCGTCGAAACAAGGGAGTGAAACGCGCGCACGCTGAAGGCAAAGGGTTCCGGCAAGAACCCGAACCACGTGGCACCCAGCTCGTAGAAATTCAACGGCTCAAAGATTCGGAAGGGATTTGGCCGCGGGAGTAGCGCCACCGGATCGGGATCGAAACGTTTTCCCCAGAGCCGGGGATTCGGGAGCGCAACCATACGTTTGGCGAACGGCATCGGATCCGGATAGGGCGGTCCAACGAACACGTGCACCTCGTGGCCGGACCGCGCGAGCTCGCGGGCGAGGTGCCAGAGGTAAACGCCTTGGCCCCCGCTGTGCATGTTGCCCCGATAGGCAAGAAAGCAGATGCGTAGGGGGCGCACGGGAGTCCTACGTGCTCGAGGCCTTGCGGGCGTAAAGGACGAGGCTCTTTGGACAGACGTAGTTCAGGAGCTTTTCAAGGCGATCCATCAGCCGCGACTGCGTCGCCCGCAACAAGAATACTCGGTACGCCCGCACCAAGGCACTCCCGTCGGCCCCAGAAAGTCCGACCACCGAGCGCAGCGCCCAATACGGAGTGTGGAGTGCGTGCGCAAAGCCCACCCCCGTGGTCGCGAGTCCTGCCTCGGCGAGGCCGTGTGCAAGCTCCCGCGGGCGGAATATCCGGATGTGCCCTCCCGGACTCTCGAAGTAGTCATCCCCAAGACGCAGGTACAGATGTTCGCTCGTGGCGGTCGGGATCGTCACGGCCACGCGGCCCCCCGGCTTCACGACCCGCGCAAGCTCCCGGGCCGCAGCGCGGAAGTCGTGTACGTGCTCCATCACCTCGGAACAGATCACTTGGTCGAAGCTCGCGTCGGCGAAGGGCAGGCGAAAGGCATTGCCATGGAGCATGACGCCGGTCGTGCCCACTTCCTTCGCGCGCGCGCGCAGCGCGCCCGAGGCTCGATCGAGCGAAGCTCGATCGAGGTCCAACCCGTAGACTCGCGCGCCTCGGTCGAGTGACCCAAAAGAGTGTCGGCCCTCGCCGCACCCGGCGTCGAGCAGGCGATCGCCGGGTCGAATCTCAAGCCGCTCGAGGTCGACGGTGAGCAGCACGGATCGTTTCTTCGAATACGTCGACGAGCTGAGCGGCGGCGTCTTTCCAGCGGAACAACCGCGCGATCCGGGCCCTAGCCGCCTGACCCATGCGCGCAGCGCGCGCCGGGTCCGCAAGGACGTGAGCGATCGCAGCCGCGAGCGCGCGCGCATCGCGCGGCGGAACAAGGCGCCCCGCCTCGCCGTCGCTGCCGACGACCTCAGGCAAAGCGCCTACGGCGTTCGCGATGACGGGCAGTCCACATGCCATCGCTTCGCTCGCCGGAAAGCCGAATCCCTCGAAGAAGGAGGGCACCACCGCGGCCCTGGCGGTGGAGTACTGCGCCACGAGCTCGGGCACGGTGAGCATCTTTTGGTGCAGGATCACCCGGCGTTCGAGGCGGTGGCGCCGGATGAAGCGCGGCACGAGTCCATTCTCGGGGATGCGCCCATCGACGATCTTGAGCGTCACATGGTCGGGCAAATGGGTCATCGCCTCGAGCAGCGTGCCGATCCCCTTCTTGCGGTCCTCGGTGCGCCCCACAAACAGAAGGTCGGCCTCGATCGGCTGGCCGTCTACGGGACGGAAGACGCTCAAATCGGTGCCGTTATAGACCACGGGCACCTGCTTTTCCGGAATGCCGAAGTATCGCTCGATCTCGCGTCGCGACGCCTCGCTCACCGTAACGATCCGATCGAGATGGGGGGCCACCAGCTCCTGCATGAGGAGCGGGAAATAAAGAGTGCGGCGAATCTTCTTCGCGAGCGATGGATCGATCGCAAAGTCCGCCTCGCGGTCGATGTGCAGGGGGTGGTGGATCACCGACACCACCGGGGTACCTGCTGCCGAGATGCCGAGCAGACCCCAGGAGAGACTCTGGTTGTCGAACACCACATCGAAGCGGTACCTGCGCTGGAGCGCACGCCAGCGGAGCAGGAGCCGCAGCCCGAAGGTTTGCATCTCCGGGAAAACTCCAAACCGCGATACTCCAAGCTCCCAAAGGGTTAGGGGCCAGAGCAGGCGGAGCGGGCGCTCACGACGCGCCCAGTCCGGGTGCGGCACACCAAACACGTTTTCGTTCGGGATGACGTGAAGTGGGATATCGGGGTCGAGCTGCGGTAGGGGCGGGCCGGCGATCACGTGCACATCGTGGCCGGCGCGCTTCCACTCATTCGCGAGATGGGCAGCGTAGATGCCTTGGCCCCCGCAGAACATGTTCCCGCGATAGGTGAGGAGGGCGATGCGCACGCTTTTGCCGGGGCTAGGCCGAGCTCTCGGAGGTCGCCTTCGCATCTCCCGTACTGCTGGGAGGCTCGGGCCGATCCTCGGGCTCGACGCGAATGGTGGCGATCGTCCAGCCGACCCAGAACGTGAGGCCGAGCACGAAAAATACGAGTGCAGCCACGGGGAGAGCGAGCGCCCAGTAGCTCTTGTGGAGCACGCCGATCAGGAAGAGCAGACCTACGACCGCGACGCCCACACAGATCAGGCCGCCCTGGGCACGGGAAGAATCGTTCATTCGGCTCCTCGGCTTCTCGACGCCAGACAAAGGTGATCCACCCTGGCCGTCGGGGAGAGGGCTCAATCCCTGGCAAGCCAGGTGGGTTCCGTGTGGCCGTCTTCCGTCGTCCGACCCGTCCCCTGCGGAAGTGCGAGCTCTCTCGCAATCTCCGCGCGGCGGGCACGGCGCTGGGTCCACGGTCAGGTACGAGTCCCGATTCGAAAGCCCTAAGCGGGTTGAGCGATCGCTCCCGCTAACGCACCGGGCAGATCCGGACGGGATTATTCGGACGGACGTGCGCGATGTCAACGCAAGGGCCCCCGAACGGCTACCCTGCGCGCGTGCTGGTGATTGGGCTCATGTCGGGCACTTCCGCCGATGGCGTCGATGCGGCCCTTGTCGAGTGGCCCGAGGCCGAAGGCGCGCGTCCGTTTCGCCTCGTGGCGTTTCGCGAGGAGCCGTTTCCGCCCGAGCTCCAAGAGCGCATTCATCAGCTCGCGGCGGGTCGCGTCCCGGGTCCGCAGGCCCTGCGCGAGCTCGCGAGTCTCGACGTGCTGCTCGGCGAGCGCTTCGCAGAAGCCGCCGCCGCGGTCGCGAGAGCAGCCGGCATCGCGCTCGAGCGCGTGGACGCCGTAGCCTCCCACGGCCAAACCGTGGGCCACTATCCTGAGCAGCGAGCAACGCTGCAGATCGGCGATCCCTCCGTGATTGCGGAGCGCACGGGCTGCACGACCGTGGCCGACTTCCGACCGCGAGACGTCGCAGCGGGCGGTGAGGGCGCGCCGCTCGCTCCATTTTTTCACTACGCCGCACTTGGCGACCCTGGCGAGTCCCGCGCGGTGCTGAACCTTGGTGGGATCGCAAACCTGACCTGGATCCCACGTGGGGCCGCGCTGGACGGCGTGATCGCATTCGACGTTGGGCCCGCCAACGCCCTCGTCGATGGCGTCGTGCGCGCGCAGACACAGGGTCGCGAGCGCATGGATCGAGAGGGCGCGCGCGCATCGCGAGGGAAGGTGGACGCCCGGCTTCTCGCGCGCCTTCTCGACGATGAGTTCCTGCGGCGGCCCCCGCCCAAGTCGACGGGACGCGAGCGCTATGGCCTGGCGGAAGCGGAGGCCCTCGCAGCGCAGTGGGCACGGGAGGGGAGAGCGCCGGACGATCTCGTCGCGACGCTCGTTGCGTTCACCGCGGAAGCGGTCGCGGCCGCGTGTCGTGATTTCTTAATGGCGGACGCTCCGATCGATCGGCTCCTCGTCGGAGGGGGAGGGGCGCGCAACCCCGCGCTGCTGGAGGCTCTGCGCAGTGCGCTGACGGGCGCGCGGGTCGAGCCGTTCGACGCCGCGGGTGTACCGGCCCAGGCCGCCGAGGCCATGGCGTTTTCCCTCCTCGGCCGCAACGCGCTGCTTGGGATCCCGAATCACCTCCCGCGCTGTACCGGCGCGCGGCGGGTTTTGGTGCTCGGTGAAATTGTTCCCGGGGCCCGGGGGATCGCGCGCTAGAAGCTAGAGCTTGACCACAAGCCCGTCGTCCGCCGTCTCGAAGTCACAGCTGCCACGTCGCGACGCCATGGACTCCCCCAGATGGGTCAGGATCATGCTTCCGCAATCGAAGGTCCCGCGCTGCTGGGTGAGCTCTTCAAGGCTCAAGTGATACTCAAACTGTGGCGTCAAGAGTGTGCACTCGCACACGAATAGATCCGCTCCGCGGACTTGGACGGGGAGGCCTTCGAACCAGCCCGTGTCTCCGGAAAACGCCATGCGCTGGGGGCCCGCCTGCACAGACAGGCCGTGGGGATTGGAGTCGAGCTGGTGCTTGGTCTCGAAGGTGCGCACGAGAATCGGCCCTACTTCGTGATCGGCGCCCACCGGCAGCTCGTGGAAGGAGAGCGGGAACGGAAACTGACGGTCCTCGAAGTTGTGCCCGAGGGCCGCGGCGGCGGCGCGGACGCGGCTTTCAACGCCCCGGGGCCCGGCGATGCGCAAGAGATGCCTTCGGCGGTCCTCGTAGATTGCCGCGAGCAAGAACGTCGGGATCCCGCCAAAGTGATCGGCGTGGAAGTGCGAGACCACAATCGCATCGATCTCATTGCGCGAGATTCCGAGCGCGGAAAGGCCGGTGCAAGTCGTGGCACCGCAGTCGAGGAGCGCCGTACCATGCGGGGCGCGCAGGAGCATCGCTGATTGGCGACGACCACCCGCGCCAAAGGCGTCGCTCGTGCCCACGAACACAAGCTCGCTCATGCCCGCTCGCTCCCACTCTCCGGGCCGCAGGGATAGAAGCTTCCATCGGCGAATACACCGTCGGATCCTCGAAACCCGGCGGGAACCACTTCGTCTTCCCAAACCACCGCACGCTCGAGCACGGCACCTTCCCCAATCCGCGCCCGGGCTCCGATGACCAGCATCGGAGCGAAGCGAGTCCCGAGCCGCGAGGCGACGGCATCGGGGTCGATGTACGACAGCCGCGGCGGCGCGAGGTTCACGGCGAGATACTCACCCGGTGTCCCGACCGGCTCCCAGACGCACTCCTCCCTGCCTTGTACAACACCGCAGATGTCATCA
>DATFYN010000350.1:0-2705 GCA_035315025.1 Myxococcota bacterium
GGACTATTTCCGCGCGGGGGACGAGTTCTTCAAGAATCTCACGATCGACGAGACGCTCGAGATGATGAACCGGGTGGGATGCGAGAAGGCGGTCGTCACTGTCGATGCGGAGCGCCCGAACGAGCGAGTGCTCGAGTTCCCCCGTCGCCAGCCCGCACGCTTCGCGCTGGCTGCGGGTGTCTCTCCGAATTCCCTCTTGAAGGGCTGCTGGGCGCTTGAGGACCTCACGCGCAGCGAACGCGTGATCATGGCGCGGGTCGTCCCCTTTCAGGTCGACCTCCCGCCCGACCACCGCAACTACTACCCGCTGTACGCGAAGTGTGTGGAGCTCGACCTTCCTATCTCGATCAACACCGGCATACCGGGCCCGCCTGTGCCGGGTGAATGCCAGAACCCGATGCACCTCGACCGGGTCTGCCTCGATTTCCCGCAGCTTAAGATCTGCATGGCCCACGGTGCGGACCCCTGGTGGGGCGTCGCGATCCGCTTGATGATCAAGTATCGCAACCTCCATCTCATGACGTCCGCCTACTCACCGCGCTACTTCCCGCCGGAGCTCGTGCACTTCATGAATACGCGCGGCCAAGAGAAGATCCTCTTCGCATCAGACCACCCGGTGCTCTCGACCGAGCGCTGCATCAAGGAGGCGTGCGAGCTCGATTTGCGCCCAGGGGTGCTGGACAAGTTCTTGTACGCGAATGCCGAGCGCCTTTTCTTCTCGCCGCGCAAGCCGCGGCACTAACCGGAGCTAGGACTCGCGCGGAACGATGAACTCAAGCACGTGGCCGTCGGGGTCACGCACCCAGATTTGGCCGAGCTGCGGGCTCGTCGCGAGGACCTCGGTCAGCTGCTCGCGCAGGTGTTTGAGGGTCGCCTCATAGTCGTCGACTGCGAAGGCCGCGTGACGCGCCAGAGGTGTAAGCGTCGGCGCCGGGACACCCACGTCGACGCCCGGTGGCGTCTCGATCAAGTGGACCTCGCAGGCACCGGCGCGGTACCAGACGCCCGGAATTCCGAGACCCGCCGGTCGGGGAATCTCGGCAAGGCCGAGAACGCCTTCGTAGAAGGCCCGGGAGCGAGCCAGGTTCCGCACTGGAAACGACATGTGATGGGCCTCGAGGCGGAGCGCCATGGGGTTTCCTCCTCCCTCCTTGCCATTGTCCGCCGCCGTGGAGCAGGAGGCCAGACCGATAAAAGAAGTGACTTGTCACTTCTTTTATTTCGGGGTAGGCTTTCGCCGTGTCCACGCTCCGCCCGCGCGGCCTCGCGGGTCGACCCGCCCTCCCTCGGCGTTCGGTGCGCGAGCCCGCGCCTCGCCGTACCCAGGCCGAGCGCCGCGCCGCGACGGCGCGGGCGCTCCTCGACGCCACAGTGTCGAGCCTCTTCGAGCTCGGCCATGCGCGGACAACGACCACCGAGATCTGTCAGCGCGCCGGCGTCTCGCAGGGCGCTCTCTTCAAGCACTATCCGACCAAGCAGGCCCTTCTCGCTGCGGCGGCCGCGCATTTGTTCGACACGCTCCTCGGCCGCTACCTCGATGGCTTTGCTCGGGTTCCGGCTGGGGCGGACCGCGTCGCCGAGGCGGCAAGCCTGCTCTGGCGCATGTTCGAGAGCCCCGAGCTCGCTGCTGCCTTCGAGCTCATGCTCTCCGCGCGCACCGACCGCGAGCTCGCTCAAGGCCTCGGGCCCGTGGTGGCTCGTCACGCCGAAAAACTGCGCGGGCATGCCCGGCGACTTTTCCCGGAAGCCGCGGGAAATCCCCGCTTTGATCTCGTCCTCGACGCCGTGCTCGAACTCATGCAGGGCATGGCACTCTCCCGCATGGTGGACGCGGATGAGGCGCACCGCAGGCGTCTGCTTCAGTTCATGATCTCGCTGGCCCGGAGCGCATTCGAGCCGGCCGGCGCACAGGAGGAATCCCGATGAGCCTCTCGATCCCGGCCGCCCCTCCGTCTTTCACGCGCTTCGGTCCGAAAGCGTCGACTCCCCGGGAGCTCGTCGATCTCGGCCGCTACCCCATCCTCGATCTCGACTCGCCTGGTGCCGAGCGCGTTCTTTCGGCGGCACGCGCCCAGCTTCGCATGATGGGCGCCTCCGAGCTTCCAGGCTTCGTGCACCCGGAGGGGCTCGCGCGACTCGCGGAGGACGCCCGCGCCCTCGCGCCGCAGGCGTACCGCAGCGCAGGCAAGGGCACGCCCTACCTCGAACTGCCCGACACCGCGCTTGCCCCGGAACACCCGCGCCGACACCTCGGCGCCTTCGCGGTGGGCGTGATCGCTTACGATCAGTTTCCGGCTGACTCTCCGCTGCGTCAGCTCTATGAGTGGGAGCCGATGATGGAGTTCATCTCGGCGGTCCTCGGCAAGGGCCGGCTCTATCGTTACGCGGACCCGCTCGGCGCGCTGAACGTCGCGGTCATGGGCGAGGGCGATCTCCTGCAATGGCACTTCGACCAAACCGACTTCGTGGTGTCCCTTGCGATCCAGTCCTCGGAGTCCGGCGGTGACTTCGAGGTCGCACCGCGCATCCGCTCCCAAGACGAAGAGCGCTACGAGCAGGTGGCAAAGGTCCTGGCGGGAGCGTCTGACGAGGTGGTAAGACTGCCCATGACGCCCGGCACGCTGCTCATCTTCGAGGGCCGCTACTCGATCCACCGCGTGAGCCCGATTTGCGGGACAACCGATCGCCTGGTGGGCCTCCTCGCC
>DATFYN010000351.1:0-5778 GCA_035315025.1 Myxococcota bacterium
ATCGGGCCTGGGGGCGGGAGAGGGGAGCCATAGCCTCTTCTACCTGCGCGCAGGTAGAATTTCAAGCTTGGACTCCCAGGAGGGCCAGTCCGCCTAGCCGCGCGTGAGCAGGAGACACCCGCCGATCGGCCCGCCGCCCGCCGCGGCAATGGCGACCTCGGGGGTCCCTGGCACTTGACGCTCGCCACCTTCGCCGCGCAGTTGCACGACGGCTTCGTGCAAGAAGCCGAAACCGTGGAGCCGTCCCGCCGAGAGCTGGCCGCCCTGGGTGTTGAGCGGGATCTCGCCGTCCCGGGCGATGCGCACACCGCCATCGATGAACGCACCTCCCTCGCCCTTGCCGCAGAAGCCAAGGGCCTCGAGCCAACACAGCGCGATGAAGCTGAACCCGTCGTACAGCTCCGCCACGTCGACGTCTTCCGGACGCAAGTCGGTGCGGGTCCAAAGCATCTTGGCGGCGTCGCGCAGTGCCATTGTCGTCAGGTCGTCGAACTGATCCCAGGATGGGCGGCCGTAGAGCGCGCAGCCCGCGGCTTCGACGCCGACCAGGGGCGAGCGTAGGTCGCGCGCCCGTTCCCGGCGTGAGACCACAAAGGCCGTACTCCCATCGACGGGAACGTCGCAGTCGTACAGGACGAAGGGAGTCGAGATGATCCGGGCGGCGAGGTACTGCTCGAGGCTAAGGGGCTCGCGATAGATCGCCTTCGGGTTTCGCGCCGCGTTACGCCGTGCATTGAGTGCGATCCACGCAAGCTGTTCGCGTGTCGTTCCATACTCGTGAAAGTGCCTCTGCGCCATCATCGCGATCCAGTTGGCCGCAGACGCCGCGCCGTAGGGCAGGGTCCACTGCATGGTGCCAGTGGCGCGGAACGAGCCGCCCCCACCGGCGCCGATTCCCGCACGGGGACCGCCTCCCTGGGCGGTCGACTCCCATACCGTCCGAAAGCAAAGAACGTGGTTCGCGAGGCCGGTGGCCACCGCCATGCAGGCATTGATCACGGCACCGAGTTGCCCAGGGAACTCGACGCCTCCGCAGTACCAGTTGAGATTGAGCCGCAAGGCGTCCTGCACGTCGCCGATACCCGCGCCGGAAAAGCCGGGCGCGCCAGGGAGCATTCCTCCCGGGTACGTGGATAGGCCGTCAATATCGGCGCGGGTCAATCCGGCATCGTCGATGGCCTCAAGACAGGCATCAATCGTAAGGGCCATCGGGTCGCGGCCGAGGCGCCGCCCAACTTCCGATTGGCCGATGCCCGTGATCGCCGCCCTGCGCTCAAGGACCTCCATCAGGGCGCGGGCTCGAAGAGCGGGATCCACACCGGATCGCGGTTCTCGAAGACCACACGCACCGGCATCCCAATCTTTACTCGGTCGACGGGACAGTTCACGAGATTCGCCGTAAGACGCAGACCGGGTTGCTCGGCCAGCTCCACGATGGCGATCACGAACGGTGTGGCCATGCCTGGGTACCAGGGCTGGTGATTGACTGTGTAGGTGTGGACGATGCCCCGACCGGACACCGTTGCGACCTCGAGTTTACGCGAGAGGCACTCCGGGCAAATCGGGGCGGGCGGGTGGATGAGATGCCTGCACCTCGCGCAGCACAGAAAGCGCAGCTCCCCGTGAGCGCCGCCCGTCCAAAAGTGCTGGTTCTCCGGCGTAAGCGCCGGTAAAACCCGGATCGGCAGATCGGCCATAGCGGCGCCTTTACGCGCGGACGCTCAAGGCGCCCGGCGCCCCGTCACAATCTGGTACAGAATGCTTGCCGAGGTTTCCACAAGATGTTCGCGGGTCACACCCAATCCCTCGAGCGAACGGTGATATGCCGCAAGCCGCTCAAGGATCGCGGCCAGCGCAGCCGCCGCGGCGATCGGGTGCATCCGCTTTGACACGCGTCCGGCACGCTGCCCTTCTTCAATCAACTTTGCGATCGCTTGCAGCAGGGGTGTCATGGTGTCTCGACGCAATTTCAGGAATCGGCGATCACCCTCGTCGGAGCGCAGGCTCGAAAGACGCAGCACCGCGTGGTGCGCATCCCAGTGACTGATGAATGCCTCCACGATCGCGAGCGCCGTCTCGAACCCCTTCCTGCCCTGCCAAGATCGGCCCATGAGGGCAAGGATCTCAGGCATTCTCTCCGACGCACGCTCGGCGAGGCGCAGTACGGCTTCATCAACATCCTCAAAATATTGATAGAACGTGGCAGGAGAGGTGCTGACATTCCGTGCCACGTCAACGACGCGAATCTCGCGCACACTGCGCTGCGCCAGCAGCGCAGCCATGGCGTCCAGGAGCTGGTCGCGCGTCTGCAGACCTCGCGGCCCCACCACACGCCCACTCTGGTCCAGGGTTTTCTTCGGCCGAACCGCCGACGGCAGCTTCACCCGTGAGGTCGAAGGGGCCATTACGCCCGCATTGTAAACCCGCCATCGACCGCGAGGATCTGCGCGGTAATCCAGCGCGCATCGTCCGAAAGCAGGAAGAGGCAGGCACCTATGATGTCGTCGGTTGTCCCCACACGGCCGAGCGGCATCCCCATCAGCATCGCTTTCAAGATGCCGTCGGGGACAATCTTGCGCGTCGCCTCGGTGTCCACCGGCCCCGGCGCGATCGCGTTCACGCGAATCTTCCGCGGCCCGAGCTCACGCGCCAGGCTGTGGGTAAGGGCGTGAAGGGCGAGCTTCGCGATTCCGTAGTAGCCGCCGCCCATCCACGCTGCGGCCGATGATTGGTTCACGATCGCACCACCGCCGCGTTCTGCCATAGACTCCCAGACTGCGCGCGTCGCAAACAGTGCCCCGTTCATGTTCACGGCCATGAAGCGCTGGTAGTAGTCCACAGGCACAGTGAGGAGCGAGTGCATCTCCATGTTCCCGTAGATTGCCGCGTTGTTGACGAGGAAATCGACACCGCCGTAGGTGTCCCTTGCGGCCTTGCCCATGGCCAGCGTCGAGGCTTCGGAGGAGACATCGGTCTTGACGAAGAGCGACTCGCCTCCTGCGGCGGTGATTTCCTTGGCCACGCGCTCGCCCTGCTCGCTGTCGATCTCTGCGATCACGACCTTTGCACCTTCGCGAGCCAGCGCCTTGGCGTAGCTCTCGCCGATCCCTCGGCCTGCGCCGGTGACGACCGCGACTCGGTCCCGGAACCTCATGTCCTGCGCCCTCGCAAGCTCATTTCAATGGAACCTCCTCGCGGGCGAGCAAACGCCGCCCAGAATCTGACACTATATCAGAAACTGGACTCCTGCGGTTCCCTAGGCACTTCGCCTATTTCTCGCTGTAACGTCTTGCTGTGAACTCCGCGCGTTAAATGTCCTGTCGGGGATCCAAACGTCGACGGAAGGCCGCCGGGATGGCGCTACGAGCGACGCACCGCCTCGGCCGACGTCGCAGGGGCCGGCCAAGTTGCGTCCAGACCAGTCCCCGAGGACTGCGCGCGCTTCCAAGCCTCGAGCGGGAGCAACGCCATCCATGGGATCGGCACAGAATGTGGAAACTCAGTCACTGGTCTCTCTTTTCACTTGCGCATCCCACAATAGCTTGGCAGGTCCCGCTTGTGCTCGGCCTCAGCTCGTCGACCCAGAGGCTCGAGCACAAGCGTCTGGCTCTCGACCAAATGCAGGAGCGCTGGATCGGCGAGCTCTAGCGTGAATTCGGCAATCACCAGCGCGCGCTCGAGATAAGGCAAGGCGCCTGCAGGATCGCGGCGTTGGAGAGATCACTCGTGAGGTCAGGGCGCTGCGACGCAGCTCCGCAACGGTACCGGACGCTGACGGCTCGAGCGCTACCGGCCGCGCCAACCCGCACGGAGAAGCTCTTCGAGCTCCCGCACGAGCGGCATCCGCGGATTTGTTCGAAGGCTCGGATCCTCGAATGCCGCGCGCGCGAGCTCCGGCAGCGCGGCCTCGAACTCCTCCTTCCGGACTCCGGCTTCGGCCAGCGAGCGTGGAATGCCTACCGCATCCAGCAGCTCGTCCACCTTATGGAAGAACCGCTCTCGCCGCTCCGCCTCGCTGTGGCCCCCAAGTCCGATCACCCACGCGAGCTGGGCGTATTTCTCCGGTGCCACATACGCCGAGTAGCCAGGGGCAGGCATGAACTTTGTCGGGATCGCAGCGTTGTAGCGCATCACGTGGGGAAGGAAGATCCCATTCGCGCGGCCGTGGGTGAGATGGAAGCGCGCTCCAACAGCGTGAGCGAGGGCATGGTTCACACCGACAAAGGCGTTTGAAAACGCGAGACCCGCGATGGTCGCGGCATTCGCCATCGCGGTGCGTGCAGCGAGGTTAGAGCCATCCGCCATGGCGCGTGGCAGAGCATCGAGGATGAGACGCGTTGCTTGTACGCAGAACGCATCCGTATAAGGCGACGCAAAGATCGACACGGCCGCCTCAACGGCATGCGTGAGCGCGTCAACACCCGTGTCCGCGGTGGCTCCAGGTGGGAGCGAAAGCGTGAGTAGCGGATCAACAATCGCCATGTCCGGCACGAGCGAGTAATCGACCAGTGTGAGCTTGCGCTGGCCGACAGTGACGACGCTCGCCGGGGATACTTCCGAACCGGTTCCCGCGGTGGTCGGGATCGCCACGAGGCGCAGCTGGTGAGCGATATGCGGGTAACGGGCGACGCGCTTTCGGGCGTCGAGGAAGGGGAGGGACAGCTCTCGCACCGAGAGTTCTGGGCTCTCATAAAACAGCCTCATCGCCTTTGCAGCATCGAGTACGCTTCCCCCGCCGACTGCGATGAGGACGTCAGGTGACATGCGGCGGAGCAGCTCCACGCCCGCTCGAATCTGAATCTCCGTCGGTTCGGGCTCGATATCGGAGAAGACGTGTACGGTTGCCGAGGAAACGTGGCGGCGTACCTCGTCTGCCACACCGGACCGTTCGAGCGTGCTATCGGTCACAATGACGGCTATTCGCGATTGGACCTGCCTTAGGTTCTCAAGTGCGCCGGCATTGAAATACGTATCGGAAGGAACGCGGAACCACTGCGGCGGTGTGAGGCGGCGCGATACGGTCTTTATGTTGAGCAGGTTGCGATAGTTCACGTTGTCCGTTGTCATGGAGCCACCCCAGGTTCCGCACCCGAGAGAGAAGGTGGGCGTGAGGGAGTTGTAGATTCCACCGAGAGCCCCAACCGCAGTTGGCGCATTTACAAGGATGCGGCCAGTACGCATGGTGGCGGCGTATCGCTCGATGATGTGGGATTCGCCGGCGTAAATCGCGCAGGTGTGGCCAAGGCCGCCGCGTGTCGTCACCAGGTCGCACGCTGCCAGCGCATCGTCCTCCGAGGCTGCGCGCACCACCCCGAGTACAGGCATGAGCTTCTCGTGCACGAGCGGGTGCGCGCCAAGAGCCTCAAGGTCCGAGGGAAGGGGCGCTAGCAGGACCTTCGTGCCTGCATCCGCCTTGAAGCCAGCCATCTCGGCCAAACGCTGCGGTGACTGCCCGACGGCCGCGATGTTGGGCTCACCTGTCTCGAGGAAGGCGATCCGCGCGAGGCGTTCGACTTCCTCCGGCGTCAGAAGCCGAGCGCCCATGCGTTGAAACTCAGCGAGTGCCGGTTCCCAGACCGCGTCGTCGATGATGCACGTCTGCTCAGCCGGGCAGATGACCGAGGCGTCAAAGGTCTTCGAGATCAAGATGTCGACAATCGCGCCACGAAGATCGGCGGTACGGTGGAGATAGACCGGTGCGTTCCCGGGCCCCACGCTGATGACAGGCTTGCCGGCCTTGTTCGCGAGGTTGACGATTCTCGGGCCGCCGGTGGTCCA
>DATFYN010000352.1:0-9849 GCA_035315025.1 Myxococcota bacterium
CCTACGAGCTCGAACCCTTTGGGCGAAATCGGCGCAGCAACTGCCGCCTCCGCTCGGGGCTCTTCAGACAGGCGGGTGGCGGCGGCGAGGTCCTCGACAGCGAGGGGCGCCGGGGCGGCGCACGCCATCGCCGCCGCCAGCGGCGCAGCCGGGAAGACGCGCCGGAGAGACGATTGGAAACCGTGTCGAAGTACCATGCGAAGGCTCCTCCTCGAGCTAAAGCCGGCGGCTCCAGGTGATGTGGGTGACGTAGAAGCCGAGCGGGTTGTGGGTGATCTCGTCGGCGGTATGGGGCGGATCAATTTCCACCGTGAACTGGCCCGTCCAGCGCTCGTCGCCGATGGTTTGTCCATCGATGGAGCGCTGGATCTCGCGCCACTCCGCTTGCCAGGTGGTGGAAGAGACTTGGAGGAGGCTCTCCACCTGGGCCGTGACTGTCCGACGCTCCATCACGGCGAAAGGGCTTTCGGCCCGGAAGTGTTCGTTCAAAAATGTAGTCGCGATCCCACGCGTCGTGCGATAGGCCGCTTCCAGGATGTTCTTCTGGGCCGTGCGATCAGCCGTCACCTCTCGCACGCGCTGCACGTAGTCTTGGATCTGCCAGGCGATGACGCGCGAATCGGTGACTGTCGTAGCCTCGGCGGGTCCGAGGACGAGACTTCGCCCCGCCTCGTCGACGCGCACGATGTACGGCACGACTTGGCTGCGAGAAGCAAGCCATGCCATGCCGCCCGCTTGTGCGGCGTTGGAGATGAGCGCGGCCACTGCGAGGATCTGCCAGTTGTGTTTGGCCGTCAGGAAGTGGCGGTAGCGCTCGTTCCAGATGCCCTTCGCCGCTTCGTACGGGTTCTCAGGCACGCGCGTGGTCATGTGCGCTCCTTGGCGTCGCTGCTCACGTTGGCCGGAACGGCTTCTTGGACATCCCCACTCGTTCTGGTCTCGCGAGACTCGCGAGCGGGCAGAGCGGTCAAGACTGCAGGAGCATCCCTTTCAGTCGGCCTTGGCCGGGGCGTGATCGCGAAGCGCATTGCGCGGCGGTCGCGGAGATGGGCCGCAGTGGTGACGCGGCCTTCTCCGGCAAGTCGGTAGTACGAGGCGCGAACCGCCGACGCGCCGAGCGAAACTCCTCCGTGCACGATGGCGCCGGTAAGACTGCCTCCGCTTCGGCGGTGGTCGGCGGCAAACCGCCCCGCCTCGGTCATTGCCGCAGTCATGCGTGCCGCGGGCTGCGCGGCGCCGCGAGCGAGTGCGAGAGGTAGGAAGGCCCACGAGGCGCCCGTGGCTGCCGACCGGAGTGCGGTATCGAGATGGGTGGCGACGCTTCCACCGAGAAGCCCCGAGGCGTAAGCGGGCACGTTCCATGCGACGAAGGCGTAGACCAGGGCCCCCGCGAGCACTTGGAAGAACTCGGGCGCACTCCCGCCGGCGGCAGCAATCATCGGCTGCCAGGAGGCCGCAAGGGCAGTACCAAGGCCGATGATGAGATAGAGGAGGAAAAGCTTTACGCCGGTCGAGACCGCGAGCGAGAGGTACCGTTCGGCGAAGGGCAATGTCCAGCTCGAGCCCGCAAATCCGAGGAGGAGAACACCTCCTCCGATCACGATGCACATCTCGACCAGCGCGATCACCAAGTTCGCGGCGATCACCGCGAACGCGAGGAAGATGAGGAGCGACACCAGCGCTGCAAGGAGGGCTCCGGCTGCAGCGCTGAGCCATCCCGAGGTATTGACGCCGCTCCAGACACTGGAGGAGACGATGATTCCTTGGTCGAGGACGGTGCTTGGGTTGAGCTCCTGGAGATTGGCTCCGGCCGCTGCGGCGGCTTGCTTCCCCGCCGCCACGAAACCCTGAATCACGGCCGGCACCCATACGTTCGCCTTCAGCAAGACGGCCCAGAAGAAGCCGAGGGTCAGCAGCCGGCGGAGGAGGCTTACAAGAATGGGATTCAGGTCGTCCTGCTCGAGGGCCCACCAGGCGGCCGACCAGGTGAGCTCGATCGCGGCGAGCGTCACGAAGAGGCTCTTCGCCACCGGAAGGAGCGCCTGGTACCAGGCGGCCGTGGCCCGAAGGAACTGATTCACAAGATCGGTCAGGATCGTGGTTTGCACAGCTTGATTGCTCCGCTCTTCTTTCACTTCGCAACCGCTGACACGGTGGTCGTGTCCGCTTTGTGCCCCCTTGTCCGGGTGAACGAGGTCGCGAAAGATTTAGGGCCGTGGCACGGCGCCGAGACCCTCGTTCGGCCGGGAGACCGGTGCTGTCCCGGTGCCTGTCCCCACGAATCGAGAGAACGCGGCGTCGGCTCCATCGCGACGCGATTCCTCAGCCGCGGCGTAGGTGTTCTGAGAGGTGATCTGAGCCGCGACGAGTTGGCGGAGCTTGGTCACCTCCGCGATTTCGAGGCTCGCCAGCTGATTCCCGATCTGAATGGCTTCGAGGCGGCTGTCGGTGGACTGATTCGCAGACCGAAGAGCATCCAGCTCGCTTTGGATGCTCGAGGCATCACCCACATTACGGCCGGCCGAGATCAGCGTCCCGCGAAGCGTGTCGAGCGAGGACTGCGACCACTCGCGGTAGGACTGGTTCCAATCGGTGGGCGGGACATAGCCGGGGAAGCGCGCTTGGAACTCACTCGAGAGGTTCCTGAGGTCGTAGGACATCGCATGACCCACCTGGATCGCTTTTGAGAGTGCTTCGAGCGTCTGGCCCACCTCGCCCCATGCCACAGTGCTGCCGCCCGTGGAGTTCTGCTGCAGGTCCTTCAGAATCAAGAGGAGCTGCTCGAGTTGGCTCACTTCGTTGGACAGCATCTGCTCCTCGTTCGAGAGTTGGCTCGCCTGCTGAGCCACACCTTCGATCGACTCGATGGCGGAGATCACGTTCTCGACCAAGTTCCCGAGGTCCGTGACGATCATCTGGCCATGCCCGGGCAGAGGAAACACGAGCAGAAGAAGCATCACGGCAACAATTCGACACCACCTCCTCACCTTGTGATCGTCACGCCTTCGCATTTCGGAGTTCCTCCTCCCAGTGGATCCACTCTTCCGCTGCCGCAGGAACAGCCCGTTCCCGCAGCCAAGCGATCGGCCAGCGATCGCCTTCCGCATCGACGAGAGTCTGAATCCGCCTCCGGTCCTCAGGCCTGGAGACGCCGATGAACGACAAAGCAATGGGGCCCAGCGCGAGCTCGATGAGGCGCCTCCCGAGAGGCGAGAGCACGTAGTAGTGACGCTTGGGCACCGAGTCGGCGATGAGCTCAATCTGGCGGGAGCTAAGACCCAGATCTCGGTACTGAGCGCTCGAATGCGAGGAGCGCGCCGCAGGATTGGGGAGGAAGATCTTGGTTGGACAGGACTCAAGGAGGAGATCTCGCTTCGGAGAGGCGTAGACCTCGGCCAGGCTCTGGCTCGCGAGAACGACGGCACAGTTGCGCTTGCGAAGGACGCGCAACCACTCCTCGATCTTCGGGGCGAAGACGGGATGATCCAGCAGCAGCCAGGCTTCCTCTAGTACCAGCAAGGACGGAGCACCCGCGAGCCTCTGCTCGATTCGGTGGAAGAGGTAGAGAAGGACCGGGATCACATTGGCCGGCCCGAGCCGGAGGAGGTGCTCGAGCTCGAAGACCTGGAAGTTCCCCATCCCCGAGAGCCCATCTGACTCGGCATCCATGAGGCGCCCCATGGCGCCCTCGAGCGTGTAGTGACGAAGACCGTCTCGGACTCCGTGATGCTGGACCGTGTGTATGAAATCTGTGAGGGTTCGGCTCTCGCCAGTGCCTAGGCGTTGAAGCGCCGAGACAATCGCAGCCCGGTGCGCCGGAGTCACGGTTACGCCCTGAAGCGCCAGGAGGCTCTCCAACCAGTCCTGGGCCCACATCCGCTCGCCTGGGTCGTCGACGCGGGCGAGGGGAGTAAAGGCGAGTCCCGCAGCCTCCGGGCCCGCCACGTCGTAGTGGTCTCCTTGGACGGCCTTGGTCAAGACGAACGCGGAGTAGCCTTTGTCAAAGGCGAAGACTTGGGCGCCTTCGTAGCGGAGAAATTGCGCCATGAGGAGACCTAGAAGAGTCGACTTCCCCGAGCCCGTGGGGCCAACCACGAGGGCGTGGCCCACGTCCGAGACATGAAGGTGGAATCGAAAGGGTGTGCAGCCCGACGTATTCGCCGTGAAAAGCGGAGGTGATCCCACCGGATAGAACGGGCACGGATTCGTTGGCAATCCCGGAAAGATGCTCGTCGTGGGAATCAGGTCTGCGAAGTTGAGCGTATGGACGAGCGGCCGGCGCACGTTGCGATAGCCGTGGCCCGGGATCGAGCCGAGGAAGGCCTCGAGGGCGTTTACCGTCTCGGCCCGGGCGGCGAACCCTTGGTGCTGAAACTCCCGGAGCACAACCCGCGCCTGTGCCTCGAGTTCTCCAGGATCTTCCCCGAAGAGCAGTAGGACGTTCGTGTAGTAGCCAAAGCGTACGAGACCTGATGTCGCCTCGGTGACCGCATCGTCTGCGTCCTCGGCCATGTGCACAGCGTCTCGGTTTCCGAAGGTGTCGCCGCTGTAGCGGAGGGCTTCCTTCACCATTCCCGAGAGACCCTGCCGCTTCTGCCACCAGTTCCGGCGGAGAACCCGCAGACGCGCCTCTGCAGTCGCGGGATCGAGCAGGATGAACCGATTTGACCAGCGATACGGAATCGGGATGTGATTCAGGAAGTCGAGAATCCCCGGGAAGGACTCCGCTGGATAGCCCGTGATGGCGATGGGTCGGAGGTGAAGCCTACCCACCCGAGGCTCGAAGCCGCCGACGAGATCCTCGCTCCCAATGAGATGATCGAGGTCGATTGCGACCGGCGGGACGCGTAGGGCATGCGAGAGGCCTGTCCCGCAGGTATGCAGGAAGCTGAGGATCTCCTCCGAGTCCATGCGCTGGAGTACCAGGCGGTCCGAGAGCGCATCTTCGAGCTCATCGCAGCGGCGGAGGAAGCCCAGAAGGACCGACTCCCAGCCCGGACGCGAACGGCGGTCGTCACTCCCTTCGACGAAAAAGTCGCTGAGCTTCCCTTGAACGTCGGGTGGAGGCAAATAGCAAGCGCTGAACACATAGAGGCTTTCGTAGGTCGCTCCAGCGGTCTCGTATTGGCGGCGCCGCTCTTCGTCGATGACAACTGACGTGGCATCGGGAAATGCGCCACGCTTTGGATACCCGGGCGCCGATCGTCGAAGCGCGTCGGCTTGGATCATCCACCCGTTGCCGAGGTCACGGAGCGCGGCGGCCACCTGCGATGCAAGGACTGCCAACTCATCTGCCGTAGCGGACTCCATGTCCGGCCCCTCGTAACGCCACGCAGCTACCAGAGAGCCGTCCTTCTGGAGAACAACGCCGTCCGAGACTAGTGCGAAGGTATTGAGGAGATCTGCAAACCCCTGAGGTCGCCTTCGATACTCGCGGAGCACGGGCTTTCGCTCCTATTCCGAGACAGGAATTGAGGGGTGGATGATGGCTGAGCGCGCCCTGGGAGCTCCTGCCGCGGGATAGAAGGGCCGCAGCCGGACGTGCCGCACGTAGACATACCGGAAGGAAGGGTCGGCTTTGGTGATTCGCACGAGCCCCCAGTGACCAACTGTAAGCAAGACGACCACAATCGACGCTGTGTACCGGGAGACACCGATCCCGAAGAGAAGGGCGACGCAGATGACTCCATTTGCGAGTGTGAGCTCACGGTCCGCACCGCCGAAGAGAATCGGGCGGACCAGTGCCGCATGGATAGGCATCCGGCGCTGACTCTCCGTACCCGCGTATCGAGTGCTACTCGCTTGCATCCCAGATCTCCTCTAGAAGGTCGCGCCCACGAAGCCGAGGGCGGAAAGGAAAGTGAGCGCGCCGAGCGCCAAGGCTCCACCAAATGCAATTCCGAAGACCTTCTTGAACGCCCCTCCGGCTTCGCCGAACGCGAAGAGGAGGCCCGTGAGCACCACGGCGACAGTAATCAGCACGCGCGCTACGGTTCCCTGGAGGTTGTCGAGGATGGTCGTAAGCGGCGCATCCCACGGCATGGCGGCGCCCGTAGGCGCGGCCCAGGCAGGTACTGCATCTGCGACTGCCAGAGCAACTGCTATAACTCCGAGCATCAGCGATTCTTGGAACGACGCGTTTTGCTGGAACCACCTGCGTCCCTTCGAACACCGCATCCACCTCATGACTTCCCCCTTGTGTGAGTCACAGCTCACGAAGTCGATATCCATTGGCACGCTCGTAGCCTTCCACTCGGACGACCTCCGTGACGCGCCGCCCGCTCGGCGTCCGCTCGATCGCCACGATGAGGTTGATCGCCTCTGCGATTAGCTGTGGCTGTGAGGGCACACCGGCTTCCTGGACAAGCTGATCGAGGCGGGAGAGAGCGGCGCCCGCATTGTTGGCATGAACGGTCGTAATCCCTCCGGGATGACCGGTATTCCACGCCTTAAGCATCTCGAGCGCCTCTCTCCCCCGCACCTCCCCCACGACGATCGTGTCGGGTCGCAACCGAAGTGTCGCACGCACTAGACGCGCAAGGTCGGCCGACTCACAGGTGCGCAGTGACACCACGTTCTCGCCTCGACATTGGAGCTCGAGCGTGTCCTCGAGCATCACAATCCTCTGCGCAGGATTGCCCAACCGGAGCTTCTCGAGCAGGAGCGCGTTCGCGAGCGTGGTCTTCCCAGAGCCGGTCCCACCGCAGACAACCACATTCCGGCGATGACGAATCGCGTCGCGTAGTGCCTCTCCATGCGCCGCATCCAGCTCACCCGTAGCCCGATAGTCCTCAAGAGAGCGCACCAACGAGCTGTGTTTTCGAATGGCGAAGATGGGACCCCGCGAAACTGGCGGGACGACGCCTTCGATGCGGGCGTCATAGCCAGATAGCTCGCACTCCAGGATTGGGACGTCGGCATTGATGACGCCACCGCGGACGGCTGCCACGGTGCCGAGCAGGCTCTCCACCCGAGCGGACACAATCACGATTCCCGTCTTCTCAACTCCCTTTTCAAGGCGATCGACCCAAACCCGTCCGTCGCTATTAACCATTATCTCGACGATCGAGGGGTCATCGAGAGCTTCGAGTACCTCCGGACCAAGTTCACGGTCAAGCTTCTGCCTGAGACGGCGAACGCGCTCTGATCGCGCACTGGGCATCGTGGATTGATTCGTCAACATAGTCCCCATATGAGTGACATCAGCGGAGCCGACATTACGTATTCGCATATCCGCCCACAACGAGAATCGTCGGGAAACATCGGGAAACCGCGGGAATTCGCCTTCCGCGGTATCAGCGCTAAGAACGTTCCCTCTCTTTAAGCCTTGTAACTCCCCGGGCGACGCGCGCTGTGCACTACTGACTAAGACTTGATATTTGTTGCTGTGGGCCTCAACTCGCGAGCAATAGTCGCTGCCGCAAGCAGAACACACGAGCTTCGCAACTCACCTTTGTGAGCAGGAACATCGTACGGGTGACAGTCCAACTAGCCTGGATTTCCACGGAGCATAATTCACCTGACACGAGCTCATCGCGCGAGCTCGGGCACTATGCGGTCAACTTGAGCCTTGCGCCGCCCCACCAGGGCACGGCGACGGCCCTGGCGAAGAGGCCCGAGGCGAGGAGGATGGGCAGGTGGGCGCGTCGATGGAAGTGCACGTGCACCTCCTCGGGCCTCACGGCGACCTGAGCAGGCATCTGGACGAGGTCGCGGAAGATCTGTCGCGCCTGCGCCTCGGCATAGCCGCGCATGCGTTCTGCGAAAAGCCGGTAGAGCCCGCTGGCGAGAACCAGCAGTGCCATGTCGAAGTCGACCTTCATCCCCACCGCCGATGAGAGCGCGTTCATGTGGAAGAAGCGGACCGCGTCGGAGAGCGCGTTCTCGATCAGCATTCGCTGCGCGTAGCGCGTGATGAGGCGCGGGAGCGTGGCCTTGCGCTGGTTCGTCAAGAGGATCGTGGGCTCGTCGTGGCCGAGGTCCTGGAGGTAGAGCTGGCGAAGAGAGCACCCGCTCAGCGTTACCGTCTTGTCGTACACGCGCGGCGTGCGGAACTTGCGCGTGACCCCCTCGAGCTCGACCGTCCGCCACGCCGAGCGCGGGAGCGTGGCGATCTCGGCGAGCAGCTTGTGAGAGCGTCGTCGTAGCGTGATGAACTCGATGCCCATCGCGTCGAGGCGGGCAAGGCTCGCGTACGTCGTGAGCTTGGAATCGAACACGAGGTGGCGCGGCCACTGCCCGTGGTGCTGCTTCCAGAAGCCGACGAAGTGGAAGATCTCCTCGGACTCCTCGCCCTTGCGCAGGTCCGCGTTCGAGTAGCAGAACGCGCGGCTCCCGGCGTCCTGCGCGAGAAACGCGAGGATGCTCGGCTGCCGGCGGGAGCGCATCGCCACGTAGTGCCGCTCGAGCGTCGGATGCTCCCCGAAGTACGGTACGGAGTGGAAGTCGAGGTTGAACGACTCGCCCGGGAAGAGTTTTTGGCCCGCGAGGGCGTCGTGCCAGCCGCCCAGCACGCGCGTGGTAGCCCGATGGTCGATCCGGTGGGAGTACTCGGACAGGTAGCTCTTCTTCGGGACCGCGTTCAGGCCGGCGAAGAGCGCGAGGCCAGGGTCGGCCACGAGGGACATCACGTGGCTCTTGCGCTCGATGGACCAGAGCTTGAGGGCCAGCGCGGAACGCAAGGCGTGCGGTGCGGGGATCATCTTGGAGCCCGGCAGCCGTGCCGCTTGGGCGAGCCCATCGATCCCGAGACGCACGAGGTCCGGGAGGAAGAGAAAGAGCCCCCCACACGCCGTCGTGAACCCGCGCTGCGCCATGGAGAAAAGGCGCGCGTCGGCCACCGGCTCCACGGTCGGACGCGGCTGCTGCGGGCGCTCGTCGTCGCGGCGGCGCGGCAACGGGGCGAAGCCCTCCTGTCGCAGGATCTCGCGCACAGCCGTGGGGCTCAGCACCAGCTTATGGTCCTGCTTGAGCAGGTCACTGATCTCGTAGACGGAGTGATTCTTCTTGCGCAGTGCGACCACTTGCAGGCGTGCCGTGAGTTTGCGGGACGTGGGGCGCGGGCCGGCCCGCGGCAGGGCGAAGAACTGGGGGTCGGGATCGCGGCGGAAGCCGTGGCAGAGCATGCGGAAGGAGCCGTGGCGGTAGCCGAAGCGCGCGGCGACCTCGGCGGAGGGCCGCGCGTCGATGAAGTAGGCGCGGAGGGCCTCGTACTGGCGCTGACGGGGGTTGGCGGGCTCGAGGAAGAAGCGACGGATGGATGTCAGTCCACGAACTGCGCCGATAGCCATATTTGTACATTGTTACATGATATACACGATGTCAAGGGGCCAGCGTAGGGCAATGCGTAGTCCTGCTCGGAATGGCCTTCTACCGTCTATCAAACAGCAGATCCAACGATCCCCCGGCCCAGGGCGCGAGAGGACAGGCCATGGGAAGATCAGAAGATGACACTGTACGAGTGCTATCTTGAGCGCAGAGTATGGCTGACTTTATGTGGGGGGACGCGGACGGGCTACGAGGGCGTGGTGTCAGGGCGACTGACCGCCGTGGAAATCCAGGCTAGCTGTTCGGGGGTCCGCACCTCGTTGATCGCCAGGTGGGTTGGGGGCGCCGGAGATGATGGCGGCATCGCCAGGGTCATTCCGGGCCCCGGATCGGTCTTCCGGTGCCAACCAGCGGATTTGAGTTTCTGTACACACTGGGGTCCAGGTCACGAAACATGAGTCGAAATGGAAGCTTGCGATCGGCGAACTAAGACCGGACCATCGCGATTGTCGAACCGAGGTCTTCGTATGGCCGCTTAACCCGGATTATTCATGAACCACCACTCGGATGTCACTCTCGGGT
>DATFYN010000353.1:0-8781 GCA_035315025.1 Myxococcota bacterium
TAAGATCCCCCAAGTCCTGCAAGATCATCGCCAGATTCGAGTACCGCGTGCCCAACTCGGGATCGTCGGGGGCGTAGTTCTTCTGGTCGATAGCGATCGCCTTCTCCATCTGCTCCCGCGCCCCTTTGAGGTCCCCTTGGCCCTCCAAGATCACCGCCAGGTTCGAGTACCGCGTGCCCAACTCGGGATCGTCGGGGGCGTAGTTCTTCTGGCCGATAGCGATGGCCTTCTCGATCTGCTCCTGCGCCCCTTTGAGGTCGCCCTGGCCCAAGAGGGTCGCCGCTAGGTTATTCCGCGCCAAACCCTCGTCCCGTGGCGAAAGGTGATTCAACTCAAGCGACTGTCGGTAGATCCAGGCGGCCTCGCGCTGATGTTCGGCCGAGTTCGGGCCATGGGCGCGTATAAGCGCCGACGCGAGGTCGCTACGGACATGGAACTCGTAGGGAGCAATGGCAAAAGCCTTTCGGTACGCCTCGATCGCGTCGTCGAACTGCTCGAGGAAGTACGCAAGGTCGCCCTTGAGCGTGTAATACTCCCGGGCCTTCGCGGGCGACGGCGCTGAGTCAGGCTTGAGCGCGATCGCCCAGGCCGCCAGGGCGGCTCGTGCTTTCTCTATGTCCCCCGCCACCTTGGTCTCGGCGGCTTGGGCGACCGCCGCCACTGCCACCCCCTGGGGTTCCTGGCTGCTCTCCAAGACTTTCAACGCCGCGACTTGCTCGGGCGTGAACTCGGGCGAAGGGGGCTCGTTGGGCTTAAGGAGCTTATTCGCGAGCGCGTCTGTGATGAGCCTGATGTGGGCAGTGTCCGCCTTAATCGCCGCGACCTGCGCCGCGATCTCATCGAGTGTCTGGCGGATGGCATCGAAGCGGCGAATGACGTCGTCGTCGTAGCTCGTCTGTTCCAGACGAACCTGGCTTATCAGGTCCTTCAGCACTGGGATGTTCGCCGAGACGGCGGCGAGGGCACGCTTGATGTCGGGGTCGGTGACAGCGGCCCCAGACGCCGACCGCCGCAGTTGCTCGCCCATCATGTCCAGTTGCATTCCGGCCCACGCCTTGCCCCCGTGCTCGTAGTCGTGCTTGAGAGCCTCGCGCCAAGATGAGGCGAAGGTCACGCAGATCTGCTTGGAGACCTTGTCAAGTGTTGACGGCGAAAGCTTGCCGAGGTTGGCGGGGCACCATTCTTCGAGCAGCAAGCGCCAGGCCTCCATATCGAGCGCAGACGTTTTGGGATCTTGGATGAACGTCCAGAGGCCCGTCTCGGTCAGCGGAACGACGCGCGTGTCCTGCGCGTCTACCAATGCCTGCCAGCGCTCGGGGACAACCTCTGCGATCACGGTGAGTTTTTCCTGCTCGGCTTTGTCAATCTCGTCCTTGAGATCGTCACGGGCCTTGAGGATCATGATCGAGATCGTCTGCCCCACCAGCATCGCAACGTCGTGGTTCTTGTAGAAATCCACCACGGCGGGAATCGTTGCTCCCAATGCTGATGGATATCAGTCGCAGCAAAATGGACCGCCGCTTCGGACCCGATGCTGAGGCCCGCCACGCCCGCAACCCCGACCCACCGACGTGCAACACGCCCCTTGCGTGGGTGCGTCACTCCATCGTGACGCGTGCTGTGGATCATGGCGGTCACGCACTTGAGCACCAGGGCAATCAGGAACCCCCACCCCAGCAAGGCGATATACTTGGTAACGTAGAAAAGGCCCGCCAGAGGCCAGCGCAGCAACGGAAAGATGAACGGAATCAATGGCACAGCAAAGAAGCAAACGAGAACAGCGAGGGCCGCGTACCACAAAGGCGCCCCGTCCCTTGCGGGCTCGCGTCGGCCGTTGGCCTTCAAAGTTATTTTCGCGTCCTCCATGGGGTGTGGTTCGCCAATACGCATACGCGTTGAAATCACTCGGCATTCCGGAACCCGAGGCTACCCGACAATCGACTCACCTCGCCCCTTGAATGGACCGCAACTCCCGCGCCAGCATCGTGTCCCATGAAAGCCTTGCGTCTCGTCCTGACCGTCCTGTTCCACAGCCTTCGGGCACTCAGCCGCTCGCGCTCCGACCGCCCACGCGTCGGACCCGACCCCGAGCGTGGGTTTCGGGCCGAGGGATGGCTGGCCCTTGCGATCGGGAGTGAAGAGAACGCCCGAGAGGGGTTTTCCTCCCGGGCGTCTCCGCGAAGTAGCGGGCGGGCGCTACGTCCGAGATTAGCCGGTCCTCTTGGACGAGTACGCACCGCTCCCATGGCCGCATGAACCGCCGACAGGCGGCCAGTCCCACTGAGGGACGTGCGGCTGCAAACCCAAAATCCCAGTCTTTTCAAGAAGTACCTTTTGGCGAGGGACAGGCCAAGGCGACGGCGTCGGCGAGCAACTGCAGGAAAATTTGAACGAGGGCGATCACGGATTCATGATGCCATATCCGATCCGAGCGGCATCAACCCGCCCAATCGGATAATTGCGGACCACAGAGCGCTGAAGTCGAAACCCGATCCCTCGCGATGTCGCGCTCGGTGCCGTCGGGCATCTGCTTCCAGCAAGCAAGCAGGCGTCCCCGCCAACCGACCTCGGGTCTCAGAACGGATACGTCGTTACGCTGAACGTGATTCCGTCATCTTGCAGGCTCCGGTCGCTCGGGATGGGCACGTGCACGATCCGGTAACCGTAGTAGATCTCCGCGGTGACCCAGGGAAGGAAGCTCGCCCGGAGTCCGACGCCGACGCTCGCCAAGAGGTTCGGCGAGGGGCTCGGAAACGAGATGTTCCACGCCTGCCCGATGTCGAAGAAGGGTGCGATCTGCACCAGAAAGCGGCTGTCGCGCGTATGGAAGACGGGCACCCGGACCTCGATCGAACTCGCGTAGCCCTGGTCGGCCACGAGCTGATTCTCCTGATAGCCGCGTACGGTGGAGAAGCCACCGATCACGAATTGCTCCATCGGCAGCAGGGCGCGCGAGGCGACCTGCGCATCGGTCCGCAGCACGAGCTCGGTCGCGAGGAACTGGAAGCGACGCACGTACTGGAGCTGCATGAGCTCGGCCACGTACTGGCCGCCCGGCTCGTTCCCGTGGTTCGGGGTCGCCCCTACCGCATCGAGACCGAAGCTGGCGGTGGAGCGAGCCGCCCAGACCTGCCGCTCGTCGCGGTAGAGCCACTCGAGGCCGAACCGGATCGGATCCACACGGGATCTCCCATCCTGCGAACCCAGAGAGAAGGAGAACGGTTGCCCAAGGAGATAAGTCTTGCTGCTCCGAAGCTCCCAGGTGAGCGAAGCGTCGACGCTCGTGTTCACGGTCTGGTACAGGGGCTGCGAGAAGCCGACGCCGTAGGTCGTGATTGTGCTCGTGATGTCGATCTGGTTGAAGGGTCTCTGGACGACGGTGCTGTTGCTCTCCCGGAAATGGGCCACGAGTCGGGTATCCCAAGGCGTAAAGGGAAGCTGGTAGTTGGCGTCGTAGTCGTAGAGGCCCTGCGTGTAGCCGAAGTCGAAGGAGAGGGTGTCGCCATTGCCCGTAAGATTCTCATCGAAAAGTCCCAGATCCCCGCGGTATTCGCCGATGCTCGGAGCCTCGTGGTTGCTGCCCTCGAGACTCACGTGATAGGGACGCAGGTCGTGGACCCGGACGCGCAGGTCGGCCGTCCCGAGCTCGGGCCCGGGAACGAGCTCGGCCTCGACGCGCGCGATCCTCGGGTCGGCCTGGAGGAGCCGCAGCCGCTCCTCGATCTTGGCCACATCGAGGGGGGTCGATCCCGCGCGCTCGAGCCGCTCGCGCAGATAGCGCGTGCGGAAGTACTCGTTGCCTTCGATCTCGACGTTGCCGAGCCGGCCTTCGACGATCTGAACCTCCATGACGCCGTTCTCGATGTGCTGGTCGGGAATCACCGCGCCAGAGTTCACATAGCCCTTGTTGACGTAGAGCAGCGTGAGTGCGTCGCGCAGCGAGAGCAGGTCTTCGGTAGAGACCTGGTGGTCGAGATAGGGCTTGGCCACTTCGGCCAGCTCCTCCGGCGTAAAGACCGTGCTGCCCGTGATGCGGATCTCCTTCAGGACCACGCGTGGGCCCGCGGAGAGCTGGCCAGGCGGCGCCGCGGGCGGCGGAGGCGGCGGGAGCTGAATCTCCGGCGGGGGTCCCTCCGGCAGCGGAGGCACGCTCGGCAACGGGCGCTCGCTCGGACGGTTCAGCTGGAGGCCGCCTTCAGCCGCGGCCGCGTCCCGACCGACCGAGACGGCGCACGCGAGGCCAACCATCAGGGTGGCCGCTTCTAAACCGAGGATCGCTCTTCGCCACATGCCACCCATGGCTAGAGCCAGCTCGAAATCAGGAGGAAGGCCGACCAGTAGCCGGGGTGCTCGTGGCGTGGGTCGGCCAGCATCAAAGTCTGCGCGCGCTGCAGCGCCTTGGCGCGGGAGGTCTCCGGGTCCTGGAGGTTGGTGTAGAAGTCGATCACGAGCCTTGCGGCCGCGGCATCGTTTACTTGCCAGAGCGTCCCGAGGGCACTTCGGGCGCCGGCCTTGATCGCCACGCCCGCGAGGCCGAGGGCGGCGCGGTCGTCGCCCGCAGCCGTCTCACAGGCGGAGAGCGTCAGGAGCTCGAGCGGCTGGTCGCGGTACTTCGAGAGCCCGACATCGTGCCCGAGTCGGTCCATCGTGAGCTTGCCGTCGTATGTGAGCAGAAAGCTGTCCTCGACCTTGTTCCGGAACTCCCCGTGCGAGGCGATGTGGACGATCGTGAAGGGCGTCTCCTCGAGCTTCTTCTCGAGGGGCTCGAGCCGAAAGTCCTGGTTCAGGAGCACGTCCCCGCCCAGCGCGTCCTTCACCGACTGCACCTCGCCCAGCACGTAGGCGAGCGCCGGGAATCCTTGGACCGACTCCGAGAGGCCCGTAGCGAGGAGCTTCAGGTTCTGCCGATCGAGGGGCCGGGGGTCCGTGAGATTCCAGCCCGGTGTCGTGGCCACGGCGAAGCGCTCGATCAGGAATTGCTGGCCATCGTGGAGCGCCGACATCGGGATCGTGCGCAGGGCGCCATCCGGGACGAAGATGAGGGTGTCGACACCAAGGTCGGTGAGCTTGGTTTCATACGGACGGATGAGCCAGTCGTAAAGCTTCCGGCTGTAAGGGGCGAACTGACGGGTCGTGCGCCTCTCGAGTAGCTCGCGGAAGGCTCGCACCTCAGCCACGAGGGTCTTCGCGTCCACCGGAACCGTGAAACGCTGAAGCCCCGCGGGCGGAGGAAGGGTTACGAGGATCTCGAGCCGATCCGGGAGGATGATCGGATAGACCACGGCCTCCGTCTTCGCGACGGCATCGAGCGGCCGGACCTTGGCCTGGAGTGCATCGACACAATCGTCTTTGAAGTAGTCACGAAGCTCGGCCGCCTTCAGCGTCTCGACCGTGGCCCGGGCCGTCACCAGAAGCTCCTGTGCCTTCTCGGGGTGGGAGCCATCCTTCGAGGCTTGCAGCAGGAGATCCACGAGCTGGAAGTAGACGGGGCCGACCGATTCCCGGAACGAGGTACTCGCCCCGCCGTAGCTCGAGGCGAGTTGATACCGAAGACCCTCGAGCTCGCGGACGGCGTGGCCGTAGGAGTCGATCGCTTCGGCGGTCTTCCCTTGGGTCCGCAGGAGCCGTCCCGTCTGCCACTCCCATAGATAGAGTGACTCGGGGACCTTGGCCGCCTGCGCGGCGAAGACGGCGCGCCGCGTGAGATCGAGGGCCTCTTTGGTCCGGCCCTGCTGCTCGTAGAGCTCGCCCAGGTAGCCCAGCGCGTAGGAGGACGTGCGCTCGTCACCCTGCCCGGCTGCGAGCGAGGCCGCTGCACTCAAGGTCTCGTGGGCCTGCAGGAAGCCGGTCTTTGACGGATCGGGGGCGGCCTTCCCCAGCTGGAAGGCGGTGCGGCCCAGGTGGACCAGGAGGAAAGCCTTCTTGCGAGAAGCGGGCAGCGCGTTGGCATCAAGGAGCGCCTTCCGGAGGAGCTCCTCGGCGCGGGCATATTGTCCGAGCTGTAGGGCTGCGCGCGCTGCATTGGCCTTCGCCTGCACCACGAGAAGCGCATCGCCTGCCGCCGCCGCTTCGCGCGCGGCCTCCGTGTAGCGCTCGAGCGCGTGCTTGTTGTCGTCCTCGAAGACCAAGAGGTTGCCCAGGTTGTTGAGGGCAGCAGCCGCCACCCCCGGTGTGGTGCTCTCGTGCGCCAGGTCGATCGCCTCCTCGAGCTCCTTTTGCGCCTGCCCGGGCGGCCCGGTGGCGATGCGGGCGTTTCCAAGAGCACCCACGATGGCGGTGAGACGCGCCTTGTCGCCGCTGGCCTCCGCCAAGCTCTGGGCTTGGGAGAGCGCCACCGCGGCGGCGCGGAAGTCACCACGGGCTTCATCGCGTGCGGCCTGGGCGGAGAGGGCCTCGATGCGGGAGCTGTTGTCGTTGCTTTCCTCCGCCGAGGCACGCGAAGATTCGAAGCACGAGAAGAGCGCGATCAACGCGCCGGCTGTGAGTTTCAGGATCTGGACTCGCATGGCACCACAAGGCCCACGGTACGGCCGTCCTTGTCCGTTCCGATTACGAGGCCTGCGCCGCTATCTTCTTTTGAGGCAGGCCCTTGTACGTCGGCTTCGGCGGCCGCCAGCGGGGCATCCGGCGACGCGCCTACCCCCGAGGATCCCGTGAAAACAAAGCTTCCCGCGGTCTTTTCGGACCGCTGAGCGCAGCGCTGGCGCAGGAGCGACGCCGCATCGAGGAAGGACGCCGGCAGGGCGCTCACTGTACCGGCAATGTTCACTTCGGGGGAGTTGATGACCACAGTGCCGTTGATGCCCGCACGCCCTGCGGAGGCGTCGATCTCGCTGTCCGGCGACTCGAATAAGGCTCCATCGGTGATGCGGATGTCGATGTTCCCGCCTCTTCCCTGCACTGCATTCGCGATTACCTTGCTGCCGTCCGTGAGAATCAGGAATGTCGGATCAATGCTGATGTTCCCGCCAGAGCCACCCGTCACACTCGCGGTGATGTCGCCGCTCCGAAGGTAGACAAGGCGACCCACCTGCAGATCGATGTTGCCGCCCGAGGCACTCTTGGCTGCGGTCGTGATCATGCCGCCTTCAAGGACGAGCGAATCGCCCGCGTGCACCATCACGCTACCGGCATTGCCGGTCGCAACTTGTGTTGGATCGTCGATGGCCGGCACGAAGTGGCCTTGGACAAGGTCTTGGAAGATCGCTCGCTCTCCGCCGAATCCCGGAGTGCTCTCCGCGGTGATTGAGCCTCCGCCCTCGATGCGGACATTCTGGGCGCTGACTTCCAGCGAGCCCCCCTCGCCTGATGAGGCCGCTTTTGTGATGATCACACTTCCCGGATCCTCGACCGTAATGCTCCCTTGAGCGCTAATCGCGATACTTCCACCTGGCTCGTCGCTGAAGCTGCTGGCATCAATCCGGCCACCACGACTGACCGTGAGATCTTCGGCTGAGATCGAGATCCGTCCAGCAGGGGCTGCGCCGAGACCAAGCAGGTCGAGGCTGGATGTAGCGACAGCACCGCCGTCGACGGTGATTTGAGGAGCGTTGAGCACGATGTCGCCCGCATGGCCGGGACCTAGCGTGACCGCCCTGATTCGACTCGGGGTCCCATCCGAACCTTGACCAGCGATGTCGATGGAGTCCGTAGCGTGGATCGTCGTCAAGCCGGCCGGCCCGCTGCGGGCCGTGCTGCTGTCGACCAAGCCACCGCTCAAGACGGTGACCCGTGTTCCGTCGAGGAGAATATCTCCGGAAGCTGCCGCCCCGAGGCTTGCGCTTGCAACGACGCCCCCGTCCTGGATTGAGATCGTCGGCGCACGGATTGTGATGGGGCCGCCGGACTCGTGGAGCGAGCTCCCGCTCGCTACAGAGAAGACGCCCGTGAAGTTGACGCTGGCCAAGCCGGAGATAAGAGAGCTCAGGTCAAACGGACCCCCTCCCGTGTTCGAGATCTCGACGGCATGAGAGGCGTCGACCGTGATCGGGCCCCCGCCACCGAGGCTCGAGGCGTTGATCTGGCCCCCGCTGTCCATCGCAAGCGTGTCCGCGCGAACAGTGACCTGACCGCCGTATTCGCGGGGGTCACCAAGGTTGTCGGCGTCGACCCTCCCTCCGGCGAGATGGACGAGCCCCGTCGCGTCGACCGTCACCCGGCCTGCGTGACCGCTGGTGTTAGTCGTGGCGCCGATCACGCCGCCGCTCTTCACCGTCAGCGACCCGGCCTGGACCGACACAGTCCCCGCATCGCCCGTTCCGGCGACCGCCTCGCTGTCGATTAGGGTGATGCCACCTGTCCCATCCACGGTCAGTTCGTTCGCGTTCACGTTCACCGTGCCGGCATGGCCGCTCGTGAACGTGGACGTGTCGATCTCGCCGCCGTTCTTCACGGTCAGCGACCCGGCCTGGACCGACACCGTCCCCGCGTCGCCCGTTCCGCCCTGCGCCACGCTGATTATTCCGGAGACATCGGTGCTGCTGCTACCGGTACCATCCACGGTTAGTTCGTTCGCGTTCACGCTCACCGTGCCAGCATGGCCGCTCGTGACTGTGAGCACAGAGATCTCGCCGCCGCTCTTCACGGTCAGCGACCCGGCCTGGACCGCCACTGTCCCCGCGTCGCCCGTTCCGCCCGTCGCCTCGCTGGAGATTCCGGTGAAGGAGCTCGTCCCTGTCCCATCCACGGTCACTTCCTTCGCGTTCACGTTCACCGTGCCAGCATGGCCGCTCGTGCCCGTAGACGCGTCGATGTCGCCGCCGCTCTTCAGGGTCAGCGACC
>DATFYN010000354.1:0-6679 GCA_035315025.1 Myxococcota bacterium
CGAAGGCCTCTCGATGTGTGTGAAACTGGTGTCGCAACCCATTTCTAGCGCATCTGGGGCCTTCGTACTTTCAACCCTCGTGAATAATCCAGGCTAAAAGCTGGCCCTCCCTGGAGCGCGGGCGATCGCCCGTCGGATCAGTGACGCGGCGGCGGCCGCCGGTCGACACTCGGTGGTACACGGGCGGCCGTAGCTGAGCGTCCATCCGTTAAGCCGCACGGGCGATGCGCCGTGGGAGCGGAACGGTAGATGACCGACGCCAAGATGGATTCCGGGGCGGATCCTCTCTCAGTCCGACTGCGACCCTTCGTTGAGTCGGACTTGGAGATCTTCAATCGCTTAGGTCCGGGGAGTCGGCGAGAGTTGTGTGCGCGGTTTTAGGCGCTCAGCGCGAAGCGCCTCGCCGGCCAGCTCCCGCAGGAGCCAAGCGCTCAGGTCTTCCGATAGAGCGCGCCCGGAATCCAGTAGTCCTCAAGAACTTGCAGGGCGACGTCCTGATTCTGCGACTCGCTGAGAAGGCCAGAAACTCCAGCGCTTCGGTCACCGCACCGCTCTGTTCCTCCGAGAGGACTCCCAGCCTCATGGGTTGCAGGTCGGGCCGGCTCCAACGGTGGCTCTCACCACGTGGGCGCATGGCTGCGTGACAGCGGCCGACCAAAGCGACGCCGAGCACGCACATCATTCGATTAGCGGCGGGCCGTGACGTCCTCGGGCCTTACAAACGGCGCATGGTTCCCCCAGCTCGAGCGCTCATGGTTGATCACCGCCGCCACATCTTCGTCTGTGAGCTGCGGGCCGAACGCCGGCATCGCAGCGGCGTACGCCACGCCGCTGATCGTCTTGCCGTGGAGTCCGTGCAAGACGGTGTGGACGTGCTCGGACGGATCGGTCGACTGCACGGTGACACTGCCCGCGAGCGGCGGGAATACGCCGGGAAGACCCTGGCCCGTGAGCTGGTGGCACGGTGAGCAGTAGTTCCCGAAGACCTGCGCGCCACGGGCTTTCCACGTGGGTTCGGCGGCTGCAGCGCCTGACGGTTGCGACACATTCGGAGCGGCGATGGACGCGGTGACCGAGGCGGGAGCAGCAGCCCCCGGCGCGGCCGCCGCGAGCAGCTCAGCGTGGCCACGGTACTCGGACGCCGCGTACCACATCGCCCAGGTGGCCACGGCGAGCGCCAGCACCCAGGTCCAAGTCGGGATGGGAGCCGGCGTCTCCACGCGTCCCGGCTCGAATATGTCGCCGGTGCGGCTCTCGTAGGCGTTCACCAGGATCGGGACACGCCCTTGGACGACCTCACCCTCGCGGAGTCCGACGACGGCGATGCCAGGGCCGTTGCGCACGGTAAATGGAATCTCCTCAAGGCCCGCCGGCCCTTCGCCGCCGGACGTGCGCACGCGCAGCACATGCGGACCGTCCGGGAGATGGCTCGTGTCGAGCTCGAGCTGACCCGGCGGCTCGAAGGAGGCGCGGGGCTCGCGCTCGTCGTCGACGAAGACGTCAATCCTCATCGGGAATCCTTTTCATCGTCGAGGATGCGCCACTTCACGTGGTCGCGAGAGGTCTCGCCGGGATGCAGGGTATGACGCACAGCCTTGTAGAAGGCGTAAACCACCGTGTAGGCCGCCAGCCCGACGAGCAGCCACTCCACGACGGAGTGCGTCGGCGGAACGGGCTGGCCCAAGCACCAAGCCGAAGCCACGAGATCGGACAGCGTCCTCACGGCTGTAACGCTGGCTGGCGCAGGGAGAGCAGGTACGCCACGAGGGCACGTGCCTCCTGCCCCGCCACGACGACCCGGCCCTGGCCCGACAGGAAGCGCGGCGGCACGGGCACTGTGACGTCGCCCTCCGCGGCCGCTGCCTTCTCCTCAAAAAACCACGGGAACCCGGGCATGACGGACTGCGGCACGACGCTGCACGGGTTGTAGAGGTGCAGCAGGTGCCATACGTCGCTTGGCTGCCGCGCCGCGACATTAGAGAGGTCGGGCCCGGTACGCTCCGTGCCAGGGAGCGGCGGGTCCTCGTTCGCATAGTCCTCCGCGACCGTCGCTCGGCCGTAGGGTCGATCAAGCGGGAGGTCGCGGACAAATTGCGTGTGGCAGTAGCCGCAACCCTCCCTCAGATAGATCGCGCGGCCCTGCTCGGCGAGCTCACTGCGTGGCGTGGCCCCCGGAATGCCAGGCGTGTTCTGAACGCTCACAGCCGGTAGGATCGCGATCAGCACGGTGAGTGCGAGGTAGCCGAAGAACGCGAACGCGACGATCGCGCGGTGGCTGGTATGAAAGCTCACGTCGACGCTTCCGCCGCAGGCGCTGCTGGTAGTGCCACAAGGCTGCTTCGCGGCCTCATTGCCCAGAGGTTGACGATGAACACGAGATGACTTGCGACCATCAGCACGCCGCCCACGGTGCGCCACAGCCACATCGGCTCGGCCGCCTCCACTGACTTAATGAAGGCCTCACCCGCCACCCATGAGAAGCCCTGGAGGATGCCGGCGATCGAGATCGACACTACGTAGATCCCGTACCCGACCAGCGCGAGCCAGAAGTGGATGCCCACGAGGATTGGATTCGGCTCCGCACCCGTGAGCCGAGGCACGAGTCCGTACGCCGCGCCCCAGATCACGAAGGCCACGAAGCCATACATCGCGAAGTGGGAGTGCCCGACCGTGAAGTTCGTGAAGTGCCAGTAGATATTCGACGTTCGAAACGCCTCGAGCGTGCCCTGCGTCGAGACGAGGACGTAGGCCACAATCCCTGCCACGAGGAAGGGCGCTGCGTAGCTCCGCCGCAGCACTCCGGAGGCACCTCGGAAGGTGAGGAGAAGGTTGCAACCTCCCGCCCAGACCGGGACCATCATCCCCACGCTGAAGAGGATCGCTGTCGTCTGCAGCCACCAGGGGACGGGGCTGAAGATGAAGTGGTGAGCGCCGATCAGCGTATAGAAAAGGATGTTCGTCCAGAATCCCAGGACACCCAGGGCGTAGGAGTAGATGGGACGGCCCAGCACCCGCGGAATCGCGTAGTACGCGATGCCGAGGGACAGCATGCTGAACCACATGCCGACCGCGGTGTGCATGTAGTAGCCCTGGATCACGACGTTGCCGAGACCGTGCTGGTAGAACGGGAGATAGCCCGTGGTGAAGAGGATCGTGAGAAAGCAGAACGCGCCAAGGATGTACCAGTTCGAGATGTAGACCTCCGGTATGTTGCGCGTGGCGACGGTCATGTATGCGTTCACTCCGTTGAGGACGAGGCCCGAGCCGAAGGTCAACGCCACAGGCCAGACCCACTCGCGATACTCCTGAGGTCCCCGCGTCACGCCTGCGCCGAGTGTGAGAACCCCAGCGATCACGGCTGCGTTCCACAACACGAGCGAGAAGCGCGAGAGCGTCGGGCTCCAGAGCGGAACGCGCGAGGTGCGCGCGACGACGTAGAGCGCGAGCCCGACCAGCGCCATCGAGCTCCAGCCCCAGAAGACTGTGTTGGTATGGATAGGCCGGATGCGCCCGAAGGAGAGCCACGGCACAACCAGGAAATCGGGCCAATTGAGCTTCAAGGCATCAATCAGTCCAGCCGCGGTCCCCACGAGTAGCCAGAGCGTGGCGCATGCCAAGTACTCGAAGGCGACGTGGACGGCGGAGGGATCGGCGGCAGTTGAGGGCCTGAGCGTCGGATCCTGGGTTCGTCGCTGCACCATCGAAACCTTCTCCTACGCGTGCGCTTGTCGTACTATCTCCCCTGCTTCCGACTACCCTGCCACAACCCCCCGCTCGAAGACCAGCAAGAACTTCTCGCCAAGCGCGAAGCGCATCGCTGTCCAAGCGCTGAGCACTGCGCGAGCGTGGCCCGCGTGCAGCCAAGCGCTTAGCGCTTAGTCGCGGCGCGCCAGGACGAGCTTATCCGCGACGCCAGAAGCGGAGGTTCTACTAGCGGAGCCGCGCGGGGTAGCGAACAGTTTCGCAGAAATCGAGGACAGGTCCGCCACTCCATGTCAGCTCTGCCAGGCCGCGACCCAGATCAAGTATCGAGAGACGGACTTCAGCTCGCGCTGGAGGCCGGCAGCGAAGAGGCGCGAGGCGGAGCGGTTGGCCATGTCGCGGGCTCAACACGCCCCTTGCCCGTGTCACCTATTTCATCGGACGGCCTTTCGCCCGACGGCTGCTGCTATTCCTGACCGCCAGAGAGACCACAAACACAAGAAATGCGACCACAAGCGGCTTGATGAACATGTCGGGGGTCATCACGCATTCTCCGTTTTGAATCCGCGGCGAGCACCTCCTTCGGAGGCTCACCATTCCCGGCGCCGTTTCATGGGCCGATCTCATCTGCGTGGAGAGGCTACGCTGGCTCGACGGCGTCGGGCCTCCGCGAAGGTGATCGGACGCGGAGCCTGCAGCAGCATACGCCAATGGCACGGAGCGGGCGTAGAATTCGTACGAAAGGCCTAGGGGAATCGCGGCATCGGCATTGTGCGGCCCTAGGCACAGCGCTCGCCACCCAGGTTGAGCTCGGCGAGCCGCGGAGTCGGTGGGGGGGGCGGGCGCGGTTGCGCGGCGCACACGGCGCATCGGGACCGTCTCGGTCGACACGATGGGCATCGCCCTGGCTGCGGTCGGTCTTCTGAATCCTCTTTCTGCCGCCTTCATCCACGTGACGTCCGAAATGACCTTCATTCTGAACTCGGCACGCCTCCTTCCCGCTGCAGACCGTAACCCCATCCGGTCGGCGGAGGAGGGCGCGGAGAACGAAGCGCTGGCGACTGCGCCGCTCAGACCCGCGCAAGACCACGTACTGCGCAAGGCGCTCAGCGCAGCCAACACCGCGACCATGGGCGAGATCGCCACAGTGGCGCGCCAAGCGCGAAGCGCATCGCTGGTCACGCGCTGAGCGCCGCGCGAGCGTGGCCCGCGTGCGGCTAAGCGCTTCGCTCTCAGGCGTTGTGCGTGTCGCACGTGGGGCACCCTAAACCTCCGCGCCGGTGACCTGCGCACGCGCCTTCCTGTCCAACCCGCACCTGCTCGCACCATCCAGGGCCAAGAGCGAATACGCCACGTATGCGGGCCTCATAGTCCGCAACGCGCGATTGTGAAGTCCGCCTCCGGGCTCGCGCTGTCCGCGGCGACGAGCCAACCGCCATCCGCGGAGCGGATCACGATTACGCCGTAGGAGGCGATCCGGCGTCGCCATGCATTTGCCGCAGCCGCCATCCACGTGTCCTCAAGACGCTCGACGCGCACCGGCTCGAGCGCGGTCACCCGTGTGCGGGCATCCGCTGTGAGCCGCACCAGATGGACGTGGAGCTGATCCTGGGTACGCTTGCCGGGTGGATTTACCACGAGCGCGATCTCGGATGGGTCGGCGATCCGGCTTTGCGCCGCGTTCCACGCGAACGACCAGAGTCCATCGGGGCGCCGCACATCCTCCACGCCCGTCACCGGGAAGCGGGGCATGGCGAGGCCGTGGACGAACCCTTCAGGACAGCTGCACATCTTGATATCGCGGATGGCGACGTATTCCTTGCTCTGGGACCAGACCTCTGTGGTGCGCTCGCAAGAGCTCGCATCGCCGCAGTAGCCGGCTTGGGGCGAGGCGCATCGAGAGCAATACCAGAGCTCACCCGGATTGAGGCAGTCCGTGACAATGCCGAGCAGAATGTTGCGCGAGTGCGCTGCGGAGAGGCATCCGGCGGCCAGCAGGAGCGCGACGACGACGACGGGACGGCGCATATTGTTCCGTTTCAAGGGTAACTGATCTCCGCCCTGCGCTTCTGAGCGGCACGGGCGCAGCTTATCTGCGACGAGAACCGTGCCACAGTGCACTGCGGTCGTGCGACATGACATTCGCAGGAGGGTGTGAGTTCTATTGCGAGCTTCGCTGTTGCCGCGGACCTAAAGCATTTTGTGGGGCGCGCCAGGACGACTCAGCGCTAAGTATTGGGGCAGGTTGAAATTTGCCGCAAATAGAAACCTGCTGGTTGGGCATCAGCAGATGCGGACACTCGCGCCAATCCGACGCAGACCAAGCCGAGCGGCGACGCGCTGGGATGATGAGTTGGACCTTTGCGTGCTGTAGAAGAGCGTGCGGCTCTTCAGGCACGGCAGCGAGGACCAACTGGCCGTCACCGCAGCCGCAAATCCTTGAGCGCGGAACTTTGGAAACGTATAGACCCCGATCTCTGCGCCTAGATCGCCGATGCGAGCCGCGAACCCGATGGACGCAATCTCGTCGCCTCCGAGCGCGACGCACCATGGCTCCCAGAAGTCGCCGACGCCCTTAAAGCCTGCGTCAAGCATGGACTGCGGCAATCCCCGGTCAGCGAAGCGAGCCAGCATCTGCTCGCCCTCCGCCGAATCGCCCCTCACGATCTTGATGGGGTGCTCATACCTCAGACCGTTCGGCAGTCTGTAAATGACGCCCGGAGCGATGGTCACGACCTGTTGGTCCAGCGATAACAGATCGATGACTTTCCCCAGACTTTGAGGCAGGACATCAGGATCGCGCCAAGGGGGCTCCTCTACGGCAATGGCAAGTAGGCTGAGAGCAATCTGGTCCTCAACGTCGCGACGGACGCGCGCGATGTTGCCTTGAGGGCACCCCGCGAAGAATAGGCGTGGCCCCGACGAACAATCGGGGTCGTTCTCCCGCTCTATGCGCTCCGAGCTGGAGATCACAAAA
>DATFYN010000355.1:0-27955 GCA_035315025.1 Myxococcota bacterium
CCTACGAGACCGGCCTCGAGCCCGAGGCCGCGGACGTCGAAGCCATCCACCTACGGCGGCACAACAGCCTGCCCGCCTGGAACTACACCGTCGCGCCCCGCGCATAGAACGTGCGCACTTGTTGTTGCGCCGGCACTTACTGTAAGGAGCGGCACCCGCACGGTATTCTCACCGTCCGCGGAATGGCGCTCCTGGTTCTGATCGCACCTTCCTTGCGCGATACGTCGGATCGCCCTTTCCGTTGCGCGTTGCTCCTTGGTGCACCATCGACCAGGAGCCAGAGGCGCGCTCAATCAATCAGTTCGTTCGCACCTTCTTGTTTGTCTAGCTCCTTCTGCTCTTCGGAGCTGAGCGCAGCTTCGCCGAGCTTGATCACGACCTTGTTGAGCGTGCCGGTGAACCTGAACGGCACCTTGTAATCCTCGCTAACCGGCGTGCCAGTATCCTCACCGACATCGAAGGTCTCGTCCGCCGAGACGCGGAATGGGATGGATCGCGCGATCTTGCCGTCCGCCACCTTCTTACCGTCCACCGTCAACGTGGCGACGCCGCCTTTGCCGATACCACCGCCGTCATACTTGAAGTCCACGACAACAGTGTGTTTGCCGGGCGAGAGCGGATCCTTGCCGGCGATGGAAGTACGATCGACACCCACGAGATTGTAGTAAAAGACGGGTTTGCCCTTGAGGAGATAGAGCCCAACGCCATTGAACCGGCCTCCCTGCGTCATCAGCACACCCTCTGCACCACCTGCAGGGATCTCTACATCGGCCGTAATGCGATAGGACTTGTTCTTAAAGTCCGGTGCGCTGCCCTCGGGGAGGCGGACCATGCCGGGATAATAGGTGAACTCGGTGCGGCCTCGCGTGAGGCTTGGACGGAGGCTCACGTCGAAGCGTTCCGTCTTGCTGTTGTCGAGGGGCAACACATTGTACTTTTCCGCTTCCGACCAGAACAGGGTTTGCAGCTCGCGGAGCTTCTCGGGTTCCTTTGCCGAGAGGTCGTTGGCTTCACTGAAGTCCTTGTCCACGTTGTAGAGTTCCCATTTGTAGTCCTCTACGGGCGGCGCATTACTGGCCATAACCCAAGGCAGTACGGGCGGCGTGGTGGCGGCGACCCAGCCGTCATTGTAGATGGCGCGGTTCGCGAACATTTCAAAATACTGTGTTCGGTGCGTGGACTTCGCTTTCGGGTCGTCGAAGGTGTAAACCATGCTCGTGCCCTCGACGGGCTTCTGCGGCACACCGTCGAGGATCGACGGTGTCTGCACTCCCACGGCTTCGAGGATTGTCGGATAGATATCGATCACGCTGCTGAACTGCGTTCGGATCCCCCCCTTGTCCTTGATCCGTGCGGGCCAGGAGATGACGAGGTCATTGCGCGTGCCGCCGAAGTGCGAAGCGACCTGCTTGGTCCACTGGAAGGGTGTGTCCATGGCGTGCGCCCAACCGACCGGATAGTGGTTGAACGTCATCGGTCCGCCAAGGTCCTCCATGTGCGCCATCACCTGCTTGAAGTCCTCGGGGATGCCATTGAAGATGGACATCTCGTTCAGCAAACCCTGGGGCGTGCCCTCGGCGCTAGCGCCGTTGTCCCCCTGGATGTAGATGACCAGGGTATTATCGGTCTGGCCCATTGCATCAATCGCATCGAGAATGCGACCCATCTGGGTATCGCAATAGGAAAGTGCCGCGGCGTATACCTCCATCATGTGGGCATAGACTTTCTTGTGGTCGGCATCGAGGGAATCCCAAGCCTGGATTTCTTTGGGCCGGGACGTGAGCTGGGTATCCGCCGGAACGATGCCCAGGGCCTTCTGACGGGCGAGCGTCTCTTCGCGCATCTTGTCCCAGCCCATGTCGAACTTGCCCTTAAACTTGGCGATCCACTCCTTCGGCGCATGATGGGGAGCATGGGCGGTACCCGGAGCATAGTAGGTCAGCCAAGGTTTCTCGGGAGCAACCGCATGCAGGAGTTGAATGCGGGCGATTGCGTGGTCGGCCATATCCTTGTCGAAGAAATAGTCTCGCTGGTCGTGCGGCGGCTCAATGGGCTTGATGTTCTCGAAGAGGGCAGGCGCCCACTGACTGGTATCGCCCCCGAGGAAGCCGTAGAAGTATTCAAAGCCGAGCCCAGTCGGCCATAGGTCAAACGGCCCAGCCTGACTGCTATGCCAGTCGGGCACGTTGTGGTTCTTGCCATACCACGCCGTGTTGTAGCCGTTCTCCTTGAGCACCTCCGCGAACGTCCCGGCGCTCTTCGGCATGAGCGAGTTGTAACCCGGGAAACCTGTGGCGAGCTCCATGATGACGCCGGTCGCGGCCGAATGATGGTTGCGCCCGGAGAGCAGCGCCGCGCGGGTGGGCGAGCAGAGCGCCGTGGTGTGGAACCTCGTGTAGCGAAGACCGTTCTTCGCGAGTCGCTCCAGGGTGGGCGTCGGAATCGGCCCGCCGAAGGTCGAAGAAGCGCCGAAGCCCACGTCGTCGGTCAAGATGAGCAGAATATTCGGCGCGCTTTTGGGTGCCGTGACTTCCTGTGGGAAGTCCAGCGTGGAGTCTTTCACGGTTCGACCGATGTGCCCCTTGAAGGGCGGTTCAGGCCGGGGCAGGACTTCTTGTGCCCCTACCGTGAGCCCGAAGACCCCGGCCAGCGTGAGACCAAGACTAGCGAGGATGGTCTTGTGTCGATTCATGGTCGGGTTCCCTTCTTAGGCCGGCCAGCGGCGTCAGCGATGCCTTGTGGAATGTTGACCTAGCTGAGCAGCAGCCGTCGTGCGCTGGTGATGCCTACCTTCTGGCCCCGAAACAGGCTGAGAGGCGCAAAAAAAAGCAGGCCCTAGCACGGAGGCTCACGTGTTGAAGATGGTTGGAGGCCGTGGAGGACATGGAGGGCGGGATGCGGAGCCCATAGACCGGCTCGACCGCCATCAAGGCGCTCACATGCGCGAACCTGAACCCCACGGCGTTGACCTCTCGCCGTCACACGGCACCGACGGCCGGGCCGCGAGCTCGCCGGATTGGCCTACGCAAGCCGACCCTGACGAGGGGCAAGCGACCCTCACGTGCGTCCCGCGCTATTGCCAGGAAGAAGCGCAAATCGTCCCAATCGGCCATCCGGTCCATCGATCCTCCGTACGTTATCGCACAGGCGCTCTGTGTTCTTTCGCAATCCCCAGACCGGCATACAAAGCCTAGCCTGCCTGTGTGGGAAAGCGCCTCCTTGAGGAGGCATTCGATGTCGAACTCACACCCGCATCGCCGCAATCGTTTTGCGGTCCTGGTTGGCGCCGGCGTGCTTGCGCTTTCGGGTCCCGCCCACCCGGACTCCGCGCTCCCTCCGCCGGAACGAACCCCATCCGTATCGATCGACAGCACAGGCCTTCGGCCCAGCCGCCTCATGCTGGCCAGCGATCAGCATCTCCTCTTCTACAACGACTCTGATTCAGTCGCACGCGTTGAGCTCGATCTCGAGCACGGAAGCGGCATCAACTGCGCCGGTGTCGACAGAGAAGTCCTGCATGGCCGAAAGTTCGTCGTACCAGCGGGAACGGTACTTGACTGCGAAGGGCCGCCCACGAACGTCGACTATCGTGTGTTCCGGAGCGGAGCAGATCGGTTGCAAAGTCGGAAGGACGGATTGAACTCGATCGCAGCGGCGACGGTTGACACATTGGCGAGGTCATCCGAGCCGCCCTGACGGAACTGCACCGAGCACAGCTTGAGGGGTGGAAGGACGATCTGCGCGGCCTTGCGAGTGCGCGATCCGCCCGACTCAGGCTCGTCCAGGCCGTGCTCCTCGGCCGGGTCACGCGCTTCGCGGATCGGCTGCCCGCTCCAGCGCAGACCGGTCCCACCTGCCCAGGTCGGCCGCCGCCCGATACGTACTCTCCAAGAATTCGAGCAGCACTTCATCGGGCGAATCGGCGGTCCGCACGTGATCGTAAGGCAGAAGGAACTCGCGAAGCTCAGAGCTGTAGGCGGCGCCAGACGGCCGCACGGCCGCCTCCCGGAAACCATCCGGTTCGGGATAGGCGTAGGAGTAGAACGCCGGGTACGAGATCGCGCCGCCTCCGGGCCAGAATCCCGCGCTGCTCACTTCGTGAGAGTAGGCCTCGCGCGCAACCCAATCGGGAAGATGCGGTACTCCACCGGGGTGCCGCGGCGCCGGCCGGCCGGAGAACCGCGTCACCGCCAGGTCGAACGCCCCCCAGAAGACGTGCACCGGGCTGCACTTCCCCAGGAAGCGAGCGCGGAACGCCGTGAACACCCGTTCGGCCTGAACGAGCACTCGCCAGCATCGCTGGGCTGCATCGCCGTCGTAGGAGGCGTGGGTCTCGTCCTCGCCGAACGGGGTCGCGTCCTCGAGTTCGTTCGGTCGGGGGTAGATGGCGACCTCGACACCGAGCTCGCGGAGCCGCGCCATCAGATCGCGGTAGAAGTCCGCGACCGAGCGCGGGCGCAGCGCGACCGACCTGACTTCGCCGTCGCTTGTGCGGATGGGCAACTGGTGGTCGATGAAGTCGAACTCGATCTGAAAAGACTTCGTGCCGTACGGGATCGGTGAGGTCGTGAGCCCGCGGGCGGTGACATAGAGCGTGACATGCCAGGAGTGGTTGATCCAGGGCATCCGGGCGAGCCGCACCTTTCCAACGATTTGGGACCACCGGTGCAGCGTCGCATAGGTGTCCTTCCATTCGTCAAAGGGAAGGGCCGGCCAAGCCTCAGATTCTCGAGATTGCCCGGAAGAACGCGCCCCGACCATGAGGACCTCCGCATGACTGAGATACGCCTAACGCCTGGCTCGGCCGTCGAACAGGTGGCCGATTGACAATCTTAGGAAGCAACGGCATGTCCGAGAGTCTAGCCCCCCGGTGAGGCGCGGGTGGTCTCCCCGAAAAAAAGTGGGCACGGACTGAACGATGGTTCAGGTCGTGCGGCTCGGCCAAAGACTTGGGAGGCCGCGTGCGCCCTGAGAATGCCACCCATCGTTGACAGAGGGACGCGAATTCGCCGACATCGGCTACTCCCGTCGCTGGCGGTAGGCGGCACGGAGCGCACGAGCGAGCTCGCGCAGCCCCGACCCGAGCGGCGACTGCTTGCGCCACGCGAAGACAAGCGTGCGGCTCGGCGCGGGTCGCGCGAAGCGGCGGACGGCGAGTTTGGCGCGTCGCTTCTCAATGTCGAGCGAGAGCTCAGGCAATAGCGTGATGCCCGCGCCGCCCGCGGCCATCTGCGCCAGCGTGGAAAGGCTGGTTGCGCGGAAGGCGGTCTCCTGTGCCTTCGCCATGGCGCAGATTGCGAGGGCTTGGTCGCGGAGGCAGTGGCCATCCTCGAGCAAAAGGACGCTCTCTCCCTCGAGCGCCCCGGGCCGCACGGGGCCCCTCGCGCGGAGCAGCGCGTGGCCGGGAGGACCGGCGAGGACGAAGGAGTCCTCGGCGATGACCTCGCGATCGAGCTCGTCCATCCCGGAGACGAGCGCGAGCACGACCGCGTCGAGCCGCCCCTGGGTGAGATTGCGAAGAAGCAAGACCGTCTTCTCCTCGGTCCACAGCAAGGTCAGGCGCGGATACTTCGCCTTTAGCGCCGGCACGATCTCTGGCAAAAGGTACGGAGAGACCGTAGGGATGACACCGAGGCGCAGCGTCCCGGTAAGGGGATCGCCGAGCCGGCGCGCTGTGAGGGCCACGTCATCGGCCCCGGTGAGCACCTGGCGAGCACGCGCGACGATCTCCTCGCCCGCGGGTGTGAGGAGCACCCGGCGGCGGTTGCGCTCGAAGAGCCGCACGCCGAGCACCGACTCAAGCTGGGCAAGCTGGGCGCTGAGCGATGGCTGGGATACGTGGCAGCGCTCGGCTGCGCGGCGGAAACCGCCAGTCTCGGCGACCGCCGCTGCGTACTGGAGCTGCCGCAGAGAGAAGGGATGTGCGTTCATATGATAGGGATATCCTATCACTGATATTCAAAGATTGTCTTGGAACTATCAGATGCGCTGGCGCATCTTGCTCTGTGGAAACGGGCATTCCGCCCCGCGCGAGGAGAACGACGATGGCGAAGCGACCCACCCTGACAACCGAGGCCGGAGTCCCGGTTCCTGACAACCAGCACTCCCGGACTCTCGGCCCTAGTGGACCGACGCTGCTCGAGGACCACCACCTGCTTGAAAAGCTTGCCCGCTTTAACCGCGAAAGAATCCCCGAGCGGGTGGTCCACGCGGTGGGCACGGGCGCGTACGGCTGCCTCGAGACAACCAGCGCCGAAGTCCCGCGCTGGACCCGGATGAAGGTCTTCTCGAAGGTGGGCGAACGGACGCCCGCCTTCCTGCGCTTCTCCACCGTAGCCGGCTCCAAGGGCGCCGCGGACACTGCGCGTGACCCGCGCGGCTTCGCGCTAAAGGTTTACACCGAGGACGGAAACTGGGACCTCGTCGGCAACAATACGCCTGTCTTCTTTCTGCGAGACGGCATCAAGTTCCCCGATTTCATCCATTCGCAGAAGTACGACCCGTTCACTAACCGCCAGGAGCCCGACAACATCTGGGACTTCTTCTCCCACTCGCCCGAGGCGACGCACCAGTTCACCTGGCTCTTCGGCGATCGTGGCATCCCGGCGTCGTACCGCCAGACGGACGGCTTCGGTTCACACACCTTTCAGTGGATGAACGACAAGGGCGAGCGCTTCTGGGTGAAGTTCCACTTCAAAACTGACCAGGGCATCCTGCCTCACGACCGAGGAGGCGGAACGGCTTGGCGGCAAGGACCCGGCGTACCTGCACAAGGATCTCTACGACGCCATCGCGCGCGGCGAGCGCCCGTCGTGGACGCTCAAGGTACAGGTGATGCCGGAGAGGGAGGCGCTTGACTACCGCTTCAACCCCTTCGACCTGACCAAGGTCTGGCCCTACCGCGACTACCCGCTCATTCCCATCGGCAAGCTCGTTCTCGACCGTGTCCCGGACAATTATTTCGCCGACGAGCAGGCGGCCTTCGACCCGTCGAGCTTCGTGCCCGGCATTGGACCTTCACCCGATCGCATGCTCCAGGCGCGCCTCTTCGCCTACGGCGACGCTCACCGCTACCGCCTAGGCGTCAACCACACCCGGCTGCCGGTCAACGCGGCAAGAGGTGTCGAGGGCGGTGCGAAGAATTACGGACGCGACGGCGCGATGCGCTTCGACGACAATGGCGGCCGCGCCAGGAACTACGAACCGAATAGCTACGACGGACCGGCGCAAACAGGCGAGCAGTACGATCTGGGCTATGAGGTCAGCGGGCCGATTGGACCTTGGCTGCACGCGCGGCACGCTGAAGACGACGACTTCGTTCAGGCGGGCGCGCTCTACCGAGTCATGAAGGAGGACGAGCGACAGCGACTGGTCGAGAACCTGGCCGGCAGTCTCTCGCAGGTGAGCCGCCAGGACGTCATCGACCGGTCCATCGAGCACTTCCGCAAGGCCGACGCAGAGTACGGCCGACGAGTGGCGGAGGCGGTGGCGGCGAAAGCAGGGCAAAGAAGCAGGCGATGAGCGCCGCGCCCTCTCGCTCGCCAAAGCTCGTATTTCTGAAAGGACTTCAGCGGGGGACAACGGGCAGGGGAGCGCGTCGGCTACGGATAACGCATCATGAACCAGTTGCGCACCCCCAGGACGAACCCTTCCGCGACCATGGCGTATCCAAATCTTTCATAGAAGCGGACGTTCTCGGGTTTGTCCGTCTCGAGATACGAGAGCGCGGAGTCTTCGTCCATGTGCGCGCAGAATTTCTCCAGCATCGCCCGCCCGATCCCTTGGCCTTGCAGATCGGGATCAACCGCGACCGGGCCCAGATGCCAATGCGGCTGCGCTGGATCACGCCGCGCCCACTCGCCCGTCCAGCGCAGCACCCTTAACGGCACCCCGATCGCGTTGCCGAAGACGACTACGGGTAGGATGCCCAGCTTCTCGGCGACCGTAGGCTGGCAGCGACCGGGCGGAGCCATCCCGCAGACTCCCACCATCGTGGCGCCGCGGAAAGCGCCGAGGATCGAACCGCGCACGTGCAGACCCCGGACCACCGGCTCGAAAAACCGCGCCATGGCCCTGCCGCGACGGTCGGCTTCGGGGCCGAATGCTCGAACGTTCACGGGATTGTCGCGCATGCCGCGGCCGAGAAGATGCGCGGCCTCTCTCAACTCGGAGCGGCCGAGCTCGCGAAGCGATACGTCAACCATCTCACTCTCCGCGATCTGCTTGAGGCTCATGCTACCAATGAGAGCGCACGCTGCCGACCTGTACTTGGCCCCTCCTTAGGAAGAGCTAGGGAGTGGACTCCTACGCTGCAGACCGGGGCCCGCATCGGATCTGCTCTCAACCCTATGACACGTCCGAAGGCAGGGCAGGGCACTTGTTGGGTTTTCATCCTCCTCGCGCACCCTCTCTACAGAAGGAATGTCCGGAAGCGCGGTCGAGCACCGGCGGTCGACGGATCACACTGACCTCTGCGCGATAGCACCACGGTGGATCCTGAATCGCGTACGGCGCGCGGTTGCTTACCGCGGAGCCTCCCTTGCGCACGAACCCGGCAACGCTGTGCCGCAGGTGTGAGCAGTTGAGGGCCGATTCCGTGCGAGATTCAGCTTGCATCGGCCTGGTACGGCCCGCTCTTGCCCCTGGCATCGCGGTTGCTGGGTCTCTCGTCTGATGCTTGGGCTTGTGCTCACGGCCGGTGGCGCACGTGGCGCCTATCAAGCGGGCGTTCTGCGGCGCCTGGGGGAGATCCGTGCCCTGCGGGAGGCGCCGCTGCCGTTCGCGATCGTTGCCGGTGCGTCGGCGGGCGCTATCAACGGCAGCCTGGCCGCGGCGCATGGAAACCGATTCGATGAGGCGACCACAGAGATTGCACGCATCTGGTCTGGGCTCCGGGTCGATCATGTGGTGCGCACGGACTTGCGATCGCTCGTGTGCGGCGCCGCGGGCCTGGCGCGCGATTTCGTCCTCGGCGGACTTCTCGGCCGGACGATGACGACCTCGTTCTTCGACGCGTCTCCACTGTACGCCCTATTCGAGCGTGCGTTTCCATCGCACGGGATCGCGAAAGCGATTCGCCAAGGACATCTCTACGCGATCGCCGTATCGGCCACGAGCTACCATTCCGGCCGCTCTATCACGTTTGTGCAGGGCCGGCCGGGCCATCCGGTGTGGGTGAAGAGCCGCGTGTCCTCCGCTTGCGCAGATCTGCGGCGTCTTCATGAATGCGATCTTCCTCGATCACCTCGACGCTGATCTCGATCATTTGCGTCGCATGAACGACTTGGTCGCCGCGCATGCGCGCGCGGACGACGTGCGGGAGCCCATGCGGGTGGTTACACCACTGGTGGTAAGTCCGTCTGAGGACCTCGCGATGGTGGCGCAGCGGTTCGCCCACCGGATGCCTCGTCTCGTGCGGTATATCCTCGATGGTCTGGGCACGCCCGATGCGCAGAGCGCGGACTTGATGAGCTACCTCCTCTTCGACCAGGCCTACACGCGTGCGCTTATCGACATCGGATATCGCGACGCCGATGCGCGGATCGATGAAATTGACGAATTCCTGCGAGCGGATCGGCTGCCCCGCATGCGCGGTATCCCGCAAGCGCGGGCTCCGCGAGCCCCCAAACGGGTTGACCTCCGTCCGAGCACCCATCCTTGATGCGGAGTTCGCTGTTTGTTCCGCAAATCTGATCGGTCACCGCTCCCACCGTCTCGAGTGCATCGTTTGCCACGAGATGGGACACTTCGTGACGGTATTGAGCGAAGTTGCTAAATCGTATCGTGTTTGCGCTCGCCGATACTGCGCTTGCGACGCTCGAAGGAGGCCAACAGGGAAGCGCGGGCCTGCTTGCGTCCGACGCGTCCTGCGGGGCTACTTGTCCCAGCGCCGTCGACCACGTTGGTTACACAGGAGAGACAATGAAGACAAAGGTCGTACACGTCGGCCGGTCCGAGGCGACTGCATGAGGGCTATTCTTCTGTTCGCTGGTGCTCTTCTACTGGTTTCAGTTCCAGCGTCCGGCTTCATCACCGGGAAGGACCTCCTAGGATGGTGCGAGGGCTCCGGTGAGACCGACGTGCAGTGCCGGTTTTATATCATCGGCGTTGCGGATGCGCACGCCGCCGACTCCGGTTCCCACGGATTCGCCAAGGGGTTCTGCATTCCACCGGAAGTCAAGGCGAGTCAGTTGCAGCTCGTCGTGGCAAAATGGCTCAAGGAGCATAATCAGGACCTCCACTTCAGCGCCGCCTCACTTCTTCTCGCTGCGCTGCACCAAACCTTCCCGTGCGGAGAGACGAAGTGAGCTGGCGTCCCGAAGTCCGCAGAAGAGCGTGCAGCCGCGAACCAAAACCTCAGTCTTTTCAAGACGTACCGGTCTTGGCGAGAGACTGGCACTACGACGTTCGTTGGTTGCCCGCGACCAAGGTTCACTCCAACGCCCCCCGGGCGTGAAGATTCCCATCACAGGTGCTGCGCGCTCGAATCTTTCCCTCGTTTCAGACGTACAGCTAGATGAGGGATATCATGAAGAGGACGGCGTTTGCTCGCGTCTTCGCCTAGCCAAGCCTGGGGCCACGGCGGGTTTGGAGGTCACGGTGGCTTCCACGGTGGTTTTCACGGTCACGGCTTCGGCCACGGGTTTGGTTTCTATGGCTTTGGCTTCCGTGGTCCCCGCGTTGTGATCGGCCTCGGTCCGGCTTTCTGGTGGGGCTCCGCGTATGCAGGGTCGTGGTACTACCCGCCGCCGTACTACGGGTACGCGGCCTCGGGCGTTGTCGTACAGCCGGCCTATGTCGAGCAGGATCCTCCCGCTCCGCCCGCGCAGGGTTATTGGTATTACTGTCAGAGTGCCCGCGCGTACTACCCGAATGTCCGAACCTGCCGAGAGCAGTGGGTGCAGGTTCCGACGACGCCAGAATAGGGCGCACGCGATTACAGTCAGCGGCCCGGCCCCCGCTCCACCAGCTTGAGCAGGTCCCGCATGCGATCTTCCGGCGGAGGCTCGCCATGGCGCGCCAACACGTGGTCCGGCTTGTCCAAGATCTTCTCGAATGCCAGCGTTCTAAACTCCCGCGTGAACGACGTAAGCGCTGGCGACGTTGGTGATCGTCTGCGCTGCGGAAGGCGTGGCGCACAACGCAACTGCGGAAACTTTCGACCAACGGCTCGCAGAAGAGTTGGGCAGGCTCTTCGAACCCTACCTCCCGCCTTGAAGAGAGATCGAAGCGCGGCGAGGAGACCCGAAGGCGCAGGGGACGTCAACACAAGTTGGCCTGGGGGGTGTTTGTCGAAAAGATCAAAGATTGCGAAATGGACGGGGTTCTCGGAAGGCACAGGCGTCAATTGGGGGAATGGCTGCCACAACAACAGTCCTGGTCGCAAGAGCCGAGTGGGTGGAAAGCTCGCTGGAGTGGATCTGCTCGGCGAGAGAAGGAGGAGGCCTTAGGTAGTTCGTGTGGTTCGTCTTAATAGGCTTGGCAGCAGGATGGCTGGCTGGCCAATTCATGAAGGGTGGCGGGTTTGGTGTCGTCGGAGAGATCGTTGTGGGCGTGATCGGAGCATTGCTTGGCGGCTTTCTGTTCGGTGCGCTCGGGCTGTCGGCTGGGGGTGGCTTACTTGGCCGTTTGATCGTCGTGACGATTGGCGCCGTTGTTTTGCTCTACGTGTTGCGCCTGATCAAGAGGGCTTAGCCGCCCAAGGAGGGTGCCGGCGTGGGAAGTTGCCCGCCGCTGTGGCGCACGCCAAGGCTAGAGCGACTGTTCAGCCAGTAGCTGTTTGAGACGGGCTTCTTGCCCGCTATTTAACCTACGGCGCGATCCCGTCGAGGCTGTCGCTCGCGGTTTCATCAGCAAGCCACCGGATTTGTCCGATTTGACGACGGCCTCATTGCGAGCGCTGCTTTTGTTCCTTACCCTTAAAAATCTGTTGCACGGCGCCTTCCGCCGCTTGACCCGCCGCCTCCACGCCCTTCTGCCCGAAGGATCCCACGCCCTTGGCGAGCCCACCCAGGCTCACACCCAGAGCCTCCGCCATGGACGCTGCCACCCGCGTGGTTAGGGCCTCGTTGAGAGAGAACTGAGGATTGTCGATGTCTCCCTCCAGGACGAAGTTCACGGCGATCTTCCCGCCGCTGTTCTTCAAGGACGCCACGACCGCGTCACGGGGAAGACCCATGAAGGTGCCAACGCTGTCCTGGGCGGGAGCGAGCTCCAGATCCGACATTGTCAGCTTTCCCGGCGCCTTTAACCGATTGTTCCTGATGTCCGATTGGAGGTCGAGGTCGAGGGTCCCCTTCTTGACCCGGCTCTCGTGCGCTTTGATGAGGTAGGGCGCGAGCGCGAGCAGGTCGACGGATCGGAGCGTGGTCTTTACGGAGGAGGCTTTGCTTGCGATCTCGGCCCATCCCGCGATGGTGAGCGAGCCATCACGCTTCACACCCTTCACTATGGCGGAAAGTTCGAACTGGGTCTTCCCCGTCAGCGCCGGGGCCACCACGTCGACCACCGTCGCCTGGACCTGCTCGAGCTGGATCTTTAGGGGTGGCTGGGTCACGGTTGCATCGAAGAATTCCAGAGCACCGTCGCGCAGGGTAATCAAATCGATCGTCACCGTGCGCGTCCGAGCACCGTGCAACGAGGAGTCCTCGGGTTGGTCTTTCCCGCCTGCCCCGGAGAGCAGGCTTGGGACCACCTTCAGCTGCCCGTCCTTCGTCCGGAGGACCGAGAGATAGGGTCTCACGATGGTGATGCCGTGCACCCGGAACCGCCCGGAAAACACTCCGAGCAAGCTAGGTACGATGATGATCCTGTCCGCCCGGAACGTCTCGGCCGCCGGCCACCCCTCGGCCCTGCGGATCCGGACTCCTTCCACGTCCACGCTGGACCAGCCTACCCGGATCTCGGCAATCTCACTCTCCGGGCCCAGCTTCTCGACCACCTCGTCCTTCAGGACTCCGATAGCCACCCGGAAAAGAACGACTCCACCGGCGATCATGACCGCCACGACCACCAAGGCACTCCATCCCCACCACTGGCCCTTTCCGGCAGGCATCGGGGTCTCCTTTCAGCTCTGCTGCTCGGGTTGCTGCCACGCAGACCGCTCTGGCAGGCGGGCGGCTTTGGTGGAGGCGATGAAGTTGATGAGTACCTCGACGAACCGCTCCGGGGCCTCGCAGTGCGGGTAGTGGCCCACCCCCTCGAAAATTTCGAGGCGGCTGCCTGGGATGGCCTCGTGCGCCGCGATGGCGTGGCTCACCGGAATGAACGGATCTTTCGCGCCCCACACGATCAATGTGGGTAACTGCGATGCCCGGTACAGCCGGCCAAGAGCGCTCAGCGCCTGCCCGCCCAAGTCGACCACGTCGCGTAGACTGCGAAAAAACGCCCGGCGGCTCTCGGCGTCCGCTAGCGACGCGTAGCTGCGCCAAATCTCCTCCCTGGCGGGAGTAGACTGCACTCCGGCGCGACCGAGCCAGGTGGCGATCGCGTTCCCGGTATCGCGCAGGCGCGGCGTGCAGAACAGCGGGAAAACGTATTCGAAGCCTGGAAGCGTCAACATCCGGAGGTAGCGGGTGACCTCCCGCCCCAGCCCACCGCTAGCCACCAGAACCAAGCGCTCACAGCGCTCCGGAAACTGATAGGCCAGCTGCATCGCCACGCCGCCCCCGAGCGACTGCCCCACAACCGTGGCCCCCTTGTGGTCGAGAGCGTCCAACAGGTCGCGGAGCGTGTTGGCATGGGCGCCGAGCGAGTATTCGCCCCGGGGCTTGTCTGATTCACCCTGTCCGAGAAGGTCGGGAGCAAGAACCGTGAACCGCTCAGCCAAGGTCGGCATGACGTACCGCCACGTCACTGAGCTCCCGGCCATGCCGTGTACAAGCAACAGCACCGGCCCCTTGCCGGCGATGCGATACACAACCCGGTCGCCGTCGATGGCGATCTCGCGCGGCTTTATTCGTGCCCAACCCGATTCGTCTGAGTTCATGATCTCATCCAGGTTGTCAGATCAGGCTCAATCAGAATACGTAGCAAAGGACCTGATTGTCGGGCCTCTGGACCATCCAAACGTGAGTCGGTAGTGCGTCGGCCAGACACGTGGCAAGACCACGGCCGTGTGCCACAAAGGGTCGGGGCATTGAGCGGCGCATGCGGTTCGAGCGGCAATCATGGCCACTCAAACGCTAGGTGCCGATGCTGTCCTCTTCGACGATCATTTCGACCTGCGCGTAGCGGAAGTCCGAAGCGAAAAACTCCTTGGCCGCCGCCCCGCTGGCGCCTTCTGGAGTGCGACCTTGTCGTTCTACACTGATTCGGGGAAGCGTGAGGTTCCGACGCAGTCCTAGTCGGCATCGGCCGTTACGATCGCAGATGAATATCCAAAACATGGACCTTAGATACAGTAACCCCTTCTAGCGGATACCATTCACCAACACTGTAAGGTATCGCGAACGAGCCCGAATCCAACGCATTCGCTCGGCACATCGAGAAGGAGAACGCATCATATCTCAACCTGTCGATCGACTTCCACAAAGCGGTCGATTGGCAGATGAAAGAGATCTACCGCCCGTACTGCATTTCTGAGCAGGAACCCGAAGAGGAGCACGCGCCAGCGCGCTAGCGCGGGTTTGTCGGGGTTCGGTACCACGATGTCGTGAGCCGCGAAGAAGATCGCGTGCGAGAGGTCAATCGGGCAACCGATAGGTTTCGCTTGCTGAAGGTCGTTCTGAAGATCCGGCACCTCGATGAAACCATACCGGACCGCGATCCTCCAGAAGCCCTCGGTCACCTGCTGCACGACCAGCCGATCCTGCAAGCGTACGCGCGGGATCTCCTCGAAGTGAATCGTCAGACCCACAAGAATCTTCTGAATCGCACCCATCTGCGCGGCGTGCTGCACCATGAGCGGTGGGGTCGCGTCGGTGGTTTTGGTGAGAAATACTGCCGTTCCCGGAACCCGCGGAAGATTGTCTTGGTGCAAGCGATGTAGAAATACCTCGAGCGGCTCGGCCAAGGCAGCATGCCTGCGTTGCACGGCGTCTGTGCCCGCGCGCCACGTCGTCATGACAATAAAGACAAGTACGCCCAGTGTCAGTGGCACCCAACCGCCCTCGGTAATCTTGAGGAGGTTCGCGGAAAAGAAACCGGTATCGACGATCAAGAAGACCGAGCTGACGAGAAGGGCAATGACGAGGGACCAATGCCATCGCTCGCGCATGACGGTGTAGAGAAATGCAGTCGTGAGTAGCATCGTCGTAGACACAGCCGTGCCGTAGGCCCCGGCAAGTCGGTCGGAACTACCGAAAAATACTGCCAGCGCGACCGTCAGCACCATCATGGCCCAGTTCACCACGGGAACATAGATCTGCCCGTAGCTCTCTGCGGAGGTCTGCCGAATGCGCAGACCCGGAAACCAGCCGAGTTGAATGGCCTGCCGCGTTAGCGAAAATGAACCGGTAATGATCGCCTGGCTAGCGATGATCGTGGCAGCAGCGGCGAGTGCTACGAGCGGCAAGACCCCCCAGGAGGGAACCAACCGGAAGAACGGATTCCCCGGAATTCCGGGTTCCTGGATAAGCAACGCGGTTTGGCCCGCATAGTTCAGCAGCAGCGCGGGAAGGACGATGCCGTACCAGGCGCCGCGGATTGGAGTGCGGCCAAAATGGCCCATGTCCGCGTACAAGGCCTCCCCGCCCGTGATCGCGAGGAACACGCCGCCCAGAACAGCGACTCCTGACCACCGGCTCTCGATCAGCAGCCGAAGGCCGTAGCGCGGGTCGGCGGCGGCGAGTACAGAGGGATGTTGGATCACGCCGCGGGTTCCAAGAGCCGCGATGCACACGAACCAGATGAGCATGATCGGGCCGAACAGATGTCCAATGCGTGCGGTTCCGCGACGTTGCGCGGCGAATAGCAGAAGCAGGATCACGACGGCGGCAGGCAGCACAAATGGGGTTAGCGCTGGCGTGGCAACGTTGACCCCCTCGAGCGCGCTAAGGACCGAAATAGCTGGTGTAATGATGCCATCACCGTAGATCAGGGCGGCACCGAAAAGGCCCATGATCACCAGGACCCGGCGGCGCTCAAGGCGATTGGCGCCAATCAGGGCCATGAGAGCGAGGATGCCGCCTTCGCCGTGATTGTCGGCACGCATCACGAGGGCGCAGTACTTGACGGAGATGGTGATGACGAGAGCCCAGAAGATGAGCGATAGCACACCCAGAGAAGTCTGAGCCGTCGGATGGCCACCTACTGCCTGGACGATGGCCTGCATGGTGTAGAGTGGGCTCGTGCCGAGATCGCCATACACGATACCGAGGGCGCTTAGGGCGGCCCCAACGGTGATCGGAGGGATGAGACGCGGCGATGATAAGTCTTCTGTAACCGCCGTGCCGACAGGCAAGCCGTGATCTCCTTGGCCAGACCGTACGTAACTCCTCTGTCGGCAGCACGCAGTGTTTCCACCCTGGGCCTGGGCCGCCACCTGCTCTCGATCGAGCGCTAGGATGCGCGACGAACTGCCGGCCCACGCGCCTCTCGGCGCGGACCAAACAGATTGTCTTCAGGAAGAGCGAGCATTTTTGCGGAAGACAGCGCTACTCGCTGATCCGGACGGCAAAGCTCTGCCTCTCTACGCAGAAACAGCGCGCCGGGAGCGACCCGAAACCCGGGTATGGCGCCAAGAGTTCAACGCCACCGGAACGCAGGGCAAGAAGGAGGCGGAGCTGGGCGGAGCAACCGACGCCGTGTAACCCGCGCTGAGGGGCGTGGCGCGATCCTGCTGCTCGGATCATCGATAGCCGCGCAAATCGCCACTGTGTGACTGGACCGCACGACTAAACCCGCCGCATCCGCGCGGTGGACCCCCCTACGACCGTCTTCAGCTTTTTCCGGCATCTGCAGATTGCAGTCTTCCGGCCCTCAGGAAATTCATCACCGCAGCGCGTTAGAGTTAGCCTCCTGGTATCGATATCCGAGGATCTCCGCTCGCGCTTCGAAGCTGCCGCGCGCGGCCTCCGGTACGGGTACGGCCTCGTCGAACCGCATTGAATCGCCAGGCCCGATCGGCCCGGCGATCTTCCGCACCACCGCCCGACTCGGGCTCTCTCCCGTCGGTTTGAATTCGTTCGGCCACAGATAGGTCTGCTGGATCAGCAGGGTCACATCCGACACGGGTTGCAACGAGCGGTTTCGGATCACGCCCGAGACTTGTCCTAGCTCGCTGTGGACCGATTCGATCGTGAGGGAGCGGTCGATGTCCGTAGAAGAAGTGAGGTCCGCTGCGCCCGCAAGCGCCGGCAGCAACCACAGAAACGCCAGTGCTAGGACGGCCATAAGCCCGTGCTGCCGCGTCGTATCGTATCGCATCACTCGATCGCTATCGGGAACGACCGCGAGAAGGTTGATTTGGCCTTGTTCACGACTTCTTTTGTTTTGTCCTTGATGTTGCGAACGGCTTCTCTCGCCTTCTCTTTTACGCTTCCCGTCACGCGCTCGATCTTGCCTTCGCGTTCGAGGCGTTTGTCGCCCAGCAGCGCTCCGGCGGCTTCTTTCGCGCGCCCCTTAATCCGATCAGTCTTGCCACTCATACTCATTGTTCGGTTTGTCCTTTAAGGCGCGACGTCGCGCCGATTGCAATGAAATCAGCTCAGTCTTCGTGCCCGCCGGGCCCCGTTATGGCATAGCTCTCATAGTGCCGTGCTTGTGCCACGGCCGGGAAGTGGGCTCTCACAACGCGTGAGGCGAGTTCGGCGCGATCCGAGGTAAATCTCTGCCTTAGGCTTTCACGCCGGGGCGGGCTTTAGCAAACGGGCTAGTTCAGCTAGGTCTAAGGGACCAGCAACCGTGCTCTAGCAAAAGCACCTGAACGATCCTTGCGCGGACGTCCAGTCCTTGCATCCATTCGAGGAGCAGCAAGCGCATCGGACCAAAAGTTCCGATTTTCGATGCAGCGACCTTAGATCCGCATCATGCAGAAACTCGTCGCCCGACTAGCGCGTGATAACCTATCAAAACGATTACCGCTCCGGTCATTGCGACGAACATGCTGTACAGATTGAAGCCGGTTACACCGGCTGCACCGACCTGAGCGAAGAGGAAGCCACCGACGATCGCGCCCACGACGCCGAGCGCGATGTCGAGAAACATGCCCTCTCCCTGTCGGTTCACGATTTTGCTGGCTACAAAGCCGGCGATGAGCCCCAAAAAGATCCACCCGAGAAACGACATCGCGATGCCTCCTATTGTCAATATTCCGCTTCCAGATACTGGCGAGGTGCTGCCCTTACGTTCGGCGCACTCCTCCCATGCTGAAGGCGACCGTAGCGCGGGCCGGGGATCGCAGATATTCCTGGATCCAGGGAAATTGTCCGCAGAAAGTGTGGATTATCGCGGAGGTCGACCGAGGATCGGTAGGTCAGGAGGAGGCCAGCGGGCTACGTGATCGGAGGCGTCCGGCAACAGAAGCCAACCAGATGTTCCCGGGGGGGGATGAACCTCAGCAAACGCCGCGCTTTCTCGAGCGGATGAGTTTCGATCGCCACTCTCTGCCCGAGGATCGGCCACATACCGAAGACTGCGGAGGCTCCGCCCGGAAACGAAGGCTCCCTTTGATCCTCACTGTCTCGCAAGCTTCTGGACAAGCGGCACCAAGTTCAACTGCGAAGGCGAGTCGTGCACAATCCCTGCCACCAGCGCGCGCAAGGTCGCGCCAGAGTCTCCTTTCCGTGCAAGGATAAAGGGAACATGGGGGAACATGGCTATCCTGTTCTGAAGCACTTCCGTGCCACGAATGGTATGGGCCGGAAAAGTAGTACCGATCCTCCAGCGACCGATTCAGCCCCGAGCGCGCCAAAAGCACAACATCGCCGGCCCGGTTGCCATAAGGCCCGAACCCAGCCATTGCATCCGCTGATCGAGGTCGATGAGGTCCGGTCTGGGATGCTTTGCGAGGTACTCTGAGATCGGAATCAGCTTCGTGCCATCGAAAATGTCGAAGGGTAGGGCGTTGGCGCCGCTCGGAGTTGGCTCACGTGAGAAAATCAGATCGAGTGTCCCCTTAAGCTGAGGGATGGGTCTGCGTTTCTCATTGACCTTGTAGAAAGCCCGCAAAATCGGTTTCACGTCTTGCTGAAAGCGCGGAGGCCGCGACCAGTCGCAGCGCGAGCCCATCGGGGCGCAGGTCGAACGATCCGCAAGGTATATGAATGCCATGGCGCCCTGGTAAGCGACCACGGCCTGGTAATCCTGCTGATCCGATGGAGGATTGAGTAGAAGTGGGCGCAATCGGAAGCCCGCTCTCGCGATCAACGCGGTCGGGGTATTCTCGCTCGTGGTGCCAAGGGCGTGCTGCGCATCGTTGAGCACCGGCGTATGGCCGTGATCTGCGATCAAGATCACGTAGGTGTCGTTCAGTGCCCCGAGTTTCTCATAGGTATCGAGTACTCCTCCGATGCTCGGGTCCGTTACCGTCTCGAGATATTCGAGTTGCTGAGTCAGCGGGTCGGAAGACAAATGCGTGTAGAGATCGATCCCTGGGAAATAGACAACCTGGAGATCAGGAAGTCCTTTGTCGCTGATCTCCGCTATGAGCTTTGTGACCGAATCTTGATCGATATTGGCGTAGATTCCCGCCGAATCGATTGGGCGCCGACCACGCCCTTCAGGAATGCAGCGGTTATGTCGACGATGGCCGACGGCTCGAGCGTTGTGTAGAAGGTGGCACCGCGATAGACCTGCGACAGCGAGACGTTCGAGTGAAGTCCTACCAGTTCGTATAGCGTGGGAACCTGAATCATCTTCCCGACAAGATCCTCAGTGATCATCTTCTCCGTGTCGGCGGTATCTGTAATGGAAACTGGCGCGGGCGCATAGAATTGCATCTGCTCGCGCACGAACCACTCATTGCCCGTGACCCCCGTGTATGCGGGGGGCTGCCCCGTGAAGACCGAAGACCAAGCGGCGATGGTAGTGGATGGAAGGATGCTGATTACATCCGGAACGGAGTACCCGTGTTCAAAGACTCCGTTCATGCCCTCGGCCCCAAGCAAATCCTTGAGACGGTTCGCCTTCCCGGAGTGGATGGCCAGCATGAGCTGATCGTAGCCTGCACCATCCAACGCAAAGATCAGGATGTGCGAGTTCGAGGCCGCGACAGGTGGGTTGGGATTCACTCGCTCCGCGCCGCCCCGCGCAATATTGCCGATGACGCTACACCCGTTGAATGCCCCTGCCAGAGCGGCGAACACAAGGGTGGCGGCGGCGAACTGTCCGAGCTGGCGGTGGATTGTCCGGCGCCGGCGCAGCAGGTTTCGCGACGCAGCACTGCCAGGATGCCTGCGCAGCGGACGGTCGTCTCGATTTACAATCCCGTTCACTTCTCAAGCGCTCCCGTCCCAAAAGATTCGAGACATGCGCTGGAGCAGACTGGCATCCAGAAAGTGCATGGAGAACGCGATCCTTTGTCGCGGAGGCACTCGTTTGCAGAGTCTATCCGCAAGGCTTCGGTTTCCGCGACTAGCCCAAGGGGGGTCGAACAGCGCTCCCCGTGCGTCGCCGCCATTTACTATGACAGCAGCGGGTACCTGAAGAAATCGTGCTGAAGTGCGTGCAGAAGGGACCTTCTTTGACCTGGAATCCTCGCTAGGTGTTCCAATGCTTCCCAGCTAACCCGGATCCGAGCCCACGACGGATCGCGCTGGAACGCCTATGCCGAGCCGACACGCTCGCGGCGTATCGGCGGGAATGCGCCTAGCGCGGCGCCGTAGGTGGGAAGGGCGTACCCGGGCGCGCCACCGGCTCCTGGCCGTCTCCGCTCGCGACCCCCTTCGCGATTCCGAGCAGCCAGGCCGCAAACGGTACTTCGCCCGTGTAGCCGTCGAGCTGCCCGAAGATCTGCTCGAGGATCCGCTCGGTCAGCTTCTCGGTCGCCGCGCGTTCGCTCGTGCGACGCAGTGCGAAGCGGTAGACACACCCAAGGCTCTGCTCGTAGACGGCGGCGAACGCCTCGGCGTCCCCGAGGGCCGCACGCTGAACGAGTCGCGTGTCCGCGGTCATCAGCATGTGTGGCAGCCCAAGACGAATCCGAGTTCCGCTTGGATTCGTCCCGTCCCGACGGTCTCGAGGGGGCCCCGCTGCCCCGGTGCGACTTGCCCTAAGGGGATCTTCTCGGAGCCGGATTCCCCGGCAATTCTTCCTATGCTCCGACCGGACAGCTCTCGACGTCGTTGAAGATCAACTCGACGACGCCGTGCTCCTCGAGCGCTTTGAGCACCATCTCGCGGTCCTCGACGCAGTCCGGCAGCGGCGTGTAGAACACCTCCCGCCCGGCGTGCACGTGCGCGAGGCTGGTCGCGCAGAGTGCTGCAGAGGTCCTTGCGCGTCTTCTCCGCGTCTTCGATGGTCTTGTGGATCTGCTCGAACAACTCCGCGACGGCACGGTCCCGCTTCAGGACTTCGTAGATCTCCACCTTCGTTTGGCTCCTGCGGTTGGACGTTGGACTGTGATTGGGCGCACAGGAAAGCCCGAGAGACTCTCGTCTCCCGGGCGCGGCTCGTTAACCGGACGCAGAAGGCTGTCACCGAGCGCTGACCGCCGGCGTCTTGAGATGCAGGTCGTCGATCACGCGCGTGACACCTGCGGTGGATCCCGCGACCGTGAGGGCCGTCACCTGGTCGCCTCGCGAAAGCACCGTGCCGGTGAGGCGCGCGACGCCGTTGCTGACGGCAACGTCGATGTCGGAGCCCTTAAGAGTCTCGTACGAGCCGAGGCGCAACTCGATCGCCTTGACGAGCTGAGCGTCGGTCTGCTCGACGCGGTCATGCTTCGACTCCGCGACGACTTGGAGGTCGTTCACGACGTTGCGCACGCCGCCGACCTTGCGCACTTCCGCTTCCGCGGCCTGCTTCACCATCGCGGAGTCGACTATCCCGAAGAGCGTCACGACGCGGTTCTCAGTGTCGACGTTAATGGCCATCGCCGGCGTTTCGCTGTTCGCGAGCAGCCTTATCTTGGCCGCTGTGGTGATCCACATGTCGCGTGCGGCTGACTTCTCGTAGGCTGCAGCGTCGTAAGCGTCGTCGCGCCAGAGTTCGGCGTCGCCCAGCGTGTCGGGGCTCTCGATTTCGCTTGCCACACGGCGCACTCCGGGCACGCCGGCGGCGTCGTCCACGGCGCGGTAGGCGTCGGTGAGCGTCGTGGCCTTGCCCGCGAGCAACACAACACCCGCGTTCACCGACTGCACCGAGATCGAGGAATCGGTAAGCGCAGGATCGGCTTTCAGCGCGGCGCTGACTTGCTTTGTGAGTTGATAGTCGGTCGCCTTGGTCTGCGACGCCGCCTTCGGCGGAACGACTTGGAGCAGGTTGCGCACCTCGCGCACGCCGTCGACCTGACCGGCGACTTGTTCAGCGCGAGCCTTCTCGCCCGCGGTACCGACCGAGCCGTGCAGCGTCACGTGACCGTCGATGGTGTCGACGTTCACCGCGGTGCCCGAGACGCCGTCGCTTGTCAGCAGCGCGATCTTGACCTTGGTGGTTACCCAGGCGTCGGGTCGCTGCGCAGCGCTGGCCGTGCCCGCCAACGCGAGCGACAAAACAGCGGCGCAGATGATTCGTCCGAGAATGTTCGTTTGACCGGATCGTCGGTGCATGACCTTCTTTCTCGAGCTCACCAAGAGCGCGAGGGTGACAGGAAATTCCCGCTCCCCGTAGTTCTTCCTATGCTCTTATTTCGCAGGCCGAGGCTTGATCGTGGACTTGACCACGACCTCTTCTGCGGCTTGCCTGATCTTTCCGGCCGCGCGGTCGACGCTGCCCTCGCGCTCGGATTCGCGGTCGTCCAGGTCAGTTCTTGAGCGCCTCCGGTTTCATCCCGAGCACGAGGTCGAAGCGTGACGTGAAGTCGACCATCCGCTCTGGGCTGTAGCGGGCGCGGAGCTCGCAGAGACCGTGCTGAAGCTCTGCTTCGGGGAAGGAGTCGAGGATTGGCCAGTCCCGAGACTCGACCCACGCATAGCACTCCGCGGCGGAAACGCGGCGCAGGCACTCCACTCTCTCCACTTGGGCGGAGAATCCTGCCTCCCTCATCAGCTCGGCGATTACCTCGGGGGAACGGTGCTGGCGCTTCCAACGGCGGAGCCCTTCGGCAAACAGCGGCGCGTCCGAGCTGGGCGCGCTGTCGACGATCAGGAAGCGAGCCGCCGGATCGAGCTGTTTGAACACGGCGGCGAGCAGTTGGCGGAGACTGTCCTTGAATAGCGAGAACCCGTCGCGGAGCAGAACCTTCTCGTAGCGCATCGGATACTGTCCAAAGATCAGTGTGCCCATCTGGACCATGCGGACGCCCGAGGTGAGCACCAGGAACGCCAATCGCTCGCCGAATGGGCTCGGGGCAATGATCTGGTCGCGGGGCCTGCTCTCTTCCAGCATCGCCTGGGGCGGCTGGAAGTGGCGACAAAGATCGACGACGAGATCATTCTTCTCGACGCGGAGAAGCTCAATGATCCGCTTGGCCAGGCCGGGGAGAGGACCGTCGGGAGGAAGGGCATCCGCCGAGACGCAGGACACCGGGTTGCCGCTGGTCATCGCGATCATCGCCTCCCAACGGGGGGTGCCCAAACGAACTGGACGCCGCCATCATCGCCGGGATCCGTGGGTCCGACCATCCTTGGATCAGGGTAAAGGGGACGCTGAGATCAGGGATTTGCGCTCGGCGCCCCGCGGGCGCCGAGTAGTTTTCGGCCCACTTCGTCGGGGGGGCCGCGCTGTGGATGCCGAGCTTGCGCATGACGTTGGCCGGTGCGTCCCGACAGTGGTCATGGCGATGTGGAGGCGCTCGCCGATCTTGGGAGAGCTGAACCCTTCGGCCAGCAGATGCAGAACCTCTCGCTCTCACGAGAGGAGTGCGCGCGTAGTAGTCGTTTCACCGTGCGCCCTGGCCATCGGCAGCCCACACACTCTATTCCCGAGCAGGAACCCCCGGTATCCCCGCATCCGGGGAAAGGACGCGCTGGATCCGCGGATTCGAGGTTGTCCGGGTTAGTTCCTGAGCGCTTCCGGCGTTATCCCGAGCACGAGGTCAAAGCCGTGACGTGAATTCAACCATCCGCTCTGAGGCGTAGCGGGCGAGGAGCCCGCACGGAGCGCGCTCCAGCTCCGCTTCGGGGAAGGAGTCGAGGACGGGAGTGTCCCGAGACTCGACCCCCGCATCGCACTCCGCTGCGCAGGAACTCCCCTATCTCCGCTTGCACGGAGAATCCTGCCTCCCTCATGAGCTCGGCGATTACCTCGTGGGAACGCTGCTGGCGCTTCCAGCGGCGCAGCCCTTCGGCAAACAGCGGGGCGTCGGAGCTGGGCGCATTGTCGACAAGGATGAGGAAGCGGGCCGCCGGATCGAGCTGGCTGAACACAGCAGCCAGCAGGTGGCGAAAACTCCCCCTGAGTAGCGAGAACCCGTCGCGGAGCAGAACCTTCTCGTAGCACATGGGAAACCGTCCAAAGGTCAGCGTGCCCATCTGGACCATTCGGACGCCCGAGGTGAGGACCAGGAAGACCAATCCCTGGGGAGACTGGAGGTCGCGACAGTAGAGATCGACGACGAGATCCTCCTTCTCGACGCAGAGAAGTTCGATGATCCGCCTGGTTAGGCTGGGGACGGGTCCGTCGGAAGGAAGGTCGTCGACCGCGATACGGGACACCAGGGTGGCGCTGATCATCGCAATCGTCTCCCACGGGGGGCTGCCCGAGCAAAACTGGAAAAGGCCACGATCTCCGAGACCCCCGGGGCCGACCATCCTGGGATCCCGGTAAATCGGACACTGGGATCAGGGATTTGGCGCTCAGCGGGGTGCCAAGGCGATCCGGCCGGGCTCAGTCTTCGAGCGACGTCAGGCCTTCGCGGATCGCGTACTTCGTCAGGTCGGCCACGCTGTGGATGCCGAGCTTACGCATGACGTTGCGCCGGTGCGTCTCGACGGTGGTCGTGGCGATGTAGAGCCGCTTGGCGATCTCGGGAGAGCTGAGCCCTTCGGCCAGCAGCTGCAGCACCTCTCGCTCTCTCGGTGAGAGCACTACGCGCGTAATAGCGGTTTCACCGTCCGCCCTGCGGCGCGAGGCGCCGACGACGGCTTCAGTGACGTCCGGGCAGAGGTAGCTTTTGCCCTTCTGCGCAGCCGAGAGCGCCCTGCGAAGGTCGTCGTAGGCGTTGGCTTTGAGGACGTAGCCGCACGCGCCCGCATCCAACATGGCGTTCACGTAGCGGCTGTCCGAGTGGCTCGAGAGAGCGATCACCTGAACCTCGGGGCACTCGGCCCGGATCTGGCGGGTCGCCTCAATCCCGTTCGAGTCCTTCATCGCGACGTCCATGACTACCACCTGAGGCGCTAGGGTGCGCGCAAGCTCCACCGCCGCCTGGCCGCTTGCGGCCTCCCCTACGACCTCCACGTCCTCTTCGCGCTCAAGGATCGAGCGCAGTCCCTCTCGCATCAGCTCATGGTCGTCGACGAGCAGCACGCGAATCATGAGGCTGAACCTCCTCTGACATCGGCACTGGGTGTGAGGGGCACGCTGGCGATGACCCTCGTTCCGGCGCCCATAACCGATCCAATATCGAGAGTCCCCCCAAGCTGCCCTAGACGTTCGCGGAGCGCCAGCAGTCCGAAACCTTGTCGACTAGCCTCGGGGCTGAAGCCCATCCCGGCGTCCTCGACCGCGACGCGCGCCATGCCCGCTTCGTGCCAGATCCGCACGCGGGCCTCCCGGACCCCCGCGTGCTTCGTCACATTGATGAGGAGCTCGCGCAAGGCTCGGAAGAGCGCGATGCACATAACTTCCTCCAGCTCCAGCTCCTCCCGGTCCGCGACCTGCACCACGAGGCCATAGCGCCGCTCCAGATCCTCGGCCAGCCACTGGGCAGCGGCCACGAGCCCGACGTCGTGCAGCAGAGGAGGGCTCAGTTGGAAGCTCAGCGAGGAGATGCGTTGGCGCACTTCCGCGAGGATCTCTTCCACCTCTCGGATTCCGGCGTCCTTCTCACCGACCAACCCGTCTCCGAAGGCACGAAGCTTGATCGAGGCCAGCGAGAGCAGTTGGCCCGCGTCATCGTGCAGATCCGACGCCAGCTTGCGACGCTCTTGCTGTTCGGCCAACTCTGCCGCCGACGCCGCTGAGCGCAAGGCGCGCTCTGTATCGCGTAGCTCCGTGATGTCCATCAGCGCGAGAGGAATGATCCCATGCCGAGGGTCCCGCCCCTGGACCCCCGAGCTCACGAGCTGCGCGCGGAGCGCGCTTCCATCCGATCGCGCGAACTCGAGCTCGATGCTCCGGCGCTTCCCGTCCGACAGCGCGCGCCGCTCGAGATGCCAGCGGTCCTGATGCCAGGGAGCGACGAACCTCGAGAGCTTCCGCCCGATCAGGCGCGATCGCGGAATCTTCAGCAGGGCAGAGGCAGCGAGGTTGGCCTCGACGATCGCCCCATCGGGATCCAATGTGAGAAATCCGATCGGCGCCGAGTCGTAGAGCCGGCGGTATCGCTCCCTCGATTCGTCCGCCGCATGCTGGCTCTCCCTCAGCTGCTCGTTCTGGATCTCCAGCTCGATCTTGTGGACCTCTAGCTCGTGGACGAGATCGCGGACCTCGTTCGAGGTAAGCGCGTCCAGATCGACGGCACCCCGGCTCGCAATCTTGCGTGCGGCAAGCTGGCGAAGCGAGCGGGATCCGGTCGCCCTGTGGGTCCTGGCGCTCAAGTGTTCGGCACCTCCCACGTCCCTGGTGCTTCCGACGGCATCTCGCCCTCGTCTTCGATGCCAAGCACGATCAGCTCTGCGGTCTCACCGTCCTTCATCGAGACTGGGCGTCCATTGAGGAGCATGCGCCTTCGGCCAACCTTTGGGAATTCGCACTCCACCCGAAAGCCGTCGAAGCCGATCCGCTCGTGTACGGTCTGCTCCAGCAGCTCTCGCAGTCGCGGGATATTCCACTGCCCACTGCCCAGATCATAGACCAGCTGCCCATTGGTCTCTCCCGGCTCGACTCCGAACGCCTGATAGAAGGAGCGGTTGGCCCGTACGACCCGCAGGACGCTATCGAGAACGAGCAGTGGCTCGCGGACGGCGTCGACGATGCTTTCGGCGAGGACGCGCGCTGCCTGGACGCGTTCCGCGCGCTTTGTCTGGGTGATGTCGATGAAGGTCACCACCAGCCCCTCGACGGCATTGCGTGCGGTCCGATAGGGCCGGATCCGCACGGCGTACCAGGAGCCGTCCGGCGCCGGCGCCTGCTTCTCCGACGGATTCAGGGTCTTCAATACGCTTGCGGCGTCGGACAGAAGATCGGGATATTCGAGGAGAGTGGCCAAGTCGGCCAGCGGGCGTCCCACGTCGGCCTCGATCAGGCGCGCCACGCTCCGTGCCTGAGGCGTGAATCGCTTCACCCTGAGATGGTCGTCGAGGAAGATGGTTGCGATGTCGATACTGTTCATCAGGTTCAGGAGGTCATCGTTCGCCCGCTCGAACGCTTGGAGCTTCTCCGTGAGCTCAGCGTTCACGGTGTGGAGCTCCTCGTTGAGCGATTGCGTCTCCTCCTTGGACGTCTGGAGCTCCTCGTTCGAGCTCTGGAGCTCCTCGTTGACGGACTGCACCTCCTCGTTCGCGGAGGCAAGCTCCTCATTGGAGGACTGAAGCTCGTCGATGCTGCTCTGCAGGTCCTCGCGAGTGTGCTGGAGCTCGGCCGCGAGCTGCGCCTGGCGGTCGGACTTGCGGCCGCGAGGGGGGCGCTTGCTCGCACGCTCGCTAAGCGGTCGGATTCGGCTGGCCGGCTCAAACGAGACGAGCAGGAGGGGGTGCGCCAGGCGTTTATCGTCGATTCGTCCTACGGCCAGGTGCAGCGAGATCCAGTCTTCATTCGCCTTAACGCGCGCGGCCCTTTCTACCACCGCGGCGCCGGTCTTCACGGCCTCCCA
>DATFYN010000356.1:0-28490 GCA_035315025.1 Myxococcota bacterium
GCCGGCGTGGAGCCCGCCGATCTCGAGACACACGGCCCAGGCCGGCGCGACGCCAAGCGCAGCCAGGCCTGCTGCCGACGCAAGCAGGTAGGTTGCGGTCTGCGGCGCGGACGTTTCTACGGCGCCGAGCACGCAGAGCGCCGCTGCGGGGAGTCCTAGAAGACCGGGCAGCCTGCGGCCCGCGGTCGGCCCGAAGCGCCGGGACAAGAGGTCGGAGAGAAAGCCCCCGCTGAAGACGCCGAAGGCGATCGCGAGCAGCGGGAGCGCGGCCAGCCAGCCGACGGAGTGCAGTTCGAAACCGCGTGCCCGCAGAAGGTAGGTCGGGAGCCAGGTCAGATAGAAGTACCAGCCGTAGATCGCGCCGCTGTACATGAGGCACAGCGCGAGGAGTCCGCGGTGGCGCAGGATCGCCCGCCAAGGCACGGCGGGATGCGGCGTCGGCGGGTCGGTGCCAATGAGGTGCAGCTCTGCAGCGTTCACCTCCGGGTGGGTATGGGGGTCATCGCGAAACCACGCGAACCACGCGCCGGCCCACACCAGTCCTACGACGCCGAAGATCGGGAAAGTCGAGCGCCAAGAGAACCGCTCGATCAAGAGAACGGCAAGCGGCTGTGCGAGCGCACCCCCCAGCGCACCCGCCATGATGGTGAGACCGAACGAGCGGCCGTGCTCGCGAGGGGGGAGCCAGCGTGCGAAGGCGCGGCTCATACTCGGGAGCGCCCCCGCCTCGCCCATTCCAAAAAGAAGACGCAGCGCGAGCAGGGACGCAAAGCCGGTGGCCAGCGCGGTCGCGGCGGTCATCCCGGACCACCAGATGACGATCCGCGTCAGCATGCGGCGCGCCCCGAACCGGTCGGCTAGCCAGCCGCTCGGTACCTCGAACAGCGCATAGGCGAACGTGAAGGCGCTGAAGACATAGCCCATCTGCACGTCGGAGAGCCCGAGATCCCGCTGGATCGAAGGTGCAGCGGTCGAGATGCATACGCGATCGAGATAGGCAATCGCCATCATCGAAAGGGCGAAGGTCACCACTCCGTGGCGCGCGCTCGTCGGTAGCTCTTGCAGCGCACCCGGGCGAAAAGGCAGAGCGTGATCCGGCTCGGCGGTCATGACGCGAGTCCCTTCTCTCACAGGGTCCTAGGAGGTGGGTTCTCTCACAACGCGCAGGTGCCCATCCTCGAGAGTCACGGTCGGACAGTACGGACCGACTTTCTCGCGTATCCACCACACGCCCTGGTGTCTAGCCGCTGATGTAGAAAAATGATACTGCCAGAGCGTACTCCGCAGGTAGTGCGGCGGAGCCTCGGGAAACGGGTTCGTCGCCAGGAGCTCGCTCACGATGGGGTCGCCTTCGAGCAGGCGCAGGAAGAAGGCGTGCAGCCAAAGCTCGCGCTCGCAGCTTCCGAGTGCCGCAAACCACATCTGCCAATCAAGGCGTGGCATGTGCGGGGTGGTGAAGCGCGGCCTGCGATCCACGGCTCCGGGCTTCCAGCGGAACTCATAGGGCAGCCACGCCAAGCCGTCGGCACTGCCCTCGATCAGGATCTCGGGACGTTCTTTGGTCATGACGGCGAAAAGCCCATAGCTGTTGAAGGTGCGAAGCGGCGCCAAGGCAGAGAGGAGGTCCTCCGCCGCGTTCGGGACAAGGGAGCCTGCACCCAGACGCCCGAGTGCCTCGCAGCCCGTGACCGCGAAGAAAAGTGCCGCGAGGAGGATCGTCGCAAGACGGGCAAGCTGCGGGCGCGGGACGAAGCCTGGGGAAGGAGCGGGCGTTGGAAGCCGCCGGTGCAGGCCCGCGGGAACAAGGGCGCGCAGCGCCCGGTCATCGAGGAGCGGAACACACAGGGTCAGCGTGAGAAGGTTGAAGAAGCCATAGTTTCCGGTGAGAGCGATCGCCAGCTGAAGCAGAACGATCGCGCCGCAGGAAACGAGGCGTACCCGACGCGGGCCGAAGACTCCAAACGGTGCCACAAGCTCAATGGCAAGGGTGGCAGCACAGGCGAGGTTGTGCACGAACGCCGGGAGGTCGTTCACGTACGCGCTGGTCCAGGTAGGGAGGGGTTGCGTCCAGTAGTGGTAGGTGAGTGCGCTGAGATTGCGCCACGACTCGTCGCCGGAAAAGAGCTTCACCATCCCGGAAAGGAAGACGAGTCGGAAGAGAAGCCAGCGAAGGAGGAAGAGCGCGACGCCTCGAGGCGGACGTGCCGACGCCGCGAAGCCCACGGAGAAAAAGCACGTCTCAAGGAGCAGCGTGTCCCACTGGTAGCCTAGAAATACGTCCCCGACGCTCGCGAGAGAGAGGTAGAGAGCCCACAAGAGCGCGAGAAGGAAGGCGGGGCGAGGCGCAGCGAACGCGAGGGCCATGCCAAGTGCAAAGCCCAGCGCACACAAGAAATGGAGTGTTGCGTCCGAACAGTCGATCCACAGGAGTGTCGGGATGCGCCAATGCGCCTCAGGGCCGAGCCGCGAGGCGGCAAAGGCGAGCAGCTCCCGCACGGGAGTGATGCCCCGCGAGCCGATGAGGCCGTCTACTTGGACCCAGATCGATGCGAAGGCGCAGGCGGTGACGAGTCCGAGAACCCGTAAGAAGAGCGCACGAACACGGTCGTCCGAGTCGAGGGCGCGGAAGGGTTCGTCCGACATCGCGCGCCGGCGCCGGCGCTAGAGCGCCGCTCCGAAGATCTCGCGCTGCGCCCGCCGCAAGAAAAGGAGCCCGATCGCGGCGTTGAAGAAGATGAAGAAGTTGTGCATCACGAGGCCGAAAGCCGCCATCTCGCCGGCGTGCTCGGGGACGAGCACGGTCCAGAGCGTGATCGCAACCGCACGCATGGGGCCCGGGACGGCGGCGCCGAAAAACACGACCGGGAGGTAGCCCAGCACCTGGCCAAAGCCGAGCGTGACCCCGAAGAGTCTCATCACCAGGGTATACGCGACGACTCCTGCCAGTAACGCCGGCGAACGGAGCAAGACGATCGTGGCGTATTGCCATGGCTTTGCCTTGCGGAAGGCATGGAGAAGTTGGCGGTTTCGAAGCGTCGAATTCGGAAAGATCGACCCATTGAAGTAGAGCAGGTGGAAGACAAACCAAAGCGCGGCGCCAAGCGCGACGGCCGGGATCGCGTGGAAGACTGGCGGAAGCGAATCCCAGCGCAGCGCGACACCGAAGGTCGCCCACGCAAGGAGATAGTAGAACTCGCAAAACATGATAAACAGCATGCTCGAACCAACTTGCCAGCCTGGAACACCCTCACGGCGGTGGAGGTACACCGCCATCGCACCCTTGCCGACTTGCTCGTTCACAATCGAGAGGATGTACGTGCTGGCGCGCACGGGGAGGATATCCATATAGCTGACGCGGGCGTTGAACCAGTTGACCACCCGATAGAGCACGAGAGAGTCGATCGCGAAGTAGAAGAGCGAGTAGGGGATGACGATCACGAGGAAGGAGCCCCAGTCGACCCGCTCGAAGATGCCGAGGAGGTAGGGGATGAGCTCGTAGTGCTGCCGCGCGGCCGCGGCGCTCACATTGCGGTAGAGCCAGAAAAAACAGACCGCGGTGATCCCCCACGGCAGGAGCCGCTGCCACGCCGCTCCACGGCGCTGCGGCGCGAGAGGCAGAGCGCCCGCGGACTCGGTGTGGGGGGCGTTGCGGGTGCCGCCTTCGCTCACGAGAGCACCTGCGGGAGGACGCAGCGGCGGAGCGTCTCCTCGAGCGGGGTTAGCGTAAGCCCGAGCGCCCGGCAGGCGGGAGCGGGATCGATCTCGTCATCGTGCTCGAGCACCTCGAGCATGGGCCGGGTGATCGGCGGGTTCGAGAGGGTGCGCTCGGCGAGAAATGCGAATGCGCGGGCGAGCGCCAGGGGTAGCGGCACGATGCGAGGCCGTCGGCGCAGCAGCGAGGCCGCCCGCAAGACGAGCTCGCGGTGCGTAACGGACTCCGGTCCTGCGAGGTCGAGGCTCCCTCCGCGTTCGTCGTCGTGAGCGGCGGCGGCGAGGATGGCCGCTGACACGTCCTCGGCGTCGATCGGCTGCTCCCGACTCGCGCCGCCCCGCACGAGCGGTAAGAGGCGACGCATGGCCTGGGCTCGCAGCGCGAGGGCTGCGGGTTCGCCGGCGCCGAGCACCATCGGTAACCGGATCACCGTCGCGGGAACCGAGCGTCCAAGCAGAATCGCCTCGGCGCGGCCCTTCGAGGCAAGACAGGCGTTCTTGGAGCCCGCGTTCGCGCCGAGGATCGAGAGATATACGATGCGCCGGACGCCGGCCTTCTCCGCTGCAGCGGCGATCGCCTGGGCGGTGGCCTCGTGTGCCTCGGCGTAGCGCGTGCGCGAACCCTCTTTGAGGATACCGACGAGATGCACGATGGCGTGGCAGCTCTCGGCAGCGCGGGCCAACGCGTCGACGTCGCTGTAGTCGACGACCGCGCAATCTGCAGCAGTTCCGAGCGCGCGCACAGCGGAAGCGGCTTGCTTCGAGCGCACTGCCGCCCGCGCTGCAGCCGCGGCGCCGGGGGGACTCTGCTCGGCTACGCGTCGCAGCAGCCGCTGACCTAGGTGGCCATTCGCTCCCGTGATCAGGATCCGATTCAAGTGGCCCCGGCCTTTTCCTGGCGTTGCGACGCCGGACAGAAAGCGCCGCCTTGGGCTCGTGGCCCGTGGCGTGCGACCATAGCACCCGGATTCGTCCTTCTCGTAAGGGAGCACCCGTGAGGCTCGTCGTCCAGCTGGTGTTTGGGATTGCCCTCATCGTGTACGTCGGTGCGACCGTCGCGCTCGCGAAGCGGGACCGAAACGGCCCAGCCCATGCCGATCTCGAAATCGCGGGTGGCGTCCCTGCAACGCTGTACCTGCCCGCGGAGCCCGTCCCCGGGACTTTGCTGCTGCCCGCTCCGCCTCCGCGCGGCGAGCGTCCGCCGGCGGTCGTGCTGGTTCATGGCTTTGCGGGCGACCGCGTCGTCGTAAGCAGCCTTGCGCGCCGGCTCGCCCAGAACGGCTACGCGGTGCTGGCGATCGACGTGCGTGGCCACGGGGCGAATCGCAACCCAGTTCCCGACGGGCGTGCGCGTCCGGACTGGCTGTTTCAGGATCTCGCCGCGGCCGTCGAATATCTTCGTGGCTCTCCCTATGTCGATGGCTCTCGCATTGCACTGATGGGTCATTCGATGGGCGCCGCTGCGGCGCTCGACTTCGCGACGCGCGATTCGGGCATCGACGGCGTCGTCGCCATCTCGGGAGTGCAGACCCTCGTGGGCCCGTACCGCCCGCCGAACGTCCTTTTCCTGTTTGCCTCCGCGGATCCCCCCGGGCTGCAGGGGCGCACGGCGGCACTTGCGGGCCATCTCGCGGGCGTCGACTCGGCGGAGGACGGCAAGAGCTACGGCGACCTGGCACACGGTACGGCCGTGCGGCTCGAAGAGGTGCCCGGCGTGAATCACCTGACGATCGTTTTCTCCACTTCCGCAGCGTCGCGGATCCTTCAGTGGCTCGATGCGGTCTTCCGCGTGGATCGCAGCTCCGCTCCGCCCTCGGACCTTGCCGATCCGCGGCTCGCGCCATTGGCTGTTGCGATGGCCGGAGCCCTCGTCCTTCTCGCCGGGGTCGGCTTCGTGTGCGGTCGCCTCGCGCATGGGCTCGAGGATCGACCCGCCCGTGGAGGCGCCTTGGGGCTCGCGCTGCTCGCGGCAGGACTGCTTTTGGCCATGGCGGTCCTGGCCGTCGGTGTGCCGGCCGGCTTCCTCTCCCTCGAGGTCGGTGATGTCGTGGTGTCGCTCTTTGCCGTGGCCGGAGGACTGCTGCTTTGCGTGGGGGCCCTCCACGGTTCCCCGGTTCCTGTGCGGGAGTTGCGTCTCGGACTCGTGCCCGGCGCGGTCGGATTCGCGGGCGTCTACCTGCTGCTGACGCCGCTTGGCCTTGTGGGGCACCGCACGGCACCCACCGCCGAGCGCCTTTTCGTTGCGGCCGCCGCCACTGTACTCTTCCTGCCCTTCTTCCTCGCCTTCGAGGCGGCTCTTCGTCGCGGCGGCCTCGTGAGAGCGACGCTCCTCGGTGTGAGCGGCCGCATCCTCGTCGTCGCAGCGGTCATCGTCGGCGTTCGAATGGGCGTTATTCCGCCGGTGGTGATGCTGATGGTTCCGCTGCTCGCGATTCTTTCCGTTCTGTTCGAGGTCTTTGCGTCGGGTGTCTATGCCGCATCGGGCAATTGGCTGGTGATCGCGGTGACAGAGAGTACTTGGCTCGCCTGGGTTGCGGCGACCGTCTTTCCGCTGCGCGCCGGCTAGCGTTCTCCCTGCGCCGCGGGGGCGAGACTCATGCGTGCAAGGGCGAATGCGGCGGCGGTGATCGCGAGGCACCAGAGGCTCGAGGTCGCGAGCCCCGTGGCAAGACCCACCGCGTCGCCAAGAGCGCCCGTCATCCAAGGAATCGCGAACCCGCCAAGGGCGCCCGCGCCGGCGACGAGACCCGCAGCGGTGCCACTGGCGAACGGGAACTCGGCGCCGGCGAGCGCGATCATGACGGGATAGACGGCGCCGAGGGCGAGTCCTGAGGCCAGGGTCACGAGTTCGAGCTGCGGGATTCGCCCCCAGAGAGCGGCGGCGAGGATCAGCGCACCGCCAATTCCAGCGGCCGCAAGGAAGCGAGTTCCTAGGCTTCGGCCGAGGCCGAGCATGGCGAGGCGGCCGCCCAAAAGACCGAGCCAGAAAGCGCTGATCGCCGTCTGTCCACGCGCCGCCGGGAGCACCAAGAGCTGCGCCCATGGGACCGCAAAGAGTGTCACTGCGGTCTCGACGCCCACATAGGCGAACGCCACCACAGCCAGCGCGAGGAGGGGAAGCGTGAAGATGCGATCGCTCACCTGAACAGCTGCGGCCTTTGGTGGCGCGGGCAGGCGAACCAAGCTCGCCCACGCGGCGAGCAGCACGAAGATCGCGCCGGTCGCGTGGAAGCTCCACGTCCAGTCACCGCGACGCGCAAGCCACCCGATGAGGGGAGGGCCTGCGACCGCGCCAGCGGTGGCACCCGCGTGCAAGAGTGCGAGCGGCCTCGCGGCGTGGGCGCCCCTTTCGTGAATCACCACCGCATTGAGCAGGGTGTCGTAGAAGCCTGCTCCCATGCCGAGCAGGACGAGGTGGGCGAAGGCCTGCCAGAAGCTCACGTTGCGGCCCAGCGTGAGGAGAGCGAGAGCCGCGACGAGGAGCGCGCCCACGAACAGAGGCCGTCGTGGGAAGCGATCGACGAGCGGTCCCGCAGCGGTGACACCTGTGCCCGCACCGAGCGCGACGGCGGCACCGAGAAGCCCGGAGCGGGAGAGGTCCATGCCGAGCGCCCTCGCCAGATCGGCCTGATTCGCGCCCACCAGGACGAGCACAACGCCGAAGGCGAGGAAGGCCGCAAAGCCTACAGGGAGCAAGCCGACTCTGGCGTCAGGTGAGATTCAGCTCGAGGCGCGCCGCCTCGGTCATCATGCTCGGGTTCCAGGGTGGGTCCCAGACGACCTCCACTTTGGCCTCGGCCACACCGGCTAGCGCGCCCACTTTCTCTTCGACTTCCGGGGGCAGGCTGCCCGCGACGGGGCACATGGGAGAGGTGAGCGTCATGCGGATCTGCACAGCGTTCATCGGGCTCACGTTCACCTCGTAGATCAGGCCGAGCTCATAGATATTGACGGGAATCTCCGGATCGTAACACGAGCGCAGGACTTCGATCACTCGATCCCGGAGCGATTCGTGGCTGGCGGCAGGCTCGATCTCCATCGGGTGTCCTCTCGTGGTGGCGGCGGCGCTACTCCGTCGAGACGGGATCGGCCCGTCCCTCGAGCGCGGAGTGAAGGGCATGCCAGACGAGTGTCGCGCACTTCACGCGCGCGGGATACTCGCGAACCCCCGAGAATACGGTGAGCTTGCCGAGGGCCTTCTGCGTGTCGGCCGAGGGCTCTGCCCGGGACTCACCAACCAGGAGGTCGTGAAAGCGCTGGAAGAGCTGTTCGGCATCTGCGAGTGACCGACCCTTCACGCTCTCCGTCATCATGGACGCGGACGCCGTCGAGATCGCGCACCCCGAGCCTTCAAAACCCACGTCGCGCACCACGCCGTCTTCCACCCGCAGCTGGACGGTCACCTTGTCGCCGCACAGCGGGTTGTAACCTTCCGCGCGTCGGTTCGCGCCTTCCACCTTGCGGAAATTTCGGGGCCGCTTGTTGTGGTCCAGGATCACGGATTGGTAGAGCTCGCGGACCTCCGACATCTAGGCGAAGACCTCCGCCACCGTGCCAAGCCCTGCCACAAGCGCGTCGATCTCGTCCCGCGTGTTGTAGAACGCGAGGGAAGCACGTGCCGTGGCAGGAACGCCGAAGCGATCCATCACCGGCTGAGCACAGTGATGGCCCGTACGGATCGCGATGCCTTCTTGATCCAGGATCGTTCCCACGTCGTGGGGGTGCACGCCCTCCATGACGAACGAGAGCACGCTCGCCTTCTGACGCGCCGTCCCGATCAGCCGCACGCGGCGCACGCCCTGAAGCGCACGGGTGCCGTAGGCGAGGAGGTCCGCCTCGTAGGCAGCGATCGCATCGAGCCCCACCGACTGCACGTAATCGATCGCGACACCGAGCCCGATGGCACCTTCGATGTGTGGCGTCCCGGCCTCGAACTTGTGGGGCAGCACGCTGTAGGTGGTCTTCTCGAATGTCACGGAGGCAATCATGTCGCCACCGCCTTGCCACGGTGCCATCGCTTCGAGCAGCTCGCTTCGCCCATAGAGCACGCCGATCCCTGTCGGCCCGTACAGCTTGTGACCGGAAAAGCAATAGAAGTCGCAGCCGAGATCGCGAACGTCTACCCGCGTGTGGGCGACGGCCTGTGCGCCATCGACCAGCACGGCGACGCCTCGCTCGTGCGCAAGCTCAATGATCTCCCGCACAGGGTTTACCGTGCCGAGTGCATTCGAGACGTGGGCGAGGGCCAAGAGTTTTGTGCGTGGGCCGAGCAGGCGTGGGAGTTCATCCATCACGAGCTCGCCGCGGTCGTCGATCGGCAACACGCGCAGGCGTGCGCCCTTCTCCTCGCACAGCATCTGCCAGGGCACGATGTTCGAATGGTGCTCCATCGCAGAAATCAAGACCTCGTCCCCCGAACCGATGTTCGCGCGGCCCCAGCTCTGGGCCACGAGATTGATGGCCTCCGTCGTCCCGCGGGTGAAAACGATCTCGCTCGGGTGTGCTGCGCCGAGGAAGCGCTGAACCTTTGTGCGGGCCTCTTCGAAGGCGGCTGTCGAGCGCTGCGAGAGCTCGTGCACCCCGCGGTGAATGTTCGCATTGTCGCGCTCGTAGTAGTGCACGAGCGCGTCGATCACGGCGCGCGGCTTTTGCGTGGTGGCGGCGTTATCGAGATAGACGAGGGAATGGCCGTGCCGCAATGTTTGGTGCAGGATCGGAAAATCCTCGCGCAGCCGCTTCACATCGAGGTCGCCTCTCACAGCACCCCTGTCTCCTCGCGCGCGAGGCGCTCGAGCAGGATCTCCTCGATCTCGTCTCGCAAAGGTTCCTGGCGGATGCGGGATGTCACCTCCGACGCAAAGGCGCGCATCAGAAACCGTCGGGCGGAGGGCGCGTCGATGCCGCGAGTCTGCAGATAGAACAGCGAGGCCTCATCGAGCTGCCCAATCGTCGAGCCATGGCTGCATTTCACATCGTCAGCCGCAATCTCAAGCTGCGGCTTGCTGTCGACCTCGGCGTCTCGGGACAGCAGCAGGTTCTTGTTCGTCTGGCGCGCATCGGTTTTCTGGGCGCCCTCACGCACCACAATCCTGCCGTGGAAGACGCCCCGCGCCGCGCCGCTCAAGATGCCCTTGTAGAGCTCTCGACTGGTGCCATGCGGGCGGGCGTGATCGATCAGGGTATGGTTGTCGACGAGCTCTCGGCTGCTCGCGATGTAGAGACCGTCGAGCGTACATTCTGCACCCTCGCCGGCGAGATGCGCCGATACGTCCTTGCGCACCAGAGCGCCACCGAGGGAGAAGTCGTGCGCAATAAATCGGCTATCACGCGCTTGCTCGACGTGGACGTCCGACACATGGAAGTTATTGCCCCCCTCTCGCTGAAGTCGCACGAGGTCGAGCTGTGCGTTGGATTCGAGCCGCACCTCCGACACAGCGTTTGTGAAGCCGAGACCGGCGCCGACGGACACGTAGTCTTCGATCACCGTGGCGTGGCTGCCCCGTCCGATCAAGACGAGCGTGCGCGGATACGAGACCCTCGGGTTCTGGTCGGGGAGCGAGAGGTACACCAGATGGATCGGGGCCTCGACCGTAACGCCCTCGGGCACTTGCACAAGCGCACCGTCGTGCAGAAAAGCGGTATTGAGCGCCACAAACGAGGCGGCGTCGTAGGGAGCGAGCTTCGCCAGCTGCGGCTCGAGTCGCTCGGGCGCGTGTTCGAGCACGCTGGCGAGGCTCTCGACGTAGGGGCTCCCTGAGAGTGCACGCGGCGCCGAAAGGCGCGGTGCGAAGCAGCCGTTCACGAAAACGAACAGGCTACAGGCATAGACGGGGAAGGAACTGTGCTCTACATCGTCTCGGGAGAGCTCGGCAGCGCCATCGGATGCGAGCTCGAATGCGCGCTCCGCGATCGGTGCGACACTCGTGTAGCGCCACTCCTCCTGCTTGGTGCTGGGGAATCGGAGCTCCGCGAAACGCCCGAAAGCATCCTTGCGCAGCGCTTTCAGCCAGCCGGGCGCCGCCGCGCCAAGCGCGCGCTCGAAGCGGTCAAAGCCTTCGCCGTAGTGCTGTCGGGGATCCAGGGCTGCCATTTCAGCGCCCCGCACCTCCGTCGATCCACGCGTAACCCTTCTCCTCAAGCTCCAATGCCAGTTCCTTGCCACCGGACTTGATGATCCGGCCAGAAGCCAGCACATGGACGAAGTCCGGCACGATGTAATCGAGCAGTCGCTGGTAGTGGGTGATGACAATCATGGAGCGATCCGGCGAGCGCAGCGCATTCACGCCGTTCGAGACGATGCGCAGCGCGTCGATGTCCAGACCGGAATCCGTCTCGTCCAGGATGGCGAGCCGCGGCTCGAGCACGGCCATTTGCAGCACTTCGTTTCGCTTCTTCTCGCCGCCCGAGAAGCCTTCGTTGATCGACCGGTTCATCATCTTCTCGTCGATCTGCATAAGCTTCATTTTTTCCCGAACGAGCGCGAGGAAATCGATCGCGTCGAGCTCCTCTTGGCCTCGGTGTCTGCGGCCGGCGTTCAGGGCCGTCTTCAAGAAGTACATGTTGGAAACGCCCGGGATCTCGACGGGATATTGGAACGCGAGGAAGATGCCCTCCCGCGCGCGCTCTTCCGGTGCAATGTCGAGCAAGTTCCGGCCGAAGTAAGAGACCTTGCCGCGCGTCACCTCGATCGAGGGCTTGCCCGCAAGCACGCCCGCGAGCGTGCTCTTGCCGCTGCCGTTCGGGCCCATCACCGCATGAACCTCGCCCGCGCGCACGACGAGGTCGATCCCGTGCAGGATCTCCTCGCCGCCCGCCGAGGCATGAAGGTCCTCGATCTCGAGCAGAGGCGCGTTCATCCCACACTTCCCTCCAACGAGAGGCCAAGCAGCTTTTGCGCCTCCACGGCGAACTCCATCGGGAGCTCCCGCAGCACCTGCTTGCAGAAGCCGTTCACGATCATCGAAACCGCGTCCTCCGGCGAGATGCCGCGCTGCTGGCAAAAGAAAAGCTGGTCGTCACCGATCTTTGAGGTCGTCGCCTCATGCTCGACGGTCGCGGTCGGGTTCTTTACCTCGAGATAAGGGAAGGTGTGGGCGGCACACTTGTCCCCGAGCAGAAGGGAGTCGCACTGGGAGTAGTTGCGCGCGCCATCGGCGCGAGGACCGATCTTCACGAGGCCCCGGTAGGTGTTCACCCCGTGACCTGCCGAAATTCCCTTCGAGATGATCGTACTCCGCGTGCGCTTTCCGAGATGGATCATCTTCGTCCCGGTGTCCGCCTGCTGCCGGTTGGCGGTGAGCGCGACGGAGTAGAATTCACCGATCGAGTCATCGCCCTGGAGAATGCAGCTCGGATATTTCCATGTGATCGCGGATCCGGTCTCCACCTGAGTCCAGGAGATCTTTGAGCGCTTGCCGAGGCACTTCCCGCGCTTTGTCACGAAATTGTAGATTCCCCCGCGCCCCTCGGAGTCGCCTGGATACCAGTTCTGGACAGTCGAGTACTTGATCTCGGCGTTGTCGAGAGCCACGAGCTCGACCACCGCCGCGTGGAGCTGGTTCTCATCGCGCTTGGGCGCTGTACAGCCTTCGAGGTACGACACGTAGCTCCGCTCTTCAGCGACGATCAGCGTACGCTCAAACTGACCCGTGTTCTCCGCGTTGATCCGAAAGTACGTCGAGAGCTCCATCGGACACCGCACGCCCTTGGGCACGTAGACGAACGAGCCGTCTGTAAAGACCGCAGAGTTGAGGCAGGCGTGCTTGTTGTCGGAGTAGGGGACGACCGAGCCGAGGTAGCGTTGCACGAGGTCGGGATGCTTCTGCACCGCCTCCGAGAAGGAACAGAAAACGATGCCGTGCTTTTCGAGCTCGTGCTTGAACGTGGTAGCCACCGAGACGCTGTCGAACACCGCGTCGACGGCGACGCCTGCGAGCCGCTTCTGCTCAAGCAGCGGGATGCCGAGCTTCTCGTAGGTGCGCAAGAGCTCGGGGTCGACCTCGTCCAAGCTCTCGGTCTGCTTGCGCTGCTTCGGTGCGGAGTAGTACACGATGCTCTGGTAGTCGATCGGCGGGTGCTGGACCATCGACCACTCGGGCTCGGGCATCTCGAGCCAGCGCTGGTAGGCGCGAAGCCGCCACTCGAGGAGCCAACCCGGCTCGCTCTTCTTGTGCGAGATCAGGCGGATGATGTCCTCGTTCAACCCAGGAGGCGCCTGATCCGCTTCGATGTCGGTCACAAAGCCCCACTCGTACTCGCGGTTGGCGAGGTTCTCGAGTGTCTGTGCGGAGCCTGCCATTTTGTCTCCTCAATCCCTGCTTCGCGTCAGTTCGAAGACCGCGCGACGCGATCCAGCGGAACGAAAGAATCGCCTGGCGGACCCCCGCGACTTCCCGGTGTCGGGGCGATCAGCTCCGCCAGCGTGACCTGGCTCAGCGCATCGCGGATCACCTCGTTGATGCGCTGCCACGGTGTCCGGACTTGGCACAGCTGCTCCTGCGCGCAAAGACCAGGGTGCGTGCCGCACTCGGTCAGGGCGATCGGGCCTTCGAGGACGCGGATTACCTCTGCCACCGAGATCTCCTCCGGCCGGCGCGAGAGGCTGTAGCCCCCCTTTACCCCGCGGTGCGAGAGCAAAACGCCCTCTCTCGCGAGGGCTTTCAAGAGCTTGCTCACGACTGGGAGCGGCAGGTGGGTGCGCAGCGAGAGCTCCCGTGCGTTGTGCGGCGCGGCGTCGTGCTGAGAGCCGAGCTCTGCGAGAAGCACGATCCCGTAGTCCGTGAGCTTGCTCATGCGAATCATTGGCAGCTCCCGCGCATCACGTGGACGACCATAGGGGACCAATGAGGTCCTGTAAATATCGGACCCCGTTAGTCCAAGTTAGGCCGCGAGGCCCCTCTCCGGAGACCTCGGAAATCCCCGCGGGGCTTCACCCATCCAGGTCTGGCCGGGAATCCGCCCTCGCGACGTTCCGCTCCGAAGCTCCGGGTGCCTTCGAGAGGGGTCCTAGGCCGGCTGGAGCTCGTCCGGCTCTGCGCCTCGCTCGAGCTCGGCAATCGCAAAGTCGAGGTGGCGCGCCAAGGCCTCGATGTACTCATGGAAGGCCTTGTGCACGATCGCGAATGACACCGCGTCCTTGAAGACGGACGGACGTCGCAGGAGCGTGGCGCCGAGAAGCGAGAGCGTGAACCAAGCTCGCCGCGGGTTCGCGCGAAGCACCGTTTCACCCAGGATGCGCCCGAGCAAGCGGAGCTCTCCCGACTGAACGCGGAGCCCCCTCGCGACCTGGTCGCCTTTGTAGAGCAGGAAGTCGAGCGTGCGCCGGCGGTAGTTCTTGAAGTCGTAGAGCTGTGCAATCAGCGTGCGGTAGCCCCGGTATAGCTCGAGACGGCTCATGCTCTTGGGAAAGATGTTCGAGAACACGAACTGGTCTCCGGTACTCTCGGCGACGAGGCGCCCCTCCTTCGCCATCCGATCGTGGAGAGGGGTTTTGGGCATCGCTTGCAGCATTCCGGTCATCGACACGGGGATGCGAGCGTCTTGAATGAAGCGCAGCTGCTCTTCGAAGATCGTCGCGTCGTCGTGGTCGAAGCCCACGATCATTCCCGCCTGCACCTGGATTCCATAGGAGTGAATCGTCCGCACGTTCTCCACCAGATCGCCACGTACGTTCTGGGTCTTGTGGGTCTCGCGCAGCGACTCCTTTCGAGGACTCTCGATGCCGATGAAGATTGTCGTGAAATGCGCAGCGCGCATCAGCTCGAGCAGCTCCTTGTCCTGCGCCACATTGAGGCTCACCTCGGTGTTGAAGTCGATCGGGTAGCCGTGCTCGGCGCCCCAGGTGGCCATCTCGCGCAGAAGTTCCTTTGCCAGCTTCTTGTTCCCGATGAAGTTGTCATCGACGATGAAGACCTGCTTGGCTCCGAGTCGGTGACACTCGTCGATCTCCCGCATCAGCTGGGCCGGCGTCTTCGAGCGGGGTCGCCGGCCGTAGACGACGATGATGTCGCAGAACTCGCAATTGAAAGGGCAGCCCCGGGCGAACTGGAGTGTGAGCGCGTGATAGCGGTCGACCTTCAGGAGGTCAAAGCGCGGAGTGGGAGAGGTCGTGAGATCGGGCTTTTCCGCGGGGCGGTACTCGCTCTTCCAGATGCCGGCCTCGAGATCCTCGAGGAACTGCGGCCAAGTCTCTTCTGCTTCGTCGACAAAGAGAACATCGCAGCGGCCGCGCAGCTCTTCCGGGCAGAGCGACGCAAAGGGGCCTCCCACCACGACGAAGCGTCCGCGCCGCTGGAACTCTTCGATGATCTGAAACATGCGCTCGCGGTGGACGATGTATCCGGTCACGCCGACAATATCTGCGTCCACATCGAAGTTGATCTCCTCGACGTTCTCATCGCACAGCGTGACCTCGTGCCCGAAGGGCGTAAGGCCTGCCACCGTAGGCATCGAAAGATTGGGGAAGATGCAGCGCTTGCCGAGCGCCGGGAGAATGCGGTCGTAGGTCCAAAAAGACGGAGGGTTCTTTGGCGTAACGAGGTGGATTTTCATGGGTTCCCCTTGGGATGTGCACCTCATCGTGGATCAGTTTGGACCGATCTGGGTGTAGAAGTTCGGTAAATCTGAGAGAAAACAGGGCCAAACGGGTTAGTCCGCCTCCAGGTCGCTAAAGCGACACAAGGGAGTCAGGATGCCTTGTCCGTCGTGGTGCCAGCCTAGAGGAGGGGCCTGCATCCGACCGGGTGCACAAACCCGCGAAGCGCCGAGACCGGCGACCCGCTGGGCCGCGCTCCGCGAGTCGGCCCCGAAGCCGTCGATCGCAACCGCAGCCAGATGGGGGGCGAGGGCTCCGAGAGCTGCGGAAAGCCCCGCAAGGTCGGCCAGGGGATGGATGCGCACAAAACGATAGAGCGGCGCCTCCCGCAACTCCTCAGTGTCCTCGCGAACCACACACCAGCGATCCCTTGGGCTGCCATAGACGCCGACCCCGCGCCCGGCTGCGACCCGAACTTCCGCTTCTGCACGGGCACGTGCGAAAGCCGCGGCGGCGGCGATCGGGATGCGTCCCCGCGGGAGCCTGGGCTCCGCCTGTGCTAGAGCCGAGGCCAGACCCTCCGCGAGATCATCGATTGCAGAGCAATCAGCGGCGATGACGTACACCGCGAGGGGGGAGAGGCAACCGAGCTGATCCCAGAGCGCGACGTCGAGGGCGAGGCGCTGGCAGGTTTCGGGTAGGGCGGACGACGTGAGAGCTCCCGGGCCGAGCACCGCCACCGACGCTCGATGTCCATACGCTACGAGGCGCCTCGGGGGGCGGATGCGCGCGGCGATGGCGCTGATCGTGGCGTCCGAGCCACTCGCCACAACGCACTCCGCCGAGAGGAAAGCGTCGAGTGCACCCAGGTCGCCCGCCCGAAACTGCACCACTTCCACACATTCTCCGAGTCTCGGATCGACCTCGGAAATCGACGATGCCACGACGCGCGCGGTGACGGGATCGCCGGACGAAATCCGGACGAGGACGGGCGAGCCCAGGGCAAGCGGCGCAAGGATGGCGAGCAGCGTGGGTGACGGCAGGGCTCCCGCCAAGAGGACGGAGGTCGTCTCAAAACCCTCGGCAAGAGTGCACCCGCGATCGCCCACTCTCGGGCTCCCGCCGAGCTCACGCTGCACCACCGCGCGGAGCGCGTCGCCGGTCCAGCCCTGGAGGGCGTGGACCAGTCCCGCGCGCACCACCTCGCGCGAGAATCCGGTGGCCTCCGGCAGCGCGAGGTCGAGGGAAAGCCGGGCCTTCGAGGTGGGATCACGCCAGCGATCGAGCACCTGCGCCAGGCAATCGAGGGTCGCAGCTCGGGGACGGGCGCGCAGCGCCATGCCTGCATGGCGCACCCGCTCGAGCGCAGTGGCGACGTCGCCGGCGCTGGACGTGCTCAAGCGGGTCCCAGGCCGGTTAGCATTTCGTCCGCAGCGAGTGAACAGCCGCGCGCTTCGGCGCCGGGCTCGCGCCCAATCACTTCGAACCCGTCAGCCACGGCCCGCGCCAGGTCCGCGGTCTCGACCGCACAGACGCTACCCGTGTTGCCGAGATCGTGGATGACGACGACGCCGACCTCGCCGGGCAAAACCTGATCCCCCGTCGCCGGATCGACGAGACGCACGCGTACCCAGGGCGGAGCGAGTTTGCGGCGCGCTGCACCGGGGAAGCGAAGGACGGAGTCGTGAAACTGACTCGCGAGTTCAGTCATTCCGTATTGATTCACAATTCGCGCAGGCGGGATCGAAAGACGCTCTTCGATCAGCGCATAGAGTGCTTGGCGTGAGAGCTCGCGGGCACGGCCCTTGAAGCCGCCCGTCTCCATGACCCGCGAGCCGGCGGGCAGCGAAAGCCGTGCCCCCCGGCGCGCGAGTTCGTCGAGCGCATGCACGAATGCGAAGGCGGTGCCGCAAAGGACGAGGGGTGCGTGGTGCGCCATCGCATCTTCGAGCGCGCGCAGCCAGCCCTCGAAGCGTAGCTCGCCCCATGCCACGTCGAAGCCGCTCGGACCGATGGCACCCTGGGATGCGAGCTCACGCAGGAGAACGCCAAACATGTGTGAGAGGGATGAATCCGGCGCGACGAGCGGGGCCGGTGCGAGTACGCGCAGGCGTGGCCGTGCAGCGTCGGGGGGTTGGCGGAGGACGAGCTCGGGCAGCACATGCACCACGAAGCTTGGCACAACGGAAGCTTCGTAGAGCGCCAGCGTGTCGAGATGGAGTTCGCCCCGCCGCGGTGCCGAAGTACCGCTGGTCCGGAACACGTGCACCGTGGCTTCGGCCGCGAACGAGCGGAGGGCAAGCTCTTTGAACGCGCCGCTCGGCACAGGCGGTACATCGCGCCAGTTCTGCACCGTGGCCGGCGTCCGGCCGCGACGTGCGCAGAAGCGGCCGTACGGCGCACAATGCTCGAACTGAAAAGCGAAGAGCTCGAGGGCGAGCCGGTCGAAACGCTCTTCGTCATGCGGCCACTCGATCGTTGCCGGCTCGCGCATCCATGCAAGCACCTTCGCGTCGAGCGCACTGCGCTCGGAGTCGCTCACCGAAGGCACTCCACCAGGATCGCGAGGGCTCCGTCGAGCACATCCTGCTCGATCGAGAGCGGGGGTGTAATCGAAAGCACGCGGCCGTCGTCACCTGAGGACAGCACGATGACGCCCCGCTGCAGCGCCCTGGCGCAGGCGCGGGCGGCCCGCTCGGCCGAATCACACTCGATCCCCAGCAAAAGGCCGCGGCCTCGCACCTCGCGCACGCCCGCCCCGCCCGCAGCACGCAAGCGACCGAGGGCGTACGCTCCAAGCTCCGCCGCGCGCTCGACCAGCTTTTCCTCTTCGAGAACCGCGAGCGTCGCGAGCGCCGCGGCGGCACCTGGGGGATGGCCGAGAAAAGTCTGCGTGTGCAGCGCCTCCCCCCGCGACGGGGGCCAGGCGTCCATCAGGCTGGCGCGACCGATGCAAGCCGCGACCGGCATACCGGAGGCCAAGGCCTTCCCCACGCACAAGAGGTCGGGGACGACACCCTCGTGGTCGCACGCGAAGAGCCTCCCTGTTCGACCGAATCCGGTGTAGACCTCGTCGGCGATGAGCAACCAGCCCTCGCGGCCACACAGTGCGCGCAGGCGGGTCAAGAAGCCAGAGGGGGGGACGCGCTCACCCCCCCGGCCCTGGATCGGCTCGACAATGACGGCCCCGACCGGCGCCTTCGCCTCGCGCGCAGCGCGCACCGCGTCGTCTGCGTCGCCAAACCGCGCGAAGCTTGCTCGGCCGGTCAGTCCGGCCGCGAAGGGTTGCCGAAAAAAGGCACGCGAGGTGACCTCGAGCGCCCCAAAGGTGAGGCCGTGATAGGCGCCCTCGAACGCCACGACCCCCGGGCGTCCGGTCGCGAGCAGCGCGGTCTTGAGCGCGATCTCCACGGCGTCCGAGCCCGAGGAGCCGAGGACGCTGCGTGCGGGAACGCCGCCGGGGAAGCGGGCGGCGAGCGCCTCGAGGAGCTCGACCTTCGTCACTGCCGGGTGCACGTCACCCATCGCATGGGGAAGCGCAGCCAGCTGGCGAGCGATCGCCTCCACCACGCGGGGATGCGCGTGTCCCACGCCGGCTACGCCAAATCCTGCGCCGAGATCGACGAATCGATTGCCGTCGGCGTCCCACACGTTCGACGCGAGGGCGCGCTCCCAAAAGATGGGCGGGAGGGGTTCCTGGCAGGTGACATTGCGCGATTCGACGGCGGCGAGGCGCATGGCGAGGGCGCGCGAACGCGGGCCGGGGACCGTGGTGACGAGCGCCGGGGGGAGGGTCCGAAAGCCTGACACCCGGCAATGGTAGCGTCGGCGCACAGCGCTGTAGACTCGGTCGGGTGAGCCCCTCGGGCACCACGGTCTCTTTGAGCAAAGAGGAGATTCGCGCACGCAGACGGGCGGGGCGGGTCTCGCTCGTGGTCGGCAGCGCGATTTTTGTGGGCAAGCTCGCTGCCTATCTGTTGACGGGCTCGGCGGCGGTCCTCTCCGACGCGCTCGAATCCATCGTGAATGTCGTCGCGGCCGCGCTCCTGCTGTACAGCCTCGCGGTTGCGGCGCGCCCGGCGGACCACAGCCATCCCTACGGACACGGGAAGGTCGAATTCTTTTCCGCGGGTGTGGAGGGCACGCTGATCGCCGTGGCGGCGACGCTGATCCTGATCGAGGCAGGGCGCTCGCTCTGGTTCGGACCGAGCCTTCGCCGCGTCGACCTCGGCCTGATCCTGTTCACCGGGCTCACCGCCATGAACGCTGCACTCGGCGTCTACCTCCTGCGGGTCGGGCGGCGCACGCACTCCTTCGCGCTCCAGGCCGATGGGCACCACGTGTTGACCGACGTCGCCACAAGCGTCGGCATTGTGGCCGGTCTGTTCGCGGTGTGGTTGACAGGATGGACCCTTCTCGACCCACTGATTGCAATCGCCGTCGCGCTCAACATCCTGCGAACAGGCTGGACCCTGTTGCGGGTGGCTATCGGTGGTCTCATGGATGAGGCCGACGACGAGCTGCTCCGCAACATGGCGCACGCGCTCGAGGAGAAGCGCCCGCCTTGGATGATCGACGTGCATAGTCTGCGTGCCTGGCGCTCCGGTGCCTTTCAACACGTCGACCTGCACGTGACGGTGCCGCGCTACTACGACGCAGAGCGACTCCACCACATCGACGGTGAGGTCACCGACCAGCTCTTGGCGGCGGCAGGGCGGGCCGGGGATGTGATTGTGCATTTCGATCCGTGCCGCCCGAGGGAGTGCGCGGGCTGCGCGATCGCCGACTGCCCGGTCCGCGCCGCATCGTTCCTTCGGCGGGAGCCGCTCACGCGCGAGCGCGCCACCCGCGAGGATGAGGTCGTCGAGAGGGAAGGACGAGAAGCCCTCGGCGCTGGCGCGCCTGCCAGAGGCCCGGGGTGACGCAGGAGGACGACCTCCGCCCGGATCGCTTCGGCATCAAACGTGCGCGACCGCGCGGTTTCGAACTGGCCTTCGTGCACGAGGGCGCGGGTGGCTTGCCCCTGCTGCTCGTCCACGGCTGGCCGGAGACCAAGCGCATCTTCTGGCGGAACATTGGGCCGCTCTCGAAGGCGGCCTTTGAGGTGATTGCGCCTGATTTGCGCGGCTTCGGGGACTCCGACCTCGCCCCCGACGGCTTATACGACGTTGCCGCCCACAGCCGAGACCTCCACGCCCTGGTGCATGACCACCTCGGCCATTCGCGCGTGATCGCCGTGGGCGGAGATCTTGGTGGCACTGTCATCCAAGACCTCGCGCTGCGCTTTCCGGGTTTCGTCGAGCGCATCGTGCTGTTCAACTCGCCACTCCCCTACCTCAAAGAAAAGATGCATGGCCTGCGAACGAGGCCGCCGCGCGAATCGATCGACTATTTTTTGCGCCAGGGCACCGATGCAGACGCGCTCGCGGCGGAGCTCGACAGCCCCGAACGGCGCAGGCGCTACATCGCGACTTTCTACACCTCGCGCTACTGGGCGCACCCCGGCGCCTTTTCTGCGGCCGCCGTGGATTTCATGACGGAGCCCTTCGCTGACGGCGGGAAGCTGCGGGCGAGTTTCGGGGGCTACGAGGCGACCTTCCAGCCCGAGCGGCGCAGTGAACCGGCGCTTTTGGCCGAGAATCCGACGCCCGCGCTGATTCTCTTCGGCCCTTCGGACCATGTGATCTATCCCGACTTCGATCGCATGGCCGCCGCGGTGTTCCCTGATCGAGTTGGGCCTTTTTTGGTGCGTGATGCTGGGCACTTTCTGCAGTGGGAGGCGGCGGAAATCCTGAACGGCGCGGTCCATGCCTTCTGCCGCGACCTGCTTCGCACTTGAGCGAGGTGCGGCCGCAACGGCTTGCCCTCACCCTCGCCCTTGTGCTGGGCGTCGTGGGCTACGTCCAAACCGTGAACGGCGCGGCCGCCCCGTTTCAGACCATAAGCTTCGGACTCGACGACGCGGGCATCGCACGGGCCTTCGGCTGGATGTCTCTTTCTGCGGTCGGGACGCTCGGCCTCACCCAGCTCGTGGACCGCTACGGTCGGCGGCGGCTTTTGCTCTGGTGCGTGGCCGGTCTCGCTGCAAGTTCCCTCGTGAGCGCCTTCCCGCAAGGGCTCTTCCTCTATGTCGTGACACAGATTATTGTTCAGGCCCTGGCGGGAGCAGCCCTCGCGGCAGCGACCGTGGTGATTGCCGAGGAACTACCGCTCGAGCGGCGGGCGTCGGGACAGGGATGGGCAGGGGTCGCGGGAACGGTCGGCAGCGGCCTTGCGCTCGGCTTTGCTGCGCTCGCAGCCCCTCGGCTCGGCTCCTGGCGTTGGGCGTGGATTCCCGCCGTGCTCGGGATCGGGATTCTGCCGCTCGCACGGCACGCACTCCCGGAGACCGCACGGTGGCGTGACGCCACCGCGCGCGGCGAAACCGCCCACGTGCGCATGAGCGATGTGTTCGAGTCGCGCTACCGCCAGCGGGCGGCGGGAATCCTCGCGTTTGTGCTGCTTGGCAACGCTGCGGCCATCGCGACCGGCTCTTGGCAGTTCTACCACGTCGTGCATGCCCTCGGTCTCTCTCCCGATTGGGCCTTCCTGATGATGGCAGGCGGCGGCACGCTCGGCCTCGTAGGATTTCATGCCGGCAGTCGTTTGTCCGACCGAATCGGTCGCCGCCGCACGCTCGCCTGGGGAGCCGTGCTCTCGACCGTCGCCTTCGTGGCCTACTACTGGGTGCCCGCGCCGCCCGGGCCAAGCGCGCAGCTCTTCGCTCTCCTCACACTCGCAGCGCTGTTTGCCGTGGGCTCGGCAGCCGGGAGCGCGAGCATGGTGGCGCTTCGCGCAGCGGGGACGGAGCTCTTCCCGACGCGGCTTCGCAGCACGATCAACGGGTGGGGCGCTGTGATGGGTGCGGTCTCCGGGGTGGCCGTCCACTTCGCGACGGCCGCGCTGGCCGAGCGCATGGGAGGCCTCGTCCCTGCGATTACGCTCCTGGCGTTGCTCATGCTCCCCGCCGTGGCGGCGTTTCTGTGGCTCGTCCCGGAGACGAGCGGCCTCGAGCTCGAGGCCGCCGCACTCGAGGCGGTGGTGTCGGAGGCCTACGTTGCCCTCGGCTCGAATCTCGGCGATCGCGAAGCGTCGCTCGCCTTTGCCGCTTCGGCGCTCCGCGCAACGCCTGGCATCCAGCTTGTCGGGGCGTCGTCACTTTGGGAGACCGAACCCATCGGCCCGCCCCCTCAAGGACCGTATCTCAACGCTGTCCTAAAACTGCGTACGACCCATCCGCCCCGCGGTCTGCTCGAGCGGTTGCTTGCGATCGAGCGCGAAGCGGGCCGCGTGCGCACGGACGAGCGCAATGCGCCGCGAGTGCTTGACCTCGATCTCCTGTTCCATGGCGGGCACCTGCTCCAGGAGCCCGGTCTCGTACTGCCGCATCCCCGGCTGCATGAACGCCCCTTCGTTCTCGAGCCGCTCTGTGAGTTGGCGCCCGATCTGGTTCATCCGGAGTGCGGCGAGACCGTTTCGGAGCTCGCCGCACTCCGCCGCGACCCGAAGCTAGTTCGCCGAATCGAAGGAGGGGAGCGATGGCGATCGTTGCTGTGAGTATCTCGCCCGTGGGCGAAGGGCCGAGCGTGGCGCGGTTCGTGGCCGCAGCGCTGGGCCCAGTGCGAGCGCAGTCGCGCATCCGCTGGCGCCTGGATCCAATGTTCACCACGCTCGAAGGGGATCTGGCAGAGATTTTCGGACTCGTCCAGCGCATGAATGAAGCCGTGTTTGCCGCGGGTGCCCGCCGCGTCTCGCTGGTGATCAAGGTCGATGACAGGCGCGATCGGAGTGCAGCGATGGAAGACAAAGTACGCGCCGTGGAAGAGGAGCTCGCGAAGCCCCCCGATTAGTCAGCGCTCCCCAGCCTCGCCCTGAAACGCGGGAAGAAACAAGCGAAGGGTGAGCGCGTGGGCGGTGCGTTCCGCCTCGATCTCCGCGCCTTGCTCGCTCGTGAGGTGGTGCAGCGCCAGCGCCGGAAGGGCTGCCGCCCGGTCGTCGGACGGTGGGCGAGTCCCCACAGCGGATTCAAGCGCGAGGTCGGGTGAGCGCAGCTCAACGCTCACCCCGTGCCGACCCCGTTCTCTGTCGTCGATCGCGCGCAGCCGCAGCTCGGCCGAGGCCGGAGCGAGGGCGGCAGCCTGGTGGACCATCAGAATCACCGAGAGTTCGATCGCTAAGGCGCGCCCCCTCACGAGGAGCAGCTCCGCGGGTGTCTCCACCCGTAGCGCAAGACGGCTCGAGAGCGTCGCCGCCAATAGGCCCGAGAGATCTCGCACGATTCTCGCGAGATCCGGTGTGTCGGCGCTTGCGGCGGTGGGAACGGATCGGCGCATGTGGAGCGCCCGCGTGAGGCGCGCGCACCGATCGATCTCTGCCCGGATCACTTGGCAGGCCTCCTCGAGCTCGGAGTCGCCCTTGCCCTTGCTCTCGAGGAAGGAAGCCTCGCCGAGGACCGTTGTGAAGGCATTGTGGAGCGCATGGACCGTCCCAAGAGTGAGACGCTCCAGCGCGACAAGTTCTGCGAGTTCCGTGGAAAAAAGCTCGGCAAGGCTCGGCGTGGTCTGCACCGCGATCGTGCGGGTCCGCGTCTGCGAGGACTTCACGCAACCGCTATCGACCGGCCAGCGTGCCCGCCTTAGCTCGGGTCCAGCCGCCACACCCGCGGCGGCCGGCCCTTCCCGAGATCTTCGAGCGACCACAGCTCGATGCGCCAGGGCGAAAGCTTCAGCAGGCCATAGCTCGGGTCGTCCGGCGCTCCAAAGAACTGGGCGAGATCGTAGCCAAGAGGCGGCGGGGTCGAATGAAACAGCTGCCACACCCGCTGTTTTTCCTGCGTTCGTTCCTCCCATTGCGCACGGCAGTCGACATACACCTGTTCGTGATGCGGGTCCCAGTAGCTGAGCGAGACGTACGGATTGCCTTCGATGTGCTTTGCTTTGAACGACCTGCGCCCGGTCGCGATCCAACCGGTGGAACTCTCCCAGATCGGATGGAGAATGCGAGAGCGGGGCCGGCCCAGCGCCTCCACGGTTGAGACCGTGCACCAGACGATGCGACGGATACGCCGCATGAACTCGGGCTCAATTTCGGAGAAGTGGGCTACGTCCACAGGGCTACTCCGCGAAAAGCCACGAGTAGAAAAATCCGGCCGCGGTGGCTCCGAGGAGGGGTGCCAGCCAGAAGAGCCACAACTGTGCGATCGCCCAACCTTGGACGAAGACAGCGGGGCCGGTGCTGCGCGCCGGATTTACCGAGAGATTGGTGACCGGAATTCCGATCAAGTGGATCAGCGTAAGACCCAAACCGATCGCAAGAGGCGCGAAGCCCTTCGGTGCGCGGGAATCGGTGGAGCCGAGGATGATCAGTAAGAACATGAAGCTCAGCACCACCTCGGTGACGAAACAGGCGGTGAGTGCGTACTGGCCGGGGGAGTGGTCGCCGTAGCCATTCGACGCAAGCCCGCCCGCGAGATCGAACCCCTCCTAGAGGATGCCCGCGCCGACAATCCCCCCGGCCACTTGAGCAACGACGTACGCGGGGAGATCCGACGCAGGGAACCTGCCGCCGGCCAGAAGACCCACCGACACCGCGGGATTCAAAGGGCAACCCGAGATATGACCGATCGCGTAGCACATGGTGAGGACGGTCAAACCGAACGCCAATGCGACTCCCAGCAGGCCGATGCCCACGTGCGGAAACGCGGCAGAGAGCACGGCGCTACCGCAGCCTCCCAGCACGAGCCAAAAGGTTCCGACAAACTCGGCAGTCGATCGTTTGACGATGGACATGGGGCCTCCACTGCGGATTGTCTCTCAGGAGTCCGAGCGAGTCACGCTGATTCCTGGGGGTTCTCGCGTGGAATGGGAACTCCGGGCGGTATGCGCTGCTGCAACGAGCCGCAAAGCGGCGTACTTTTGGTGCGTGCGACGGACCCGCGCAGTCCTCCTGGTCGTCATTACGGCGCTCGTCGTCGGCATGGTCGCCCTCGCTGCCGATCCGGCGAGAGTCGTGGCGTCGCCCCCTGTTTCGGTGCCCGAGCCCTCGGCGCTCGCGCTGCGCTGGTACCGAACGGGGGTGATCGTCTGGATTGTGGGTCTATTGTGGGGGATCACCGTTCCTGCGGCGCTCTTCGCGAGCGGCCTCTCCGCCCGCCTTGCTGCGCTGGCACAGCGCCTTTCGAAACGCTTTTTCTTCGTGACGGCTCTTTACGCGCTGCTCTACACCGCAGTGGTCTTCCTGCTCGGGCTCCCCTTCGACTGGTACGCGACTTTTTTGCGGCCCCACGCCTACGGTCTCTCGAGCCAGACGGAGGCAAAGTGGATTTCCGACGCGCTCGTGAGCTTCGCCTTGGGCGGAGGCGTCGCGGCCGCCCTCTTGTGGGTTCCTTACCTGCTCATCTCCAGAACTCCTCGCCTGTGGTGGCTCTGGCTTTCTCTCCTGTGCGTCCCGTTCATCTGCTTTGTCATGATCGTCGAGCCAGTATGGGTAGCACCGCTTTACAACCACTTCGGTCCGATGAAGGACACTTCCCTCGAGGAGCAAATCCTGGGGTTAGCCGAGCGCGCGGGGATCGAAGGAGGCCGCGTCTTTCAAGTCGATAAAAGTGTCGACACGAAGATGGTAAACGCCTATGTGAATGGCCTCGGCGCGACAAAACGCATCGTTCTCTGGGACACGCTCCTTGCCAAGCTCGAGCCCGATGAGGTGCTCGCGGTGATGGCACATGAGATGGGTCACTACGTGCTCAATCACGTACTCCTTTCGATTCCCGTCCTCTTTCTCGGCATCCTCGTCTCGCTGTACGCCGTGCATCGCACCGCGCCGCCGATCGTGCGGCGCTTCGGAGCGTATGCGCACGTCACCACTCTCAAGGACGTGGCGTCCCTTCCCCTCGTTCTCGTGCTTGTCCAGCTCTACGGTTTCTTGCTGGCTCCGCTCGGCTATGCGTTCTCGCGTCACCTCGAGCACGAAGCGGACCGCTTTTCGCTCGAGATTACGCGTGACAATCACGCGATGGCAAGCGCACTCGCCAAGCTCCAGACGAGTAACCTCTCCAATCCACGACCCGCCGCGTGGCTGGTCTGGCTGCAGTTCACGCATCCGCCCCTTGGCGAGCGCATCGACTTCGCAAACCACTACCGGCCGTGGGACAGTGGGGTGCCGCTGCGCTACGCGAAGCACTTCCGCGACGAGGGAACCGCGCGCTGAAGACAAGAAGAGACGCCTTTCCGGTGGAGACACCCCGCCAGCGCAACGGCCTGTAAGCCGGCGTCGCCCGCGGCTGGCACAGCGCCGGGTGGACGGATCGCAACGCGGGGGTCCAGACTTCGCAGGGGCGCTCAGTGCAGCTCGTGGCCGCCGTTCACATCGAGGGATTGGCCCGTCACCACGCGTGAAAGATCGGAGGCAAAAAAGACGACCGCTCCAGCGATCTCCTCCGAGGTCGGGATGTGCCCGAGAGCGATCTGTTTTGCGACGCTGTCATACACCACCTTCGCGCCCACCCCCTGCTGCTTTGCCTGCATCGCAAAATAGCCTTCGAGCGACGGCCCCCAGATGTATCCGGGAACCACGGAATTGACGCGAATTCCATAGGCGCCGATCTCTCGCGCCAGAGTCTTCGTCGCCGCCATGAGGGCCGCCTTTGAGGCCGCGTATCCGCCCATCGTGGGCAGCGGCTGGCGGATAATCATCGAGTTGATCATCACGATCGATCCGCTGCGCTGCGCTTTCATGACCGGCAACACGGCCTGCGTGAGCTTGATCGTCCCGAGCACGTTGACGTCGAAGGGAGTATGCCATGTGGCTTCGACGTCGTCGTCCTCGATGGGGACGTAGCTCCCGGGATGGAACGCGTTGTTCACGAGTACGTCGATCTTCCCGAAGGCTTTGCGAGTCTCTTCCACAAGGCGAAGGCAGTCCGCCTTTTGGGTGATATCCGTTCGCACGCGGAGCACGCGGCGGCCGAGCGCCTCTAGCTCCTTCCCCACGCTCTTAAGACTCGCTTCATTGCGGGCCGCAATCGCGAGGTCGGCCCCTTCGCGGGCGAGGGCAAGCGCCGCGTCGCGACCAAGCCCGGGTCCGATGCCGGAGACAATGGCGATCTTCCCGCCGAGCAGCATCTTCACTCCTTTATCGGTTCACCGCCGCGCCATCGACGATCATCGAAGAGCCCGAGACAAAGGAGGCCCGGTCCGAGCACAGCCACACGGCGGCTTCGGCGATCTCCTCGGGACGGCCAAGACGCCCTCCCGGCTGCCCGGCACGGATGAGCTTCTCGATTCGCGGATCCTTGCCCATGAAGCGCTGGAGCATCGGTGTGTCGATACTGCCTGGCAGTATCGCGTTGATGCGGATTCCCGTGCGCGCATTCTCGAGCGCCGCCGTCTTCGTGAGACCGAGCAGCCCATGCTTCGACGCGCAGTAGGGCGAGAGGCCCGGCGTCGCGACAACGCCCGCGCCGGAAGCCGTGTTCACAATCGCGCCGCCCCCCTGCTTCAACATCGCTCGGATCTCGTGCTTCATGCACAGGAACATGCTGGCAAGGTTGGTGGTAAGGGTGCGCTGCCACCCATCAAAATCGATCTCATGTACGGCACCTACCGCGCCGGTAATGCCGGCGTTGTTGTGTGCACAATCGAGTCGGCCAAAGGCCTCGATCGTGCCGCGCACCAGCGCCTCGACCTGCACCTCATCCGTCACGTCGGTTCGCAAAAACCGCGCTTCAGAACCGGCCTGGGTAAGCGCGTCGAGCGTGGCTTTGCCGCCCGCCTCGTCCACGTCGCTCACCACGACCTTCGCCCCCTCGCGCCCGAACGCGATCGCAGAGGCGCGCCCGATCCCCGATGCAGCGCCCGTCACGAGCACTACCTTGCCCTCCACCATCCCGGCCATGCGCGCCTCCCCGGAGGCCCCTTTTTCGAGCCTCCAAAATAGAACGCGTTCTATTATACTCCGCACGGCCCATCGGAGGAGACGCCGTGCCGCGCATCACCCTACCCCCGTACCCGAACGGCTGGTTTGCTGTGGCCCATGTGGACGAGCTCGCCGTGGGAGAGGTCAGGAGCATTCACTACTTCGGCCGCGAGCTCGTACTGTTCCGGGGCGAGGACGGGCAGCCGAGGATCCTCGACGGCTACTGTGCACATCTGGGCGCCCACCTCGCCACTGGCGGCAAGGTGATTGGTAACACACTTCGGTGTCAATT
>DATFYN010000357.1:0-5061 GCA_035315025.1 Myxococcota bacterium
TCTTCAGCCTGTAGGTGGTGGCTTCCACGAAGGAGACGCACCGTGGCTGATACCCGGACGCGATTACGCGCTCCGGCTCGACGAAGGCCTGCCTCTGCCCGATCCGCGCGCCGCGCGACTCCCTCACGGTGTACACGCGCCCGGCCAGCGCCTCGATCACTCGCAATACGCCTGGCAAGACGCAGGCTGGCAGCCGCCAGCCTTTCGAAGCGGTCTTGTGTACGAGCTCCACGTCGGGACCTTTACACCGGAGGGGACGTTCGACGCTGCGCGGGAGAAGCTCGACCATCTCCGGAAGCTCGGTGTGACGCACGTGGAGCTCATGCCGGTGCACTCGTTCCCGGGGGAGCGCGGCTGGGGCTACGACGGAGTCGGACTCTTCGCGCCCCATGAGCCGTATGGCGGCCCCGACGGGCTCAAGAGGTTCATCGACGCCTGTCACACGTATGGCCTCGCGGTGCTGTTAGACGTCGTCTACAACCATCTTGGTCCTGAAGGGAACCATCTTTCGCGCTTCGGTCCCTATTTTACTGACCGCTATGTCACGCCCTGGGGGCCGGCGGTGAACCTCGATGGATCGGGAAGCGATGAAGTGCGTCGCTTCTTGCTGGACAATGCGCGGATGTGGCTTCGTGACTATCACCTCGACGGATTGCGTCTCGATGCGGTCCACGCCCTGTTTGACCGCTCGGCGCTCCATCTCTTGGAAGAACTGCAAGAGGAGGCGACAGCGCTCGAACTGGAACTTTGCCGGCCGCTCGTACTGGTGGCCGAGAGCGACCTCAACGACCCCAGGCTGGTGCGCGCGCGTCAGCTCGGAGGATTCGGGCTCGCAGCCCAGTGGAGTGACGACTTCCACCACGCGCTGCACGCGCAGCTCACGCAAGAGAGGCAGGGTTACTACGAGGACTTTGGACGCGTCTCCGATCTGGCCGCGGCGCTTACGAAGGGCTTCGTCTATGACGGCCGCTATTCGCACTACCGTGGGCGACGTCACGGGCGCAGCACCGTGGGTCTCTCAGCCCATCGTTTCGTCGTGTACGCGCAGAACCACGATCAGATCGGGAACCGGGCGCAGGGCGAAAGGGCGAGCCACCTGCTTTGCGTCGATCGCTTGCGAATCGCGGCGACGCTCCTCCTGACAGCGCCCTTTGTTCCCCTCCTCTTTCAGGGGGAGGAATGGGGCGCGACCACACCCTTCCACTATTTCACTGACTTTCGCGATCCTGCGCTGGGCCGCGCGGTGTACGAGGGCAGGTGCCGCGAAAGCGCCATCTTCGGTTGGAAGCGCGAGGACATTCCCGATCCGCAGGATCGCGACACCTTCTTTCGCTCAAAGCTCGACTGGTCGGAGCCTGAGCGTGAGCCTCACGCAGCGCTCCTCGCATGGCATCGCGATCTCATTCAATTGCGTCGCGGTGTGGAAGCGCTCCGCGACGATCGTCTTGACCGAATACGCGTCCGCTTCGACGAGGACGCAGGCTGGCTCGTGGTCGAGCGAGGGCCGTGGAGCATCGTCTGCAATCTTTCCGGACGCGTGCAATCAATCCCCCTGGCGGCGGGCCGCCCAACTCAACCTTTGCTCGTCGCGCCATCCAAGGTCGCCATGCGCAGCGACGCCATCGAGCTCGGAGGAGCTTCCGTGGCGGTCCTAGGACCCAGCGCCCCACACCCCTACGTCTAGATCTAGAAGATCGCGCGGGAGACAGCCCCTCCAAGGCGAAACGGAAAAGCGATCACTTCGCCGAGGGAGCCGACGGTTGTGATGATGACTCCGCCTCCCTGATCGTTCTTCTCTTCATCCGTCACCGTGGTGCGCGTCTCCACCACGTGCCCGTGATCCTCGCCCTCGTTCTCGGCCGAGGCCGTGTCGGAGCTGGTCGTTCGCACGGTCTCCTCGCGCGTCACGCGCCGCGAGTCCGATGCGCAGCCCATGGGCGCCACGAGAGAGGCAACCGTACATGCAACAGCGAAACACCGCAGAGTCGCCTTCATCGTTTCCCTCCCACCCGATTGGCAGAGCAAGCTGCGTGCCAGCAATGCCAAAGGGATGGGGTGCTCTAGGGCCCAGATGCCGCTCAAAGGGGAGTCTCGGCACAGCGCTTTCTACAAAACGATCGGTGCGCTCTAGACACTGCCAATGCCAAGGGAAGTGATGCGCGGCAGCCGAATTCGGAACGTTGCACCGGCTCCCGGCCGTCCCTCGGCGCTGATCGTGCCTCCGTGGCGGGCGACGATGCGGCGACAAATCGCAAGGCCGAGCCCAGAACCTTCCGCGGTGTTGGGCTCCAGTCGCTCGTGCACGCCGAATACCCGTTCTGCGGCTGCGCTATCAAAGCCGCGGCCATTGTCCTCGACCACGATGCATTGGTAGGCGGCGTCAGATTCCGACGCGTCGACCCTTACCGCTACGATGAGCGACACATCAGGCCGGCGATACTTGAGGGCGTTCCCGATGAGATTCTTGAAGAGTTGTCGCATCTGCCGTGCGTCCGCCCATGCAGGCGGGAGGGCCTCGACCTCCATGCACGCGGAGGCGGCTTCGATCTCGAGCGCGAGTTCGGCCACGACTTCGGTCACCACCTTGCTCAGGTCGACGGGTTCGAGCTGCAAGGCTCCCGACGAGATCGCCGAGAGGGCGAGTTGAGCCGTGATCATGTCCGACATGCGCCGCACCGATCCGCGGATCTGGCGCAAATACCCGAGGGCCTTCTGGTCGAGCGCTTCCCCGCTCCGCGTCTCGAGAAGCTCCGTCCAGATCGTCATTGTGCCGAGCGGCTGCCTCAACTCGTGGGCTACGAACGAGGCGAATTGCTTCAAATCCTCGTTCGAGCGCGCGAGATCAGCGGTCCGACGCTTGACGCGCTCTTCCAGCTCAGCGTTCAGCTTGCGAACCTCTTCGCGAGCGCGGTGCGACTCCTCCACGCGGTGGGTGAGCTCCACATTCCCGAGCTCGACCGCCGCCGCGCGGGCAGAGGCCTGCTGCGCAAGGCGAAGCGACAGCGCGAGGAGCGCGGAGATCGAGGCCCCCGACAAGAGCGTCACCCACGGTAACGGCGTCGCAAACCGCGCGCGCAGGGCGCCGGCGGGTGCGACGCCAACGTGCCAGATGCTTCCACCGGGCAGGGCAATGTCGACCCATCGCGATGTGGTTCCGCCCTGAGGAAGCTCTCCAGAGAGCGTGATGCCCTGTGCGGTGACGCTTGCAATCAAGTCCGAGCCCCTTTCCGCGAAGACCTGAGCAAGCTCGTCTTGCGCGTCAAATACGCCTGCCAGAAATCCTTCCGGGATGCCTCCTGGCCGGAAGACCGGAACGAAGATGCGGAAGCCCGCGCGGTCGCCGCCGATCCTCAGTGGATCCGACACCACTGCGCTGCGAACTTCGAGCGCGCGATGGAGTGCCTCTGTGAGCGCACCTCGCGCTTGGGACGTCGCGTCTGGGTCACTCGGCAGGGCGGACTGCGGGAACCGCCATCGGAGCTCACCTTCGGCGTCGATCCACTCCACGGCCCGGAGCGAGGGCGCCAGATCGGTTAGGAGGGCAGCATTCCGCTCCACTTCGGAGCGTCGGGGCTGTCCAGAGATCTCCCATTCCCAGGCCTGAAACTCGAGTCCTTGGATCCGCGCGGCGACATGAGCCAGGATGGCGGCGCTCAGGCGATCGGCTCCGGCCTCAATTGCCTGCCGAACCCTTGCTTCCTCCTGCGCTCGAAGATCGAACGAAAGCACGACGCTCGCAGCCAACATGGCAAGGCCCGCAAGCGCCGGGTCGAGCCAGGTATGGATCGCGGGGTATTTTCGTCGTTCCTCGCCGCGCGCGAGAGCTGCGATGCCGGCCCCGAGGGCAAGAAACGAAAGGCCGGCCACGAACGGAATGGAGCTGGCGGCCGGCCAGCCGAGCGGATTCTCCACTCGTGCAGCGCGACCAATTGTCGAAGCGAGTCCAACCGTCGCGACGAGAAGCCCCCCCAGAGCTGCGAAAATGGGCCACCGGCGAGAAGCGAGAAGCGCGAGGGCTGCCACCGCAAGCGCTAGCGCCGTGGTCGGGAAACCCGCTCCCGCAGTCTCCTTGGCGCGTGCAGCAAACGGCCCAAACTCGCGGAGAGGCGCCAATGTGTCGACGCCTGCATAGGCCAGTAGCTCCGCCCCAGTGGCTCCAAGGATGGGAAGCATGAGTAAGCTTGCAAGGACGTAGCCGCCTCTTCTCGCAGCGACTACGAGCGAGATGCCTACCAAGGTGAGTCCGACGGCAAACGGTGGGGAAACCCCAAGGTGCGGGGCCAGGGCTCCACCCGCCGCGTCGACCAGCGCGACAACGCCGACGAGGGCGACCGTGAGCCCCGTCACGGTTAGCCCCAACGGGGGCCTCCCGGCGCGACGGGGAACTCCTGCCATACGTTCAGCCTAACATGCCACAGAGTGTTCACTGGAGAATGAATGAAGCCTCAATTCTCCAGAAAACCAAAAGCTTAGGTTTCCGCCGGAGACACGCGAGGTCTCAAGAGCGCGGTGAGTAATTCGAGAAGCGGATTCACCGATTGGGGTGCGACGAGGCCTGAAGAGCCGCTCTCTCGTTGCGACGATTCGCTCCGCCTGTCGTCGATCGAGCTGGGTGAGCCAGCGGACACGCTGCCGAAGACCTAGCCCCCTCGAATCGAGAGAGGCGGGGCCACCTCCTCCAGGGAGCGCCTCTCAGCGTTCACGCCAAAGCACATCGCCACGATCGCGCCAACCATCATAAGACCTGCAGCGGTCAGATCCCCGCAGAAGATGCTCGTTGGCGAGGTCTGGATCAGCTTGCCGAAGATCCATGGCGCAAAACTGCCGGACGCTTGCGCAATGATGAAAAACGAAACAATCGCCATGGCGCGGATTTCCAGCGGAAAGATTTCACTCACCGTGAGGTATCCGGCGCTCGCACCTTAGTGCCGGCGCAACAACAAGTGCGCACGTTCTATGCGCGGGGCGCGACGGTGTAGTTCCAGGCGGGCAGGCTGTTGTGCCGCCGTAGGTGGATGGCTTCGACGTCCGCGGCCTCGGGCTCGAGGCCGGTCTCGTAGG
>DATFYN010000358.1:0-2370 GCA_035315025.1 Myxococcota bacterium
GGATGTGCATCTTGCGATAGATGCCCTTGATCGAGCCATCGGCATCGAGCACTACCGCAGTGTTGTGATAGATGCCGGCCGCGCGCCGCTCGAAGACGGACGCGATGACCACCGCCTTCGCCGCGCGCGCGACTTCCGCCAGGCGCTCGGTCGTGGGGCCGGGCACGGGCTCGGCCAGGTCGAACAAGGCGGCGTCTTCGCGCTGGCAGAAGTACTGGGTGCGGAAGAGCTCCGGCAGGCAAATCACATGCGCGCCGCGTGCAGCGGCATCGCGCACCATGTCGATGGCGTGGCCGACGTTTTTCTCCGGGTCGGGATCGCACGCCATCTGGACCAAGCCGACTTTGAACTTCTCAGGCACGAGTGCATATTACCAGCCATCGGGTCATCGGGAGATCGGGACATCGGGTGATGTGCGGCTCGTCGCGGTTGACGATTGTGGCTCGACACGATAGCTTTCCACTTCACTCTCCGCGAGGGCGACACTTGAAACACGGCAAGCATGAAGGCGTGGGAAGCGACCGCAAGCTGCACGATCCGGTCGAGGACAAGCTGGTACCCCTCCATCCGCTGGATCTGAACCAGGCCAAGACGGTCAACGACCTGGTGCGGGCCATGGGTGACACCGCGTTCACCGGCCGCCAGGTGGGCGAGGCTGCGGACGTGCTCGAAGCCATGGCCCGCGACCGCGACTGCTTCGTGGTGATGACCCTTGCCGGGGCCATGACTGTCGCCAAGCAAGGGTTGATCGTCACCGAGCTGATCGACCGCGGCGTGGTCAATGCCATCGTCTCCACCGGCGCGCTCATGGCGCATGGGCTGGTGGAAGCCACCGGCCACTCGCACTTCCGCTACGACCCCTCGATGACCGACGTCGAGCTCTACGAGGCCGGCTACAACCGCGTCTACGATACGCTCGAGCCCGAGCGCAACCTGGACGATGTCGAAGTCGTGGTCTTCGACGTCCTGAAGCGGTGGAACCCGAAAGAGATCGTATGCTCCTGGAAGCTGAATCAGGCGATCGGTGAGTACCTGTCGGAACACGCCGAGGGCCGCGGCATCCTGAAGTCGGCATTCAAGAAAAAGGTTCCGGTGTTCGTGCCCGCGTTCACGGATTCCGAGCTGGGCCTGGACTTCGCGCTCACCAACCGCATCCGCGCGCGCGAGGGGCAGCCGCGCCTGCGCTACGATCCTTTCGACGACCTTGAGTATTTCGCCGAGACGCTGCTCGCGCAGAAGCGGCTGGGCATCTTCACCATCGGCGGCGGCGTGCCGCGCAACTGGGCGCAGCAGTTCGGTCCCTACATCGAGCTGCGCAACCGGCGCGCCGGAGAAGACGTGCCGCTCAAGCGCTATCACTATGGCGTCCGCATCTGCCCGGAGCCCGTGTATTGGGGCGGCCTGTCAGGGAGCCCTTACACCGAGGCGGTTTCGTGGGGGAAGTTCGTTCCGCCGGAAGAAGGCGGACGATTCGCCGAGGTGTTTGTGGATGCGACGGTGGGGCTGCCGTTGATCGTGGGGGCGGTGCTGGAGAGGCTGAAGAAATAGCCATCTCTTCGGTTAGAATCGACTCAGGCCACTCAGCCTTGCCGTCACGCGGAGAGGTGGGTGAGTGGTTGATACCACCGCACTCGAAATGCGGCATACCCGTAAGGGTATCGGGGGTTCGAATCCCTCCCTCTCCGCCAGAAAAACAGCTCTTGACTGTTAGCTCGTAGCTCTCAGGGATCCTCCTTTTAAGGCCATGCCCAAGCGCCCCAAAGACGAGCCGCGCACCATCCAGATGCCGGCGACGCGCACCACCACCCGCTGCGCTCTGTGCGGGGCGTTGATCCAGCCGCTGGACGAATCCTCGGGTTTGTGCGGGCAGTGCGGCGGGTCGCTGCATTCCTGCAAGCAATGCACGCACTTCGATACCTCCGCGCGCTACGAGTGCCAACAGCCCATCCCCGAGCGCATCGCGCGCAAGGACGCCGCCAACCAGTGCACCTTCTTCGCGATGCGGGTGCGGGTGGAGCGCGAGACCACCTCGGCCGGCGTCAGCCGCCCGGAAGACGCGCGCAAGGCGTTCGAGCGGCTCTTTAAGAAGTGAATCCGCGTTTATCCGTGTTGATCCGTGGCTGCTGAAGTTACGCCACGAAGTACTTCGCATCCGGATGGTGCACCACGATGGCCGAGGTGCTCTGCTCGGGCTCGAGCAGAAAGCCCGTCGTCAGGCGGACGCCGATCGTCTCCTCGGGATGGAGCAGCGCGAATATCTTCGTCTGATCTTCGAGATTCGGGCATGCGGGATAGCCGAACGAGTAGCGCGAGCCGCGGTACTTCTGGTGGAAGAGGTCGCTGATGCGCGGGGCGTCGTCGCCGCCGATG
>DATFYN010000359.1:0-6468 GCA_035315025.1 Myxococcota bacterium
CCTACGAGACCGGCCTCGAGCCCGAGGCCGCGGACGTCGAAGCCATCCACCTACGGCGGCACAACAGCCTGCCCGCCTGGAACTACACCGTCGCGCCCCGCGCATAGAACGTGCGCACTTGTTGTTGCGCCGGCACTAAGGCTCGTGACGCCGCAAGAAGCCGGGCCAACACGGGCCGCCGCGTGAGAGCGTGACGCCGCTTTGGCGAAAGGTCTCGCCGCTTGTCTCGACGCCGGCGAGCGCCTGCTCGAGACGAGCGCGAAACTCATCGTCGGAGAGGCTCTTGCTCCAGGGCAAGCCATAACTCTCGCAGTCAGGTGCGGCGAGCACGCGCAGCGTAAGTACATCCCGTGCCGCAAGCGCACGCCAGGCAGCGATCTCAGGTGCGCCCATCGCGTGGCCTTCGTATACCGTTGTGACGCCCATCTGGTTGTACCGTGCCATTGCTGCGATCGTTCCAGGCAGAACAGCGTCGGGCTGAAGCAGCGGCACCTTGCGCAGAAGTCCATTCATGAAGGGGTCGTTGGTGTAGTAGTTGTTGACCGAGCCGTGTAAACGACCCGTTGGATCTCCATGCACGTCCTTCTCGATCCATACGTTCTCGACTCGATCGGGAGTCGTTCGCGAGATACCGAGCGCGGCGAGGGCTGCCGAGTTGAAGGCGCAGACGTTGGGCATCACAGGCGCCCAGGCCTGGATCATGACCGGATGCCGGGTGCTCGCGCGGTCGAGGGCGGTGCGGTCCGGCAACTTACGCTCTGCCAGGTCACGCCAGGAGCGGCGAATGAAATAGTGCGGTTCGCCGACGGGCGTGCCCATCAACCAGGTGCCGGGCGGGAATGTCTCGGCGCGGGCGCGCAGGCGGGCGATGATCTCGGCCCAGTCCTCCGCATCCCAGAGCCGCAGGAGCGGGTGCTCGAACGCACCGAAGTGGAGGACGTGCGGGTGCGTGTCGACTAGACCCGGGATCACGGTGGCGCCATCGAGCTCGACCGTGGTCGCGCCTCCACCGGCCTGCTCGCGCACCTCAGCGCGGTCTCCATAGCCGAGGACCCGGCCGTCGCGCACCGCGAGCGCCTCCGGCGCTGCAGCACGCCCGTCCAGCGGACGGATCGTCCCACCCGTGAAAACGACAGTTTCGCTCGCGGGCACCTTAGCGGGGGGGCGCGGAGGCGCGCTCTGCGAGGGCGGGCGCCGTTGCCTGCCGTACACCGAGAGCACCCGGGCGATGAAGTCGATGGCTGCGAGGCCCCGCTGCAAACGAGCAGGGACCTCGGGGGAGCTCTGACGTTCGTCACAAGAGTGTGCACACAAGGATTGCAGGACGTTCGAGTGGGGAGGCCGCTTGTGTTCAGCGCCCACGGACCGAAGGTCTAGCCTGCCTGGCAGACGACGGGAAGGGTGCGGCCGAGGTCATGCCGCATCACGTCGTCGAGCGTGGCCAGGAGGTCGGAGCGCACGGAAGCGAGAGCCCGATCGGCCCAGCGATTTGCCAGTTCTCCCGGATCCTCCTGGAGGTCGTAAAGCTCGCCCCCCTCCGGATCGCGTTCGTTCCGCGTGATGCGCCAACGCCGCGTCGTGAGCGTGCGAAATGCAAGGATACCGCGCAGGATGTCGTCTTCCGTAAGAACGTGCTCCCGCGGCCCTTCGCCGAGCGGTCGGCCCTCCACAGTCGCCGGGATTGGGAGGCCGCATGCGCGCAGCGCGGTGGGCGCTATGTCGATCGTTCCCACTGGATCGTCGACCCGGACTCCGCGCGCGAAGCTCGGCCCGCGCACCAGGAGAGGCACGCGCACCAGCGCCTCGTAGTGGATCGGCCCCTTGAGGAACATCCCGTGGTCGCCCATGTAGTCGCCATGGTCGGCGGTGAAGAGGACCAGCGTGTTTGAGGTGAGGCCGCGTGCATCGAGGACGGCGAGAATTCGCCCTACCTGGTGATCGATTTGAGCGATCATCCCGTAGTACGCCGCGAGGATCGTCAGGCGTTCCTCTTCAGAGAAGAGTGCCCACCCAGGGTTCGCCCATTCCATCTCGGTACCGCGAAAGCCTCGGGACCAGGCTGCGTGGAACGGCGGCTTGTGCGCGAGCTCGTCCGGGGGATACGAGGGCAGGACCTGCCGCATGTCGGCAGGCTTGTAGCGGTCGCACCAGGGGCGGGGCGGATCGAAGGGATGGTGCGGATCTGCGAAGCTCACCCACGCAAAAAACGGCTGGTCTACCCGCGAGAGCCATGAGATCGCGCGATCCGCCGTCCAGGTTGTGTGGTGATCCTCTTCGGGCAGCTGATTCTTCCAGGTCTGGGTCGCGTCCCAGGTGCGGCTCGCGGCTTCGGGCTGCATAAGGCGGAGCCGCTCGACGCCGCGGGCAGAGCCGTCCCGATACAGATGGCGCGCGTAGTGGAGCCCGAAGGGCGGCGGCCCGAAGCCCCAGTTCCATCGCCCGACCTGCGGCGCAAGCCGGATGTTGTGCACATCCGTCACCAGCTCGACGTGCTCGAAGCCAAAATAGGGACCGTACCAATCCGGTGTGACCCAGGCCGAGTCCACCACGGACTCAACCCGGCCCGTCGGGTAATCGGGAAAGTACGACGCGAAGTGCGCCTTGCCGAAAAGCGCCGTGGCGAACCCGGCCTCCGCAAACCGCGTCGCCACCGAATCTGCGGCTGCGTCGTCGGGGAGGTCAATTCCATTGCGGATGACGCCGTGTGTACTCGGATGGCGGCCGGTTAAGATCGTGGCACGGGCAGGCTGGCAGAACGGGTTCTGTGTCCTGCAGCGCGTGAAGACGGTGCCCTCGGTGGCGAGTCGATCGAGTGCAGGAGTCGCGTCCAGCCGATCGCCGTAGGCGGCGAGCGTCGTCGCCTTATGCTGGTCGGTCGTGATGAGGAGGACGTTCATCCGTTCAGGGTCGGCGCATCCTCTCGGAGCGCGCTGAAGTTCTCCATCCCTCCATATTCGGGAAAAAGCTGCGTGAAGTCTACTGGTGTGGACCCCGCTCGCTTTCACCCGCCAGAGAAACTGGAATCATGAGGTCGCGATCATAGCGACCGGGGGGAACCCCGCAGGCTTCCACGCACCTTCCCAGAAGGGAGGGCGAGGTACGCTCGTCAGGGGATCCTGGACACGGAAATACGAGGAAGCACTCGCGGTAGTCTTGGGGCCCACGGTGCCTCGAGCGGAGGACTCCGTGCTCCGTGCAACTTCGCAGCGCCTTCTCAACGAACAGCGAAGTTGCTCGTGCATCCTCAACGGTCCCCCACCCCCTTCTTGAACTTCGGTAGCTCGGGGTGTCGCTGCCGGAACTCCTCGTAGAGATGCGCGTCAGTGTAGTCACGCATGTCGCAGATCAAGTCACTGCGGAATTTGATCACGACGCAGGTGCGCTGGTCGATGACGTCATTGGGCGCGCTTCTCAACCAGCTGCGTTCGCGGATCTCGACGATCACGCGCTCATCCGCTTCGTACCAGTTGCGCCACAGCAGCTCGTAGCCCCAGTCCGCTGCGCCGAGTCCAAATTCCCGATTGGAGAAGGCCCTCACGACGGCATCGCGCCCGTGCCACTCGCCTCCGAGTGGCGGCGAACCGGCGACCCAATAGATGACGTCCTCGGTGAAGAGCCGTCCTACTTCCTCCATGCGTCCTTCGAACAAAGCCGTCTCGTAGGCTTTCGCGATTTTCATCCGATCGCTCATGAATTTCCCTTCTGCTGCAGTTCGGGACCGTGGGATGTCCTCCGTGACTCTACAAGGACCCGCACACAGCCTAGTCCTCGTCGGATCTTGTGACGAACCCGTGGTGCTCGCGCCAGGCGCTCGGGTACGAGGATCTCGACAAAGAACAATCCTCGCGACTGGATCTGCGTCGCTCGCTTAGCGGGAGAGCACAAGCCAGGCCGCCAGGGCCACATTCTTCTCGAGAGCGCGCCAAGGCGTGCCTACCCGATGGGAGAAGGTCTTAAGTGTCGCATCGAGCTGCTGCGCGGATCGTTGGAGTCGTTGGATTGCTACGCCCCGCAGAGTCCCCTCAAGAAACGTCTGGACGCGCAAACCGCGACCTGCGACGGCTGTCTTGACGGCCTCGGTGTAGAGCTTGTCCTCTTGCGCGTGCGCCCGTGCGTGCGCTCCAACGATCCGATCCGGATCGACGAGACTGGAAGAGACAAGGGCGACGCGGCATGGCTCAAGACCGTGGGCGGTCATATCGTCTAGGAGTTTGTGGATTGCTCGCCACGCCGCGTTGCACGCGGCCTCGCATCCGCGTCGCCGAGCCTGCAGGCCGACATCGCCGCGATCTCCTAGCTCTTGGTGATAGGGGTGGAGTGACTCCCGAATCCAGGGATCCGCCAGCTCGATCTCGTGACGCAGGACGATCTCCGGCGCCCGACACGTTCCCTGAAGAATCACCACCAGCGCGCGTCCCGGTCTCACTTTAAGCCCAACGGACGCCCTTGCTCTCGTTGCGGGTGAAAGGTCAGGCTGAAGCCCGTCCGTCCTCAGAACGGGAACCTAAGGATGGCGGCCACCGTACGATCATTCACGGCACGCAGCATCCCTCCCCTCGACCTTGAAGGTCAAGCGCCGCGATGGGTTGGACCCGACCGCTAGTGGGGAGGAACGGCGTATACGGGATCCACGACAAAGATCGCCTCCGCGCGCTCCGTCCCGATCGACTTCGGAGGCTCTACGCCTGGTTGGAGCAGAACGACGGGAGTGCGACCCTCCTTTCGGTTGCGCTCGAACTCCGCGTCGCTCCGCGGCATGCGCGATTCCACGGTGACGGATAGGCCAAAGCTCTCCAGGTAATCCGCCAAGACGTTCTTCTCGCCCGCGTTGTAGAGGGCGAGGCGCCGAGAAGGTAAAGCAAGGAGCAGGGCTGCAAGTCGGCGCGCATCCCGTGTCCCGGGATAGCGTGGCAGGAGGGTGACACGCGGATCGTTGCGAAGGGCACCAAGCGTCGAATCCTCGGAGTCAGCGTACACCGCGACTCGAAATCCCTTCGCGAGAGCATCCTCTACCGCGGCTTCATCGGGCAAAATCGGCGAGCAGGTGGCCGACGCATAGAACATCGCCTCCACGGGTCGCCCCACATTGAACACGACCCAGCGTCCCGGCGGCAGCGCTGCGACCTGTGAACCCAGATCGCGGAGCTCCTGGGTCCAAAGGGGATCGCGCACAGGCGTGGCCCACGGCCGCGGGGTATTGCCCTGGACGAAGACGGCGGTGATCAGTACGCCCAGCGCAGCCGCGGAGACCCGCCAAGTCCGGGAAGCGGCGGGGCCAAGGTCAAAGCAGCGAGGAAGGAAGAATCCATACGAAAGGAAAACCACCGGCGCGGCGGGGAGAACGTACCCCCTCATCTTCGTCGCTGCGAGGGTGTAGACGGCGTAGGTGAGGAGGAACCAACCGACAACGGGCAGCCAATCGCGCCGTCGCCGGAAGGCGTGAACCATGAATGCCACCAGCGGAATCGGCGCGAGCAACCCATAGTCATACGTCAGATTGGCAATGTGCCAGGTCCACGACCCAGCATGCTTGTCCACCGGTTCGAGGAAGTAGTGAACCGAACGTCCCCGCAGCCACGCAAACTCCGGCGGGAAGGCGCGAGCGAGATGGAGATACCATGGCAGGACGACAAGAGCGGCTATGGCGCAGGCCAGCGCCGGGAGAGCGACGACCGAGATCCACCGCCGGAAATCTCGGGCGGGTCCCCGCCGCCCGAGATGCGCGAGGAGCGCGAAGAAGAAAACTGCCGGGCAGACCAGTGCAGCTCCCTCCTTGGTAAGGAAGGCGAGGCCAGTGATGCCTCCCACCAGCGCGGCCTTTGCCCACCTCGCGGGGCGGGGTGGGTCGTTATCGTCCGCGGCCCAGAGCGCCGCAAGAACACCGAGCTCCACGAGGAACGCCATCAACGTGTCCACATGGTCTGCACTGCGCAGACCGCCTGCCCAGAGCGCGGCAGATTCGTGCCAGGCGTGAAATCCCGCGGCCACGAGGCCACCGGAGGTGCCCAGCACACGCCTACCGAGGAGGAAGGTGAGGAGAACGCCCAGAGTCGAAACAGCGACGCTCGGCACCCGCATCGCGAACTCGTCCACACCAAAAACGGACATGGAAAGCGCCATCAGCTCCATGGCCAGGGTGGGATGCGTGAGCCACACATGGCTCTCGAGCCATCTCTCGGGAGGGACCTCGTTGAGCGGGTATTCGAAGAGCGTGGGTTCAAGAGGATGGTCCATGAGGTGGCGCGCCACGACGGCGTGGTAGCGCTCGTCCCACTTGCCGAGGTACCAGTGCGCGGCCAGATTGATGCGGAGCGCCAGCGCCGCGAACAAGAGCGCCACAAGCGCGAGACGCGTGCGGCGCCGACTCCCGGCCCACCAGGCGACCGCAGTGGCAAGTAGAGCTGCGCCGAAGGTCGCTCCGCCAATCGCGTCCACGCCATCCTCCGCCCCGGCGCCCCGCGGCGCAGG
>DATFYN010000360.1:0-3577 GCA_035315025.1 Myxococcota bacterium
CCACTTCGTCGAGAACCACTCCAGAGGCCCAATACCGTCGGGAGCACCCAGCCTGGCGTGGCCTCGGGATCGTCCCAAAGTCCCAAGTCGCTCTGTTAGAACTCAGCTCCACGTGCGCTGTTATTCTTGCGCCGACCCTTAGGGGCTACTGGACCCCAGCCGCTGTAGGTCAGGGAGAGGCAGTACGCGCGCCCGAGGGTGCCTCCCGTCGCGGAATTATGGTGCGTATAGGGTGCGTTTGTCGGCCTGGGTTCCTCTCCATGGATGCTCCTGCCGCGCCCTGCCATGCACGCAGACGCAAGATCGCGTCACTTCCTTGGGGTCCCGGTCGAGGTGCATGATTGGGGACCTGGGGCCGGTCGCCGAGGAGGATCTCATCGTAACCCACTGAAATGACAACGGATTCTGCATTGCCTCACGAGCCGCGTCTTCGCGAAAGGTACGTGTGAAGTAGCTCATAGCTCCGCGGCTCCCGCAGTCCCATGCTGCCAGTATGAGAGAGGTGGTTTGCGCGTGGTGTGGCAGGCAACTCGGGATCGCAATGTGCGGACCGTCGTCGGACCAGCTAACCAGAAGCCACGGCATCTGCCTCGATTGCGAACGAGCGCTTACCGAGGCCCTAAATACTCTTCTCGGGGCAGCCCCACCCCGAGATCAAAACTCGGACAACTGAGCACGGAAAAACCTCGGAGCGATCAGTTCGAAGATCGGGGCGCTCGTCCCGGAACACCATTCTAGTCTTTGTGGTGTTGTGAGGCGCGCGAGGAGTCGCTCGGTCCTCTGCCGGTCGATAATTTCAAACGAACGGCCTGCTGGATCGTACACGTACATACCGCCGGACGCGACCTCGAACTACCAGCCGCTCACCTGAAGAGTTCCGGCCACTACTTTCTCGCGGACGATTGGGTACGACATCAGGTGCTCCAAATCCACCAATACGTTGACCTGCGACAGTTGATCATGGGGCTTGAGGTTGGAGTCGAGCGCACCCTCGTGTTCTAGCCGGAACGCCGCCGCGTGCGCGTGGTGCAGCCACTTGGCAAGATTGGGAGTTTCGAGCGGCTCGCGGCCCGCACTTACCACCTGCATCGCACCGCACTCGGAGTGCCCGCAGATCACAATATTCGCCACCTTCAGAACAAGCACCGAATACTCGATCGCACTTGCCTCTGATACGTCGCCAATTGATATCCCATCGGCCGTCGAAGGCGGTATGAGGTTGCCAACGTGCCGGATCGGAGAGCAGCGCGTTCCATGAGCCGCGAAGGATCTGGCCGATGCGACCGTCCGCTTGGCTATCAAGGAAATTGCCGATTTATCACCTTCTCCGTTTCGGTATTTTGCCTCCATGACGAAAAGTGTCTTTATCGTTGAGCGGACCGCAGACAGCTTCAAGTACACACGCGGCCCGTCAAACGGCCCAACGGTGACCGCGATTACCTGCCAGCTCGGGAACCGTTCCCCCGCGGAGGCTGCGCTAGCATAGCTATAGCTAAGCTAAGCTAGAGGAGGCCAAGGCGTGGCTTCGGGAGCCGGCGAACCTGGGATCTTCCCAGGTCGAGGTGACGATCGAGTGGTGGGTGGTGGTTCATGCTACCCGCTTCGCGCAGCGCATCGGCACGACAGGCATTGGATTCATCCGAAAATAGAAACAGAGTGGCTGGCCGAGCAAGGTCGTCTTAGGCCGCAACGAGATGGATGGGAATCGTGAAGCGGAAGGGCCATAGGTTTCTCTCGGTTGCCCGATGGACGGAGCGCCAGGTCTTCCAAGCCTCAGCGCACAGGGGAAGGCAACGAGGGAGCGGGTGCGCTTAGCCTCCGCCCGCTCAGCCGGGCTCTCCCCGGTCGGTTCCTACCGATTGGACCAAGGCTGGAGTCGCTACTCTCGCGCGAGTGCGTGCGGTCTTGTTCTGTCAGCTTTGCGTACAGCTTCCCGTACTGACCATCCCGAAGATACCCTGCTGCCAAGTCAAAGTCGGTGACAAGTGCCGTCGCACGCCCCGAAACAAGGAGCACGCCGACGAAGACAAGACCTAAGAGGTGCGCGATACGCTGCAATCCGAGCTCCACCGATCGCTTTGAGTACGCTGTGACCCCTTCGAGGTGGCCATACTCGCCACGCGTCTTGTTCGCTGTTATCGGTCGAACCCTAGAGAGGTTGAGCCCTACGGCGGGGCTGAGCGGTGACGGCGAGCGGCGTGGCCGCCCGCCTCGGGCCCAACAGCAAATCAGGGTCGCGGGTTCCGCCGAAAATGAGGTTTGCCAAGGCGAACCCCCTCGCGACCCCAGAAATCGCGCGCGCCAAGAGATCCTGCGGTGAATGGCTCTCCGACCGGCGGCTTCGGGCCAAGGAGGGGATCTCAGCGATTCCGATCTCTGAAGTGCCCGAGCGCCGGCCACGTCCGCCGAAGGTTCAGAGCACTCGCGCTTCGCTCGCCGCCGATTGGTAGGTCAACCCCTTACGCAGCGCGCTAAACCGACCCTCCGATCCTTTGAGCTGTGCCGCAAGGATTCTCAAGGAGACGGGCTGCGGGATCGTGCCCATCGTGGCCGGGGATGGGTCGAACCGCATGGTAGGTACGGTCACGGACCGCGAAGTCTGCGTCGGGACCTACCGGCGCGGACTCCCGCCGTCCCGGATCTTCGTGGGCTCCGTGATGGTCCACCATGTACATGCATGCACACCGGCGACCATGCTGGAGGAGGACGCCGTGCGCCTGATGGAGCGCGCGCAGGTCGAGCGCTTGCCCGTGGTCGATGGTGCGGGTCCGTAAGGTAGGGTACGTCTTTGCGCATCACCTGATCGACTCTCACGGGAGCCCTCACCGCTTGGGGGGGAGTGCGGGCTGCGCGGCTACGGCGAGCGCCTGTGCGGGGCCTACTGGGGCGCGGGCGCAAGCAAACTGTGCAGCTGCTCGTGGAGCGCCTGGATCTGGGCCTTGAGCTGCGCTGCCTGGGCCAGCTGCCCAGCATTCAGCACGTTCCGAATCGCCACGGCCGTCTGAATCCGCTGCTCCAAGAGCTGCTGCTGGATCCCCGCCAGCTTCTGGACCTCCGGTTCGAGGTCCGCAGCCTGCAGCGCGCCGGGGGCGAAGAACTTGCTGCTCAGCGTCGCCTTCTCGCTATGGAGCTGCTTATAGAGGCTCCCCGCAGACTCGCGCTCTTGCGACATGATCGTCTGGATCTGCGCACGTTGCGGGTCGCTGAGATTCAGCTGGCGCAGAAATAGTTCGAGCTCGAGCCGATCCCCGTGTCCGTGCCCCCAGTGGCCAGCGGGCCCACCGGGCCCACCTGCGCTCGATGCGCTCGCGCTCAGAAAGCCCGTCGCTCCCACCGTGACGAGAGCGGCCACCGCAAGTGAGAGTGACCAGATTCGTCGGCTCATCGTGCCATCTCCCTTTCTATGGGTCCTTTGGAAGCCTTGAGGCGCCCGCCCGGCTCCCTCCTTGGAAACCCGCTCGCTGATCTCGCACTGAAGCGATCCAAAACCATCAGTCGGTGCCTCGTGTGCGAGGCGGAGGGTGAACACCGCTCTCCACCCCCTCGGACGAGATCGAAGGGGGCCCGGTTGACGCGC
>DATFYN010000361.1:0-4911 GCA_035315025.1 Myxococcota bacterium
TCGTACAGCGTTGAGACCGCACCTCTCCACAGTCGAAGCATTAAGCGCGTAACGGGGCAAACCGATACGGAGCCAAGGCACGCCCTGCGGTCCCCTCTCCGCTAGGTCGATCGCTGCGGAAGGGAAGGCCAAGCGGTGTCGGGTGCTGGCCACAGGTCTCTAGGCGTGGGGAGAGGCGCATATGCGCCCAAGGAGCGTCCGGCATGGTGGTGACGACGGGCAACGAAGTCGGGGGCCGATCAATTACGGGTTGGCTCGGTATCGTGCGGGGAATCGTGGTGCGATCGCCGAGCATTCGGCAGGGCTTACTCGGTGGACTCAAGCAGATCATCGGAGGCAACATCGAGCGCTACGCCGAAGTCTGCGAGAAGGCGCGCGAGGAGGCATTCGAACGCATGGTGCAGCACGCGAAGCAGATGGGTGCGGACGCCGTGATCGCCATGCGGTACGATGCGACGGAGTTTCTGACGGGGGCGACAGAGGTGCTCGCCTATGGAACCGCGGTCAAGCTCGGCCCCAACCGAGAGCGCTGAAACAACGGATCAGGCATCGATGTTCGTGTCGTGTCCCCAGGGCTCCGCCAATGCCAGCCACCCGGTGCGCCGCGCGCGCTTCAAAACACCCTTCGGCCTTCTCTTGAGCGGGAGGCCATCGCTACGCTTCGAGTTTAAAGACCCGTCGCGCATTCTCGCGCAGGAACTTCGGCCAGACGTGATCACGGAAAGGCACATGGGGCATGTCGCCGAAGATACGCTCGAGCGATAGTCCCATCGGGAAATAGCCTGCGTAGAGGATCTTGTCAGCGCCCCGGGTGTTGGCGAAATCGATGATCGCCTTCGGGTAATGCTTGGGTGCGAACGCGCTCGTGGAATAGTACAGATTTGGGTACTTTAGCATCAGTTTGACGGCAAGATCCGTCCACGGCTCGCAGCCGTGGCGGGTGACAAACCGAAGTTCGGGGAAATACCAGCACACCTCGTCGATCAGTTCGACCTTCTGCGGCGCCATCGGGAGGCGCGGCCCCGGAACGCCGGCACACACGCAAATCGGGATGTCGAGGTCGATGCAAGTCGCATAGATGGGGAAAAACTTCTTGTCGTTAATGGGTACTTGAGGGCATAGTCCCGACGGGAAAGCTGTCGCAGCTTTGACGCCCATCTCCTTTACCGCTCGGCGCAGATCCCGCACCCCGTCCATCCCGAGATTCGGGTTCACCTCGCAGCTCCCGAAGAAACGGTCCGGGTACTTGGCCAACGCGCGCCGAGCATCAGAGTCTTGGCTACCCACGCCGATCATCGCGCGCTCGATCCCATACTTGTTCATTTCATCGAGCGCGATGCCGACATAATCGTCGGAGGGACGGCTCGTCGGGATCTGCTTAAACATATACTGCGCCGGCATCTTGAACTGATGTCGGCTCTCCTGATCCATCAGAAGCGGCTTCATGAACTCGTACCAAGCAGTACTGTCTCCCGCCGGGATCTGGAGCATCAAATCGATCACGCCAATTCCGCTCGGCATCCCCATCGAATCCCCCACCCGGCTCCATCGCCACTTGGGCGGCGAGGCTACCGCGCTAGCGGTCGGAGTGCCCGAGGTCGCGCCCGGGCGCCACACGATCGCGGACGAGTTGTTTCAGCTCCTTTGTTTCTGGGAAGCGACCCTGCTGGGCGCGCGAGAAAAGGAGCTCGCCATCGAGGCGTACTTCGAAAACGCCCCCTTCACCTGGCACGAGAACCACTTCGCCGAGCTCAGAGTCGAACGTCGTAAGCAGCTCCTGCGCGATCCAAGAGGCGCGCAATAGCCAGCGGCACTGCCGGCAATAGATCAGTTCGAGCCGAGGACTCGCCACCTTTCCAGGATGGCGCAAGCCCCCTGGGCGCGCATCCAATCCCACACGCGTCCGGAATCGGTGGTTCGGACTGCTCGAACATCCCTTTCGATGCCTAGCACCCCGCGGTCCACGATGGGGGACTGGAACCACGTTTGCTTGCGTTCCTATCCGCGCTCGAGTGTCGCGCGCAGCATCCACGCCATCTTTTCGTGCTGCTCCATGAGGCCGGTTAGAAAGTCGTTTGTGCCGGCGTCTCCGAGCTCACCTGCCTTCTCCAGGTCCGAACGTAGGTACCGGATCAACGCCTCATGAGCGGCGAGGAGACTCCCCACCATCCCCTGCGCGTCGCGGGGAAGCCCACTCGACTCCTTGTTGCGCGCAAGCTCCAAGAACTCGCCGAGAGACCCGGCCGAATTGCCGCCCAATGCCCGCACGCGCTCGGCGACTTCATCGATCATGTCGTCGAGCTCTTCGTACTGGGCCTCGAAGAACTTGTGCAAATCGTGGAAGCGAGGCCCGACCACGTTCCAGTGGTAGTTCCGGGTCTGCGTGTAGAGCAGATACTCATCTGCAAGCAGCACGTTTAGGAGTTTCGCCACGCCGTGGCGCGCTTTATCGGTCAGCCCGATTTGGGTTTTCGTCATCATCGGTTTTCTCCTTCCTCGCTCCTTCAGGAGCTCGGGATTCCGGACTTCCTTGTGCGTCGTGAGCGAACCCTGCAGTCCGCGCAAAGGCCTGTCACATGCATGGACCAATCATCCACTTTGAATCCATAGGCCGGGAGGTGCGGAAGCTTGACGGCCTCGAGCGCAGGAGACGTGAAATCCTTCACGCTGCCGCATCCGATGCAGTGGAGATGATGATGGCGTCCTCGGCGAAGCTCGAAGCGCGCCCCCCCGCCAGGATGCGAGATGCGGCTCGCGAGCTCAAGCTCGACCAGGGTCTCCAGCACGCGGTACACCGTTGTGCGCGAAATGCCGGGCACTCTTTGGCTCACGGCCTCGAACAGGTCTTCGGCGCTCGGGTGATCCTCGCGCGGCGCCAGGGCCTCAAGGACGGCCCGCCGCTGTACCGTCACCGGAAGACCCCGCTCTCGGCAAGCCTGCTCGAGTCGGCCGAGAGCGTTCTCGACCTCGTGAGCCCCACGGTGATCTGAACGAGAATTCATTGCAGTTGCATCATATTACCAACAAGGACCGTTGTCAAGTCTCGTCGTCTACGGTTCATCCAGGCGGGCGCCAAGAATCCGCGCGAGGCGCGAAGGCTCGTGACGAAGCATCAGCTCCCGTCCACCGCGCACGTGGACGAGACCCGGCTTGGCACGGCGCGGCTTCACGACGTCCTTGATCGGTGCCAAGTGAATCGCGGCACGCGGGGCGCCCCGTTGCTTCGAAAAATGCAGGGCGAGTTCACACGCATCGAGCAGCGACTCCTGGGGCGCGTCTGCGCGTCCCCCCGTGCGGAGGATCACATGACTCCCGGCGGCCCCTTCGACGTGGAGGAAAACGTCATGACCACGCGCCAGGCGGGTGGTCATGTAGTCGTTCCCCTCATCACTGCGGCCGACCCAGATCTCGAGCCCGTCCGCGCTCAGGTAACGCCGCGGCCGCAAGCGTGCCGGATGCGCTTCGCGGCGCTTCGCAGCACCGCCCTCCCCTGTTCGGGCCGGGACAGCCGACCGCGGTCGCGCGCGGTCGAGCAGCGCGCGCACGGCGGGTTGTGCCGCAAAGACCGCGATTGCCTCCGGCGCGGATGCAGCGAGCACCGCATGCAGAGCTTCACGGAGGGCTGTGAGCTGGGCTTCCCGTAGATCGAGCGACGCGAGCTCGACCGTGAGCTTTGCCAGACGCCGCTTGGCCTTGCGGTAGCGCGCGAAACACTGCTCAAGGTTTTCCGCCGGCGAAAGCGTTGGATTGAGCTCAAGTGTAACTTCGGCACCGCTCTCGGGATTGCGCACAGCCACGCTCGCCGCGCCGGGCTGGGCCAGGTGAAGCGCACCTTTCAGCAGTTCCCCACGCCGCAGGTGGTCGTCGGGATCGCCCGCGGCTTCAATCTCCGCGCGCAACCGCTCGCGCTTGCGGATCACACCGGCGGTTTCCCGAGCGAGAGCCGTTTGGAGCGCACGCACATCCGCCTCGCGAACCAGTGCGCGCTCCCGCTCGGCGTAGAACCGCTCGATCTCAACCAGAAGCACTTCCTCGCGAACGGCAACGAAGCGATCTGCCCCCTCGGTCGGCGGAGGCGTCTCGGGACCGCGCCACGGAGCGCCGCGCGCGAGTCCACGCATCGTGACCTCGAGCGGACGCAGAAAAGCCTCGACGCAGCCTGTCCCGCTGAGGAGGTAGAGGTTGCTGCGACCACCCAGGATCGAAAGCAAGAGCTCGCGTCGACCCTTGCGCGTCTCGAGTGCAAGGCCGAGCTGGCGATCATTGTCCAGAATGCGGGCTCCGGCGAACCGAGAGCCGTCGAGATGGGCGCGCAGATACTGCGCGAACGCGAGCGGCCGCGAAGGTGCGGGGGGCGGGTCTTTGAGCTCTGAGACGCGAGCCAATCCGGGAGCGCAGCACAACAGGACGTGGCACCGCGCGCGACCCGTCGGCGCAGCAGGGCCGCGGCCCTTGAAGGAGAGCACGATGCGATCGCCGCCATGCTGGACGATCTTTTCGAGTCGGTGTCCGGCGAGCGTTTGCTCGAGCGCTTGCGCGGCACGACGCAGCTCTTTCAGCGACAACATCTGTCGCCTCGGCTCCAAATCCGGCTGGGCTCTGCCTCGAAGATCCTCTTGCTCCTTCGATTCACAGTTCTCTTGTTTTCGACATCCAATCAGCGCTGGCACTGCGCACAAAAGTGCGCGCTGCGCTGGCCAATCACGATGCGTCGCACGCGACCATTGCAGCGCCGGCATGCCTCGCCCTCGCGTGCGTAGACCCTGCGCTCATCCTGATATCCTCCATCGCTGCCATCCGGTGCGAGATAGTCGCTGATGCTCGAACCTCCCGTCTCGATTGAACGCCGCAGAACCTGCTGTAAGGCCTCAACGATCCGCTCGCATTCCACGCGAGTAATGCGGCTCGCAC
>DATFYN010000362.1:0-5311 GCA_035315025.1 Myxococcota bacterium
TACTAATCAGTCCCAAGTATAGGCTACACTCGGCGCACGAAAGAACGAGCGCACGAGCGCCGGTCGCGACCGAATCGCGGCGAGATCGGCTGCGACGCGGCTGCGCAGGGACTCGTCACGACGCAGGGGCTTCTTGCTCACGCCTTGGCGCTTGAGGTGGTTCCAGACGAACTCGTCGGGGTTGAGCTCGGGCGCGTAGCCCGAGAGAAAGTGCAGCTCCAGGCGACCGCGGAGGCTTTGGACGTACTGTGCCACCGCCTTGGCGATGTGTGCGGGATGGCGGTCCAGCACCAAGAACACGCGGCTCTTGCGGCCTCGCATGAACGAGCGCAGCTGCTCGATGAACCGCGTCGCGTTGAGCCGCTCCGTGTAGATCTCGTACCAGAACTCACCGCGCGCATTGACCGCAGAGATGGCGCTCACGCTCTGGCGCCGGCCGCTGGTGGGCACTTCGGGGGTCTGTCCGCGTAGGCCCCACGTGCGCCCAAGCACCTGATCGGAGCGGACGCCGGCTTCGTCGAGAAAGAAGATCTTCGCTCCGACGCGCTTCGCGCGCGCACGCAGCCGAGGGAACTCCTCCCGCTGCCAGCGCTCGATCGCGACCGGATCGCGCTCGTAGGCGCGCCGTAGCGGCTTCTGCGGTGTGATGTCCAGCTCGGCGAGCAGACGGCCCACGGCCGTGACGCCGAGCCGCACCCCGAACTTCTCCTCGATCAGCGCGGCCACGATCCGGCGCGTCCAAAGACCAAAGTCGAAGCCGTACTGGCGAGGGTCCTTCCCGTTGATCCACCCACGCACCTGCAGCTTCTGCCTCGGCAACAGGAACGGCTTGCGCCCCGGATGCCGACGCGCCTGGAGCGACTGCTCGCCCCCGCGCTTCGCGGCCCTCAACCACTTGTAGATCGTTGTCCGACACAGCCCGTAGCTTTGGATCACCACGCTCGGCGACTCGCCCGCGTGCACGCGGCGAACCGCCATCAGGCGAATGTGCTCCGACATCTCGTGGGATAGCGTGCGTCCGTCGACTCTCTTCATGCCCGCTGAGATAGCAGATTGTGTAGACTATACAAGAGACCTGTTAGTAAGCCCTCAGGGCAGGTCCGCAACCGGCGCGAGAGCGTGTTGCCCTCGAGTTCCAGCGGGGCCAGACTGAGGCGGGCCGGACCGGAGGCTGCCGTGAGCTTTCTCGAGACTGTGGAGCAGGCAAAGGCGTTCCTCGAGCGCAATCGCCGCGTCTCGTTCCGCGCCCTCGCGCGCGAGTTCGAGCTCGACGACGAAGCCCTCGACGATCTGGTTGAGGAGCTGGTGGACGTGCAGCAGGTGGCCGCCCGCGAGGGCAAGGTGCTCTCGTGGATGGGATCGGCGCGGGCCGAGGCCTCTGCGCCACGCCCGGCAGCGCACACGGTCGCTCGAGTGTCGTCGGAACGTGTCGCGGCGCCGGATGTCGCCGAGGCCGAGCGCCGCCAGCTTACCGTGATGTTCTGTGACCTCGTAGGCTCGACCGAGCTCTCCCAGCGCCTCGACGCCGAGGATCTGCGCACGGTCGTGCGCGCCTATCAGGAGGCGGCGTCCGGAGCGATCCAGCCCCACAACGGGCACATCGTCCAGTACCTGGGCGATGGGCTGCTGGTCTACTTCGGCTATCCGCAGGCCCACGACAACGACGCCGTGCGCGCCGGGCTCGAGATTCTCACTGCGCTCCGCACGTTGAACGACGCACTTGAACCCAAGCACGGCATCCGCTTGGCGGCGCGCGTCGGCATCCACACGGGCCCCGTCGTGATCGGCGAGATGGGCGGCGGCGCGAAGAGCGAAACCCTCGCCGTCGGCGATACCACCAACATCGCGGCGCGGCTCGAAGCGATCGCGGAGCTCGATACGGTGGTGATGAGCAGCGCCACGCAGCAGCTCGTCGCCGGGATGTTCGTGGTCGAGGATCGCGGGCCGCAGAGGCTCAAGGGCGTTCGTGAGCCGGTGACGCTCTACCGGGTCGTGCAGCCGAGCGGGGTGCGCAGCCGCCTCGATGTCGCGGCGGGACGCCTGACGCGCTTCGTCGGTCGCGAGGTCGAGCTGGCGACACTCGTCGATCGTTGGGAGCGGGCGCAAGACGGCGAGGGGCAGAACGTCCTGGTCCTCGGCGAGGCGGGAGTCGGGAAGTCGCGGCTCGTCTACGAGCTGCACCAGCACCTGGCGGCGGTGCCCCACACCTGGCTGGAATGCGGCGCGACGCCGTACACCGAAGGGACGCCCTTCCATCCGGTGATCGCGCTGGTGACGCAGGGGCTGGCGTTCGCCCCCAAGGACACCGCGACCGAGCGGCTGGGCAAGTTGGAGGTGCGCCTCGGCGCGCTTGCCTCACCAGAGACCGTGGCCCTACTCGCCGACTTTCTCGGTCTGCCGCCACCCACACGGCTGCAGCTGAGCCCCGAGCTGCAGCGGCGCAAGACGATCGACCTGCTGGTGCAGTGGACCCTGTCGCTCAGCGCGGCGCAGCCGCTGGTCGTGTTCGTCGAGGACCTGCACTGGTGCGACGCATCGACGCTGGAGCTGCTGGGGCACCTGATCGCGCAGAGCCCGACGGCGCGGGTGCTGCTCCTCGCTACGGCGCGCCCGGAGTTCACGCCGCCCTGGCCGGCGCGTTCCAACCTGACCACCGTGCAGCTCGCCCGGCTCACCAAGCGCCAGGCGCGCGACATGGTGACGGCGCTCGGGGGCCCGGAGCTCCCCCCCGACACCCTCGACGCCCTCGTCGCCCGCGCCGACGGCGTGCCGCTCTACATCGAGGAGCTGACCAAGGCGATGGCGGAGCCCGGAGTGGCGCAGGGCGTGGAAGGCATTCCGGCCAGCCTCGCCGACTCGCTGATGGCGCGGCTCGATCGGCTCTCGGCGGCGAAGGAGGTGGCGCAGCGGGCGGCGGTGCTGGGACGGGAGTTCGGGTATCCGCTGCTCGCGGCAACGGTGGGCATGGACGAGGCCGCGCTGCGCCATGGCCTCGCGCGCCTGGTCGAGGCGGAGATCCTTTTCGCGCGCGGGGAGCCGCCCGCGGCCACGTACAGCTTCAAGCACGCGCTGATCCAGGAGACGGCGTACCAGTCGCAGCTCAAGCGCACGCGCCAGCAGCTCCACGCGCGCGTCGCAAAGGTGCTGGAAGAACGTTTCCCCGAGCGCGTCGCGTCCGAGCCCGAGGTGGTCGCGCGGCACTACGACCAGGCGGGGCTGGCGGCGCAAGCGATCACGCACTACCAGCGGGCGGGAGAGCGCGCGACGCAGCGGTCGGCGAACGAGGAGGCCATCGGCCATCTGCGGCGTGCCCTTGCACTGGTCGCGACGCTGCCGGAGACACGCGAGCGCCATCAGATGGAGCTCGGGCTGCAGATGGCGATCCGGGCACCGCTCGGCGCGGCCAGGGGATGGTCGCATCCGGAGAACGAGCAGACCTACAGGCGCGCCCGCGAGTTGATTTCCCAGCTCGGCGAGTCGCCCGAGCTGCCCCTAGTTCTTGCGGGAATGGCGGCCACCTATTTCATCAAGGGTCACGTCGCGACCGCGGCCGAGGTCGCGCAGGAGGCCTTGGCCGCCGCCGAGCGCACGGGAGAGGCGTTCGACCTCCTCTCGGCTCACTACCAAGTCGGCGAACCGTTGCTCTTCCAGGGCCACTTCTCACAGGCGCTGCATCATTTCGAGCAGAGCCTCAGACTATACAATCCCAGCGAGCATGGGTCTTCGGCGTACACGGTGGGAGCCGATCGTGGCGTTGCCGACCACGGGCATGCGGCCCAGTGTCACGTGTACCTTGGCCATCCCGATCGGGCGTTGGCTGTAAGCGAGGCGGCGGTGGCACTGGCGAAGCGAGTGAAACATCCGCTCAGTCTGGCGCACGCTCTCGCCGACGCTGCAATTGTCCACTTCCAGCGCGGTGAGCTCGACCGGATGCGGGAACGCGCCGAAGAACTTGTGGGTCTCGCTGAGGAGCTCGGGCTTCCTTTTTACCTGGGAGGGGGAAGGGTTTTTCGAGGCCTTGCGCGGGTCAAATCGGGAGAGGGCGAGGCGGGCATCGCGGAGATGCAGCAGGCGATGGCCGAGCTGGCTGGGATCGGGGCGGGGGTCGGAGCGCCCGCGCTCCTCTGCTCACTCGCCGAGGGTCTCCGAAAGGTCGGGCGCCACAACGACGCTCTGGGCGCGCTCGGACTTGGCGTCGCGCAATCCGAGCAACAGGGACAGCACTTCTGGGATGCCGAGCTCCACCGGCTGCGGGCCGAGATTCTCCTCGACAAAAACGGCAATACCGCCTCGGAGGCGGAGGCGCTTTTCCGCCAATCGATCGAGATTGCACAGCGACAAGAGGCCAAGACGTTCGAGCTGCGCGCCGCGACCAGCCTGGCGAGGCTCTGGCAGCACCAGGGCAAGCGCGACGCGGCCCGCGCCCTCCTCGCCCCGCTCTACGCCTGGTTCACCGAAGGCTTCGACACGCGCGATCTGATTGAAGCCAAGGCGCTGCTGGACGCGCTGGCATAGGCCGCCCGGCCACAACATCTGACAGTGTCCCCCGGTTGTCGGGTAGAGCAATCGCGCGGACCGGGCTTCGAATGATGCCGACGTTTCCATCGCCCCTCCTAAAATTCTGTACGGCAGGTTTTTCTCGGTACGGCTTCAAGGCTGGCCTGTCAGATGGCGCCTTCCTGCACGGCGACGCAGTCAAGCCTGCACCCCGGCATCCCCGCGTCTCCGCACCGTTTGCTTCCACCCTTCGCGCACTCCGTGGTCCCACGCATCCGCCCGATCAATGCCGGGCGAGCCGGACTCGGTAGCGCGCCGCCATGCAAGCGACCCTGTCGCTTTACCCCAGAGGCCCTCGCTCCGGTCCGGATTGTGCTGTCCCGGTCCATCAACGCTTAAGCGGCCCCATCCGCCCCACTCGCGGGCACATCGCGACTTCGCCGCACAGCGGCTTATACGCGATGCCTTCGCTGTGCGAGTGCGCCTAGGCGACCCGCGAGCGGTTCCGTGCTTTCGCTGACCATTCCTTCTCGACATGTCGTCCTCAAAGACCCCGGAGAGCCCGCCGGTTGCATTCACCCAGTTCCTTCACCGACGGCGTTGGCCTTCACCCTGCTGGCACAGGTTCGGCACTCTCAATGAAAGCGATTTCGAGGCTACCGGTTCGCTTGCGCTACGACCTGCCGAGTTGCTCGCCTCCTTTCGAGACTTTGCCGAGTAGGCCCGGGGAATTTCACCCCGAGCCCCTCACAGATCCGGACGTGAACCTCGCGATTCATCCGGCTCGTGTCACCCACTGAAGGCTGCCGCCTTC
>DATFYN010000363.1:0-3532 GCA_035315025.1 Myxococcota bacterium
CTCGGCAACGACTTCTTCGCGCTCTTCCTCGACGAGACGATGGCCTACTCCTGCGGCGTCTTCGAAGGCGAGGGCGCGACGCTCGAGGAGGCGCAGCGCGCGAAGTACGACCGCGCCGTACGCGCCCTCGCGCTCGGTCCGGACGACCACCTCCTCGAGATTGGCAGCGGCTGGGGCGGGCTCGCGATCCACGCCGCGCGCACGACGGGCTGCCGTGTCACGACCGTCACGGTCTCGCGCGAACAGCTCGGGCTGGCGCGCGAGCGCATCGCGGCGGCGGATCTCGCCGATCGCGTCGAGGTGGTGTTCTGCGACTACCGCGACTTGCGCGGCCGGTACGACAAGCTCGTCTCGATCGAGATGATCGAGGCCGTAGGTCACGCGCAGCTCCCGTTGTTCTTCCGCGCCTGCACGGAGCGGCTGCGCCCGGGCGGGAGGATGTTCCTGCAGGCCATCACGGTGCCTGAGCGGGACCTCGCTGCGTCGCTTCGCAGCGTGGACTTCGTAAAGCGGTACGTCTTCCCGGGCGGGCAGCTGGTGTCGATCGGTGCGCTCTGTACCGCGATCGCGAAGGCAGAGAGCGATCTCCAGATCGTGCGCGTGGACGACGTGACGCCGCACTACGCGGAGACCCTGCGGCACTGGCGAGCGCGCTTCCACGCGCAGCGCGAGCGCGTCGCCGCACTTGGCCTTGGGGCCCGCGTCGAGCGCCTTTGGGACTTCTACCTCGCCTATTGCGAGGGCGGCTTCCGGGAGCGAGTGAACTGCACGGCGCAGATCACCCTCCAGCGACCCGATCCATGTGTCGCCCGAAGGAGCGCATGACCCAGGCTTGCCCGCGGGCCTGCGTGGCGAGGTGGCCCCAGGGCAGCAGTTGCGGGCATCTAACCTTAGGAGGAATGCAGTGGAGAAACTCGAATTGCCGATGATTCTTTGGCTGGTTGCCGCTTTCATCTCGTTTTCTTTCTCGGTCGTCTTGTGGTTCTTCGTCAACAAGGAGTACGGCATCTTCGTCGGGCTCTGGGTTCCGTCGATCCTATCCCTTGCGAGTTGCCTGCGGAGCCGGCGATGACCCTGGAGACACTCATCGGCGCCGTCGGGATTGTCGTTTTCGCCCTCGCGTTCATCGCAAGTATGCTGGCCTTCGCCCGGCAGGACGGGAGTCGATGATTCGCGGGGAGGCGAGCGCGCCGGCGGGGTCGGGTTGAGGGGCTGCGTCACCTTGCGAGGATCTTGGTGAAGGCCCCGAGAGGCCCTCGACGGGTTCCGAAGGCGGCTTGCGGCGTGACCGGAATCGAAGCTGTTCGCGCCGTTCTTACGGCGGTGCTGAGAAGGCTTGCGATTGGCTTTGCCGCCGCACTCTTCGCGGTTCCGGCACAGGCGGACTCAGCGCACGAATTGCTCGATCGCGGCGACGCCGCCTGGGAGCACCGCGCGGACGGTGTGTCCGAAGACGGGCGAGCCGCTCCCGGGCCGATCAACGATGCCATCCAAGCCTACACTGCGGCCGTGGCCGCGGCGCCGGATTCGCTCGAGGCGCGCTGGAAGCTCGTGCGCGCACTCTACTTCGCGGGAGAGTTCGCAAGTCCGGACGAGAGCGCCGCGCGCGTGCACTTCGAGCGCGCGACGACGCAGGCCGAAGCCGGCCTCGATCTCCTGGGGCGCCAGGCCGGCGGTCGGGCGAAGCTCGACGCGCTGCCACCGGAATCCGTCCGAGTCGCTCTCGCGCCGGGGGATCTTGGCGACGCCGCTGCACTCGAGTTCTGGTCCGCCATTGCGTGGGGGGGGTGGGCGCAGCGAAGGGGCTTGCTCGCGGCCGTGCGCCAAGGCGTCGCGAATCGCATCTATCGCGGTGCCCTGGTCTCCGTGGCGCTCGATCCCGAGCTTGAGGAGGGTGGGGCGCACCGCTTGCTGGCGCGTCTCCACGCCTCGCTGCCCCGTGTACCCTTCTTCTCCGGCTGGGTGGACCGCGCACAAGCACTGCCCGAGATGGAGCGCGCCCTCGCGATTGCCCCGGATCACCCCGGCAATCGCCTTCTGCTGGCGCTCACGATTCTCGACGTCGCGCCGAATCGCCGAGCGGAGGCGCTGCTCCTGCTCGAGACCGCATCGACGACGGAGCCGCGACCAGCCCAGCGCGTGGAGGATCTCGCGATCCGCAAGACGGCCCGGGATCGGCTCGCGCAGGAGCGTGCCGCAACGCCGCGCGCCCACGCCTTGAGCGTCCGTGCTTATGCGGAGTGGGGTCGCCTCTGGGCCTCGATCGCCGCGCGAAGCGCCGCCTGACGCTGCCGGGTGATCGGGAAGTTCCACAAGAAAGTCGCTCCGACCGCCATCAGCGCCGCGGGCACCCAGCCGTAGACTGCACGCAGAGCGAGCCGCGCCCCCGCGCTCTGGCTGGCGGCCGAAGGCTCGAAGCCGAAGGCCGCCGGACCAACCGTTCCCATCACCACGCCGAGAGCCACAGCGAGCTTGATCATCATGCCCCAGACCGCAAAAAAGAGGCCCGTTCGTTGCTGCCCGCTCGCGACCAGATCTGCATCCACCACGTCGGCGGCCATCGAGTTCGCGAGGAAGAGGATCGAGGCGAAGCTACTGCCCCGGATCACGATCAGGGCCACGAGCCATCCGCCGGTCCCCGCTCCGAGGAAGGGGAGTGGCAAGCTGAATGCCGCGAGCCAGAGCGCCGCGAGCGCCACCGCCCGGTGCTTACCGACCCGATCCGAGACGCGGAGCCAGAGCGGAACGCAAAGGAGCGTCGCTACGTTCTCGAAGAAGATCATCGGAGGAAAGAGATCAGGCGCGCCAATTACATGGGTGAGGACGAGCCGGTGGAGCGTGCCCTGAATCACGACGCCCGACACGAAGAAGAGGACCGAACCGATCATGCGCATGAAGGCCGGGTTGCGCGCCACGAGCGCGAGCCCTTCCCAGGTCCCGAGCGCACGCTCCGCCGAGAGCCGGGGCGGGGGCTCTCGCACGCCGGCCAGGGTCACGGCGAGCAGCAGCGGCGTGAGCCACACGATCGCTACGGCGATCGCATGGAGCTGCGCATCGGTGGCCCGGATCCCACGCCGGCCGAGGATAAGGAGGAGCAGCAGCAGGCCGATCTGCCCAGCGAAGCCGAAGCCTTCACGCACCGCGGCTACGCGCGATCGCTCATCGTAAGCATCCGAGAGCTCCGCGCCCCACGCCTTGTAGGGCAAATCCACAAGGGTGAAGCCCACGAAGAGCGCGCCCGTCCAGAGCAGGAGGTACGTGATCGAGACTGTCCCGCGCTCGCCCGGGACAAAGAGGCGCCACACAGCGAACAGCAGCAGCGGCGCGCCGAGGAGGATCCACGGCTTCCGTCGGCCGAAGCGCGTCCGGACGCGATCGGAGAGCACACCCACCACCGGGTCGATCAGCACGTCCAAGGCGCGCGAGGCAGCGATCGCGAAACCCACGGCTGCGAGCGGAAGCCCGAGCTCGTCCGAATAGAAGGACGGGATGAAGAGCGCGAGCGGCAGCGCTGCGACCGAGTAGGAGAGAT
>DATFYN010000364.1:0-18322 GCA_035315025.1 Myxococcota bacterium
TCGGAGTTGCCATGGGAGAGCAAGCTGGCCGGAGCCATGACGTAGAGCGTCCCCAGAAGCCGCGTGGCCGCTCCGTTTCGGAACTCCGGGTCGCGCGCACGGCTTTCTATTGCGCGGCGCTCTACCTCCGACACGAGTGCCGCGGCGCGCAGACCCTTTTGCTGAATAAACCTGCCCGTTACGGCGGCACGAGCAAAGGGTGTTCCAGGGCCGCCATCGTCCCGGCTGCCCAGAACACTTGCATATGCGAACTCACGATCGGCGGGCGTATCACGTCCTTCGTCGATCAGAGCCTCGAGGGCGTCATAGACGGCGAGAGCGTCGCCGTCCGCAGAGACGAGGGTGGGAGCGATCGACGGCAGCGAGCCTGGCGTGGCGCAACCGAAGGCCAAAAGGGCTGGCAGCGCGATCCGGAGCCGCCTCCAATGCCCGGTCACGGTCCATAAGCGGCGACCACCGCCGCGTAAGGGCTACCCGTTGCGGGTTTGAGGGAGACAATGCCCACCGCCGCGCACACGCTCCGGCTGTCGCCGTCGCACACGTGGGAGAGATTCTTGCGGAACTCCTGCCGCTCTGCGCGAGGTGCGGCTGGGAAGGCGACCACCACCATCGGCGGCAGTTTCTGGCTGTCCCAGATCGACCGAACTCCCTCCGCACCCTCGATGTGGGGGAGCTCGGCCAGCTGCGCGTCGTCGATCAGTGCGCACTCGGCCTCGCCTGTCAGGACCTTCTTGATCGTAAGGAGCGGGCGCTGCGTTTCGACCAGGGTGAAGTCCGCGAGCTTGGAGCTGCCTGCCAGAACGATGCGGTTCACAAAGCGCAGATCGTCTGCGTGGTTGGTTGCGAGCGTCCGGCCGCGACAAGCGTCGAGGTTGGCCGCGTCCTGACTAATCACGTGGTATTGCTGGCCACCCACCAGGGAAACCTCAACGGTTCCAATGACTTCGAGGCGGTAGCTTTGGCGCATCGCAAGGAATGCGGCCAGCGAAAGAATCCCGTAGTGCGGCGCCTGCGAGCGGATAAATGCTTCTGCGGCACTCCGACTCGTGCAGTACTGGCCACGGGCCGCGCCCCAGTTGTTTTGTGCCGCAGCGATTGCCACCATCTGGTCGAGGTAGGGCTGTGCGAGCGAAGCACTGCCGACCCCGTGCTCATTCAGCACGACGATCCCGACGCCCAAGGCGTCGTCGCCCCGGGAAGCGGGCGGGTCTTCTGCGGCCGCTGCGGGCGTAGCAAGACAAAGTGCTACCAGAGCGGCGCGGAAAATGGTTCCCCTCACCGACCGGAGGTTAGCTTGCTCCCGCGGGGACGCTCTCGCCATGCGGGAACAATCGGCCGTACGAGGGATCTCGTTTAGGCCTGGCTTAGCGCCGCCCCACGAGGCCTAGGCCGTGGCGCGCCACCACGCCGCGCATCACTTCAGAGGTTCCGCCGCCGATCGTCTCCCACGCACTCTGGCGCCATAGAAACTCAAGGCTCGTTCCACGCACGAGCACGTCGACTCCGCCGAGTTCGAACGCGGCGCGCGCGATCCTCTGACATATTTGAGTGTGAGCTATCTTGTTTGCGGCCGCCTCAACTGCGGACGCTCTGCCCTTTTGGACGGCCTCCAGCACGAGCAGCGCATGCATTTCCGCCTCTCGCACCTCGACCGCGAGATCGGCCACGACAACCCGAGCCTGCGGATCCGAAGCAAGACCCCGCGTTTTCACGAGCTCCACAAGATCCTCGAGATCGCGCCGCACCCGGCCGGGCGGGAACTGCACGTGGCGCTCTACGGCCAGCGCCTCGTTCATCACCTTCCACGCACCATTTTCGAGACCGATGCGGTTTTCCACGGGAACCTGCACGCCGTCCAACGTCACCTCGTTCAACTGCTCGTCGTCCAGGGTCGGGAGCGGGGCCACCCGCACTCCGGGCGCACGGAGGTCAACGATGAGGAGGGTGAGGCCTTCTCCTCGGCTCTCTTGGGAACCGGTGCGACACAAAAGCCATAGGTAGTCCGAGTCCTGCGCATACGACGTCCAGCACTTCTGACCTTGGACGATGTACGCGTCACCGCGCCGCTCGGCGCGCGTGCGCACGCTCGAAAGGTCCGACCCCGCCTCCGGTTCCGAGTAGCCAAGGGAGAAGTGGATCTCACCGGATCGGATCTGCGGGAGCCAGCACTCGCGCTGCGCGTCCGTTCCATGACGGAGAATCGTCTTCGCAACGATGCCTGCACCGAGCGGCGGCCGCGCGACACGCGCATAGGCGCATTCATCCCACAGAATGAACTCATGGGCCGGCCCCTTCCCGAGTCCGCCTGCATCTTGCGGCCAGCCGAGCGCCAGCCAGCCGCGACGCCCCACGGCACGGAAGAATTCTTTGACCCGCGGCCAGCGCCGTCCCTGGAAGTGGAACCCGTCTAGGTCGCGCCAGTCGTCAAGAAAGCTGCGCACTTCGTTCTGGAAGGCGCGCTCTTCGGCCGAGAAACCCGGTGTCACTTCCCCTCTCCGCTCCGAGCATTCGGGTCGGGATTCCAGCGCGGTTTGCGTTTCTCCGCGAAGGCACGGGGTCCCTCAAGGAAGTCAGGGTGGCCCCAGTGCAGCCGCAGGAGCGCCCAGGCATAGTGGAGCGCCTCGGTATAGCCACGCTCCATGGCACCCCACACGGCCTGCTTCGAGAGGGCCATCGCCTGGGGCGAGTTCTCGAGCATCCCGCGCGCCATCGTCTGGGCGACGGGTAGGAGCTCGCTCGGGGTGGCGACCAGCTCGTCCACAAGGCCCAGCTCGTAGGCGCGGCGCGCGGGCATGCGGTAGTGGCGACCCATGAGGGTCATCCGCAGCGCGGCGCCAAGGGGAAGCCGCCGCGCCAAGCCAACATTTTCGAGAGCTCCCACCATCCCCACGTTCACGTGCGTGTCCATAAACGCTGCATTCTCGGATGCGATCACAATGTCGGCGTCGACCACGAAGTGGAGACCCGCGCCGACGGCAAGACCGTTGACCGCACAGATCACGGGCTTCCAAACGCCATTGTGACGGGGTGACCAGAAGACGTCTTGCTCGAGGGGCAGATTGTTCGCGACCGCACCTGTTTCGTCGACCGACGTCACATCAAACCCGGTCGAAAAATAACGCTCTCCGCTGGAGGCGAAGATGGCGACGCGGATCGCAGGGTCGTCCCGTACCTCGGTCCAGACCGCACGCAGGATCTGCTCCATCTTCTTGGTGAGAGAGTTTCCCTTCTCCGCGCGGTCGAGGGTGATTGTCGCAATGCCATCCTGCTTCTCGTAGCGCAGGCCCTCAAGCGGCTCCGCGAGGTCGATCTCGCCGTAGCGGAAGCGTGCGCTCACGCCGCCTGCCTCCCGAGCCCAAGACTCTCGACCATCCGCTCGCGCGCGCCGGCGCTGCCCGGGGCGGAGGAGGCAAGCTGCCGGATCTGACGAACGACGTGGAAAATCGGGCCCTCCCGCAGCACTCCCATGGCGCCGAACACCTGCGTGCAGACCTGTGCCGCCGCCAGCGCCGCCGCGACGGCCGAAAGGCGAGCGGCCGCAGCGTCGATACTCACCCGCTTGCCTGCGGCGTCACTTTCCATCGCGTCAAAGCGCGCCGACGCCGCGCGGGCGAGACCGCGCGCTGCGGCGAGGCGGATCGCGCAATCGGCGAGAGGATGAGCGACGGCTTGAAACTCCCCGATCGTGCGGTCGAACTGACGTCGGGTGCGTGCGTGATCGGCCGCGTCGTCTACGAGTTTCTGGCCGGCCGCGGCGAGGTAGGCTGCGGCCGCGATCTCGCTGAAAGCGAGAGCGGGTGCGAAATCCGGGAGCTCTTGATCTCGCTCGAGCTCGAGCCGCCCCCAAGGCTCACCGGCCAGGGTCTCTACTGCCGCAATCGTGCCGCGTGGCCGCGCGAGCCATGCCTGCTCATGGGCGAGGTCGAGCTCGATAAAGTGCGAGGCCATGGGCGCAAAGGACAGCAGCGGCGGGGTGCCGACGCACACAAGATCATCGCCCTTCGCGACGCGCATGCGCGCGGGCTCTGGCAGCAGGCGCACCGCGAGGAACGTCCCGGCGAGCGGACCCGGGAACGCGGCCCGCCCGAGCGACTCCATGAGCGCTGCCACCTCGATCGCTCCCCCACCGCCGCCCGGTATCGCAAGCCCGAAGACATCGAGTGCCGCGAGCTCGCGCCAGAGCACCCGCGAGAAGGGCGCACTCGGGGAGACCGCCTTCAATGGGTCGTACTGGTCGCGGCAGAACTGCGCAACTGCAGCGGCCATCGCCTGCTGTGCGTCATCAAACTCGAGATCTAGGCTCACGCCGCGCCACCCCAGCGGGTGCGCGCCAGGGAGCGCCGGTGGCCGCCGACGCCGCCGAGCTCCAGCCGCAGCGCCTCAAGACGCATGCTAAAGACGTGGAGGTCGTGCTCGCGCGTGTAGCCTATGGCGCCCGAGAGTTGGTGCGTCTCGAGGAAGACGCGCGCGGCGGCGGCGGCGGCGTAGGCCGCCGCGGTGGCTGCGGCCTCGGCGGGTGCACCGCGCCATGCGGCTTCAAAAGCGAGCCAGCGGGCCCCTTCGACCATCACAGCGCATTCGGCAAGGCGATGCTGCACGGCCTGAAAGGATGCGATCGAGCGTCCGAACTGACGGCGTTGCTTCAGATAGTCGATCGTGACGCCGAGGGCCGCTCGCATCGTACCCGCCGCCTCGGTTGCAAGCGCAACCCGCCACCATGCAAGAAGTCGCTCGTGGGAGCCGGGAGCCAGCCTTTCGCCCGACTTTTTGAGGGCGCGCGCGACTCGGCCCATCGGATAGCCAAAGTTCGAACGCACGGGCTCCGCGTCGCCGGCGGAGAGCGCGACGATGCGGGCCGAGCCGGCCTGCGGATCCGCAACGAGCAGAGTTCGGGCGTGCGCGCCAAAGCGGACGATCGGGCTAGCGTCCGCCGACGCCAGCGCGACCGGCCCAGGCAGCATCCGGCCAGCGACACCAGGGGCCACGAGGGCGGACGCGCCGATCGCCACCGCACCCGCTGCGCGAGCCACTGCCTCCACGCACAGCGCCGCCTCGAGGGGACCGGCTTCTGCGGCGAGGGCTACCTCCAAGAAGCCTGCCTTGCCGAGCGCAGCCTCGAGGGGCGCGTCGTAGTCCCCGCTGACAAAGAGCTCAATCGCGCGCTTCGGCCCGGCATGCTGCGCGAGGAGAGTGTCTACGGCCTCCACGATTGCACGCTGGTCGTCTGCCAGCTCGAAGTCCAAGAGGTTACTCCTGGGGTAGGCCCAGGAAACGCTGGGCGATCAGGTTGAGCTGCACTTCTGTCGCACCGACGGCCACGCCTGCCGTCATCGCGAGGCGGAAGTTCGATTCGGCGAATCCGCCGTACTCGAACGCATCGGGACCAAAGAGGTCAAGGCCGAGCTCGCCCACGACGCGATCCGCAAATGTGCCTGCCACTCGTGCAACGTTTGAGTCGGCCGACGGAGGTTGCCCGTGTGCGCGCAGATCAATCACTCGGTAGGAGAGCAGGCGCGCCGCCTCACAGATCGCGCGCGCACGACCGAGCTTCTCTTGCACCGTTGGATCCTCGAGACGACCTTCCTTGGCAAGGCGGGTGGCCAGTCCGTCCAGCGTGAGCGCAGCACGCGCATAGCGCGCCGCACCCACTCGTTCGAACTGGAGTGCATAGGTGACGACAGACCATCCGTCGTTTTCCGGGCCGAGCCGGCAGGAGGCCGGCACGCGTACATCGGAGAGGAACACCTCGTGGAAGTACCGCTCGCCGACGACGGAAGGGATTTCACGAATTTCTACACCGGGAAGCGACATGGGCATGAGAAGTACGGAAATCCCTCGGTGACGTTTGGATTCGGGATCCGTGCGCACGACGAGAAAACAGAACTCCGCATAGTTGGCGTAGGACGTCCAAATCTTTGTGCCATTGACGACGTACGCATCTCCATCACGGGTCGCGAGCGTCCGGAGCGCCACTAAGTCCGAGCCTGCTTGGGGTTCGGAAAACCCTTGACACCATAGAACGTCGCCCCGTGAGATACGGGGCAGGTGTTCGCGCTTTTGCTCTGCGCTTCCGAACGCCATGATCGTGGGTCCGATCCAGTTCACGTTCATGTACTGGGGCCCGCGCGGTTCGCCCCGCGCCCAAAGTTCCTCGCCGAGAATTGCATGGCGCCAGGGCGAGGCGTCTCGGCCGCCATATTCCCTCGGCCAGTGTTGGGTGAGCCAACCGCGCGAGGCGAGCAGGCCGCAGAACTCTCGTGAAAACGTCGCTTGGACATCGCTCCCCGGACCGTCCTTCGCGATCTCCTCCCAGTCCTGCGGGAGTGTCTCCCGCAGGAAGTCGAGGAGTTCACAGCGAAACGCCTCCTCGTCCTCGGTCCAGCCGAACTCCATCTCCCCTCCCCTGCGCCGCCCCGAGGCATGGGTGCGACCCAATCTGCGGCAAACTCCTGGGCAATCTCGAACGCCTTCCGCGGCGCCGGGGCTTCACATTACCACGATGGGAGCGCGCCATGACGCGCGGGCAAGCGGTTGGGGTGGGTCTCATCGCGAGCGCTTGTAGGCCAGGGCGCTCCAACTTTGCGACCCGATCTGTGCCGGGGTCACGAGCCTCCGCGGGTTCGTCCTGCTTTGCGAATGGGACGAGATTCAGCGCTGTTCGAGGGCGCCCCGCCCGCGAGCGCTTGAAACGCTACATCTTGCACCCGAAGGTGTGCGTCGTGTGCGAGGGAACGGAGCAGGCCGCGCCTGCCTGCTCAAAGGGTTCTGCAGGAGACGGTGCGCTTCTCCTCGACGGAAGGGACGCTACTCCACTGCGCTCCAATAGGCGTCCGCTCGGCGTTGGATCTCGCTCAGCACCGCTTCCTGTCGCTCCGGCTTGAACAAGTGCCGAAACCGTCCCTGTCTCTTCAGGTATTCCTCTACGGGGACCCTGGGACGCCTTATTTTCGTGTGTACGGTACGGCCGGCTTCCCACTCCTTCAGCGGGAATACGCCGGTCGAAACGGCCAGGCGGCCGATCTCGACGAGGTCACTCGGCTCGAATCCCCAGCCTGTGGGACATGGGGCGAGGATCAGAAGCAGGCGCGGGCCCTTCATCGCGCTTGCCTTCTCAATCTTGCGGGCCAGGTCCACGGGCTCGGCAGCGATGGCGGTAGCGACGTAGGTCGGGCGGTTCGCGGCCCAGATCGCAAACAGATCCTTCTTGGCCAGCGGATTACCGAGAGGAGGGTCGTTCGTGGCCGTCACCGCCGCAAAAGGCGTCGCGGCGGAAGTTTGCTGCCCCGTGTTGCCGTAGCCCTCGTTGTCGTAGCAGACGTACAGGAAATCCAGTCCCCGGTCGATCGCCGCGCTCGTGGCGGAAAGACCCATGCCATAAGAGGCGCCATCACCGGCCAGGGTCACGACGGAGAGGTCCTCCGCGGGCTCAATCCGCCCCTTGCGAACGAGGATGTCGAGGGCGTCGCGCACCCCCTGTGAGCCTGCTGGCGCGCACGCCATCGCGGTGTAGAGCCATGACCCGCGGAACGGTGTGAATGGGTAAATCGACAGAAGCGTCATGCAACCCGCCGCGTTGACGAAGATCGTGCGAGGACCCAATACGTCGTAGATCTCCTGAATCGCCTGAAGGCCACCGCAGCCCGCACACATGGCGGTCCCCCCGCCGAGCAAATGGGTCGAGGGAAGGTCGTTCATGCGGCGAAATCGCGTCTCGCTCACATCCCCTCCTTCGCCATGTCTTCACGCTCGGCCAGTGCGATACCCTGCAGCTTCCTCACTTCGCGCAGCTCCTGTGCGGTGTAGAGGAGGCGCCGGGGGGACTCGCGGCCCTCCTCGGCAGCACGCAGCGTTTCGTGCGCCATCTCACGAAACTCCTCCAGCACGACGTCGCGCCCGCCAAGGCCCCCCACGAAGCTTGCGAGCACCTTCGGTGCGCCTGGCCATCCATAGAGGGCCGCTGCAAGCTCGGTGTGGAGGACGCCCCCTTGACCCATCGAAAGGTTCTGGTCGAGGACCACTACGCCGCGCTTGCCCCGTAGTGCCGCACGGATCGCCTCCCGGGGGTACGGGCGGAGTACGCGCGGCCGCACGAGACCCGCGGCGATCCCAACCGCACGCAGATGGTCGACAGCATCTCGCGCTTTGGTGGCATAGGATCCCGTCAGAAAAAACACGATCTCCGCGTCTTCAGCGCGATAGACCTCGACAAGATCCCAGCGCCGCCCGCACGCACGCTGAAACTCGACTGCAATGGTCTCGTGCACCGCGAGGGCGGCTTCTGACGCGCGGTGCATCTGATAACGGAAATAGGAATACGGACCGCCACCGAGGACGGCCACGGCCCGACTCACGGGCTTGCTTGCGCGAAAGGACGCATCGCCGGGATCGAACGGCGGGAGGAAGCGGGACACAGCCTGGGCGTCCGGAACCTCAACAGGCTCGCGCGTAAAAGAGAGGTGAAAACCGTCGAGGTTTACGATCACGGGAAGGCGCACGGTCGGATGCTCGCTCCAGCGGTGCGCAAGCAAGACGGCATCGAGGACTTCCTGCACGCTCGCGCAATGGATCTGGAGGAAACCACTGTCGCGTGCGGCGAGGACGTCTTGGTGGTCGGGTTCGAGGGTGATAGGCGCCGCAATCCCCCGTGACACGTTCACAAGCACGAACGGCGCGCGCCAGCCTGCAACGGTGTACAGCATCTCCATGGCGTAGAGGAGACCCTGGCTCGAGGTGGCCGTGAACACCCGCACGCCAGTCAGCGCCGCCGCGCCGGCGGCGGCCACCGCGGAATGCTCCGACTCCATCATCACCACGCGTGTCTGAATCTCGCCCGCCTCACGCCAGTGCTCGAGCGTCTCCACGATTTCGGTTTGGGGGGTGATGGGAAAGGCCGGCACGTAATCCACGTCTGCCAGCCGCGCCCCCCAGGCCGCCGCTGCATTTCCTGTCATGAGCAGGCGGGTCACGAGGCGCTCTCCGCCGACTGCGCATCGCGTTCGGGCAGCGCGCGGATCGCGTGTCGCGGACACACCGCCACGCACACGAGGCAGCCTTTGCAGTGGTCATAGTCGATGGAGGGACGATGCTCGGCATCCACCAGGACCGCGCCGTCCGGACAGAAGGTACTGCAGATCCAGGAGCAGCGATGGCAAAGCTCTTCGTCAATCACAGGTCGCATGGTGCGCCAGAGCCCGGTGCGGACCTGCACGCTGGTCGCGGGAACGAGAATGGCGGCTTCGGAAGACGGCGTAGGCTCGGCGGCCAGGTCGATCCACGCAGGCGACGCGAGCTCCTCATCGGGTGTTCCCTCTTGATCTCGCACGAGCCCGGCATGAGAGCTCATGCGATCCCACGCGGCCAACGCTCGTTCCACGCTAGCGTGTCGGTCGCTCTGCTCTAAGCCAGCGAGTTCCTGCGCGAGTGCATGCTCGAGGGAGCTGCGGGAGATCGCGCCCACGAGACGCGCGGCACCGCCCGCACAGATTGCGCCCAGGAAGCGTGCGTCAGCGGTGGCATCGGTCTGCGCGGGGAGCGCAAGCACGGGTCCCTCGAAGCGCAGCCGCTCCTTCCACACCTGTGCGCTCGTCGCAGTGCACACAAGGAGCACGGTGTGGGCGGCAACGCCTGCCAATACGCCCGCAACGGCCGCCACGAGGAGAGTCTCGTCGGCCACCACGACGAGGTCCGGACGACGCAACGGGCCGCGTTCGACGATCGGCGTCCGGGCTGCACGCACCGTTGCATAGATCGGCGCGCCGCGCCGTTCCGCACCGTAGAGCGGAGCATCCTGAGTCTCAAAGCCCTCCGCGAAAAAAGCGCTCCCGAGAATGCGACTCGCCGTCTTGATGCCCTGTCCACCGCGGCCATGAAAACGGATCCGGTACATGGCTCCTCGCGCAAATGCTGCGGCCTGATTAGAAGATCGACCAGCGACGCCAGCCCATTGCTCGCCGGATGCGCGCCACTGCAAGGTCTACGGCCGCTTGCCGCGGAAGAACCGCGCGGCGCGTCGCGTCGGCAAGCACTGCATCGGTATTGGCGCGGACACGCTCCTCGATCGCCTGGAAGGCCGCCGTCTGCGTCGCACCGTGGTATTCCATTGCAGCGCAGATCACGCCTCCCGCGTTTGCAATGAAGTCGGGAATGCAAAGCACTCCTCGGCGGTGGAGGCGCTCCTCCGCGCCTGGGGTGATCGGAATGTTCGCACCGGAGACCACGAGCTTCGCTTTGAGGCCGGCTTCATTGTCCTCGCGGATCACATCGGGGCGTGCCGCCGGGATCCAGATCTCGCAGTCGACCCGGAGAAGCTCCTCGCCAGCGATCGGCGTCCCCTTGTCGTGCTCGGTAACCCCCTTACCCCTCTGCTTCGTCGCGATGAGCGCCTCTACATCGAAGCCCGCTGGATCATGGATAGCGCCGCCCGAGTCCGATGCGGCGACAAGGATCGCGCCACGCTGCACGAGGAAGCGCGCGGCGTGAATACCGACCGAGCCGAAACCCTGCACCGCGATGCGTGCGCCAGCCAGCGGAAAGTCGCGGTAACGCAGCGCCACTTCGGTCGCCTGGGCGAGGCCAAAACCGGTGGCTCCGAGCTCGTCAAGCGGAATACCGCCCACTTCGCGCGGGAGGCCGACTGCGCGACCGATCTCGCTCTTGATCCACGCCATGCAAGTCTCATCTGTGCCCATGTCCGGACCAAAGATGTAGTCTTGGACGTCGCCGAGGGCGCATGCCATGGCGCGCACGAGATGCTCTTTGCGATCCACTGGCATCCGCGGGTCGCCGTAAAGAACACTCTTTCCGCCGCCGTGCGCGAGCCCTGCTGCCGCGTTCTTCAGCGTCATTGCACGGGCGAGGCGAGAGCACTCCTCGGTGGAAACGTCTGGTGCCATTCGCAAGCCGCCAATCGAGGGGCCCGCCGCGACATTGTCCACGACGAGCGTTCCCCGCAAGCCGATCCTCGGCTCGTAGACGTGGATGATCTTTGCCGGGCCGAACTCGTCGGCGAACTGGCTGATCTCTTCCATCGCGCTCCTCGTGTTTGCAGGCAAGCCTAGCTGAATTCGTCACCGCCCGCGGTTGTCTACGACGGCGGCGAGCCCGACCCACGGTCGCGACGCTGATCGCTCGAAGCATCGACTCAATCGGCGGAATCGCCGCCTTGGATCTGAATCAGGGGTGCGGTGGCTTGTCACGACCGCAGTCCTCCCCGGCTCCGGACCCCCTTCCTCGGTGCATGACACGCCGCGCGGCGCACCCCGACCGGTCCGGTCAGGTGCAGCCATCCCCTGGAAGTCACGTCTTGCTTCGGAGCGGGGCTGTCAGATACTCGGTAATCCAAGAGGCCACATCCTTGGAGGCGCGCGATGCCTTTTCCCGACTTCACGCCCACCGTCTCCGCGCTGATCCGCGAGCTGGCGGCCCGCCACGGAGACCGCCCCCTCATCGTGCTTGGGGACAGACGGCTCGGCTACGCAGATGCGGAGCGAGAATCCGCGCTCCTGGCCCGCGGTCTGCTCGCAACTGGAGTCGGCAAGGGAACGCGGGTCGGCATCTGGATGCCAAACGGCCCGGATTGGGTCTTGGCCTGGCTCGCCGCAGCGCGCATTGGTGCGCTCGTCGTTCCGATCAATACTTTTTTCCGAGCGCGGGAGCTGCGTTTCGTACTCCAACATGCGGATATCAATACCCTCTTGTGCGTTAGCGAATTCGCCAAGCAGGATCGCCTTGCAACCCTTGAAGAGGCAGCTCCCGAGCTCGTTGAGCGCGCACAAGGGCCGCTCTTTCTCACCGCCCTACCCTACCTGCGAGCGGTCCGCGTCTGGGGCTCGGTGTCTCGCCCCTGGGCATCGGAAGGCGGGGCTGCACTCGCCGCAGCGAGCGAGACGGCACCAGGCGTAAGTGACGCCCTGCTGCGCGCGGCGGAACAAGCTGTGTCGCCGGCCGACGCGATGATCCTCATCTACAGTTCAGGCAGCACCGCAGACCCAAAAGGTGCGGTCCACTCTCACGGCGCCGTCATCCGGCATTCCCATGCACTCAACAGCTACCGAGATCTGCGGGCGGACGACCGAATCTACTCGCCTATGCCGTTTTTCTGGGTGGGCGGCCTTGTCTTCACGCTCGTCAGTGCACTGCACGCTGGGGCGACACTCATTTGCGAAGAGACTTTCGAGCCAGGCCGCACTCTTGAGCTCCTCGAGCGCGAGCGCGTCACTCTCGTCGCCGGTTGGCCTCACTACGGCAAGGCGATGCGCGAGCATCCGAGCTTTGCGCAGCGCAATCTCTCGTCGATCCGTGGAGGAAACCTCTACGATGTGCTTCCCGGTCGCACCCGTCCTGCCGACCCCGAACTGCGCTCGAACTCGCTCGGTATGACCGAGACCTGCGGACCGCACACGATCGATCGTATGGACTACGACCTGCCCGAGAAGCTACGCGGCTCCTTCGGCCATGCTGTGCCTGGCCTCGAACACCGGATCGTCGATCCCGAGACTGGAGCGGTGCTGCCGCCGGGCAGTACCGGTGAGATCTGTGTGCGCGGCTATAGCGTGATGCAGGCACTCTACAAGGTGGAGCGCGAGGACACCTTTGATCGCGAGGGCTTCTATCACACCGGAGATGCTGGATCTTTTGACGCGGAAGGCGTGCTGTTCTTCCAGGGCCGCCTCGGCGAAATGATCAAGACGGGTGGCGCGAACGTTTCGCCGCGAGAGGTCGAGCAGGTACTGATCGCCCAGCCGGAGGTCGAGGAGGCCTACGTGGTAGGTCTTCCTGATCGCGACCGCGGACAGCTGGTGGCCGCGGCCGTGGTGGCTCGCGAGCACGCTTCGGTCGATCTGGACGAGCTTCGTCTGCGCGTAAAGCACGAGCTTTCCGCCTACAAGGTACCCCGCCACCTGGTGGTCATGCGACGGGAAGACCTGCCCATGACCTCGAGTGGAAAGGTCGACAAACGGCGGCTCGTGGACGCGATTCGCTCCCGCGAGGCGCTCGGCTGAAGCGCGGTCCAGGAAGAGCTGGAAGCGAGCGAGACTGGATGGCAATTCGGGCGTCGATTGTCAGGACCTCACGCCCGCAGTCACAACGGGACCCTGCCGGCTCAGCGAGCGAACGCGTCTATCGCGACAGAGTTGCGCAGCCGAGGAGATATACATGTCGAGACCGAACCAATCGGCGCTCCGCGCCGGGGACGTCGCCGCTTTTCATCAAACACTCTCGAACTGGCATCGCTGGGGCGAACGCGATCAGCTCGGCACGCTGAACCTTGTGACACCGGAAAAGCGCGCCGCAGCTGCAGCGCTCGTGCGCTCCGGGCGAGTCGTCTCCTGCGCGCGGCCGATCGCGACCGAGCCCGGACCTTCGAACCCTCAGCCTGCCGCCCATCACATGATCGGAACGCATAGCGAGGGCTGGGGCGGCGACTACCTGGCTCTTGCCTCTCATGGCTACGCGACAACCCACCTCGATGCCCTCTGTCATATCTTCCACGAGGGCCGGCTCTACAATGGCTACTCTTCGGAACGCATCACCGCGCACGGTGCGCTCGAGCTGTCGGTAGATGCGCTGCGCCAAGGGATCGTCTCGCGTGGCGTGCTCCTCGATCTGCCTGCTGCGAAAGGCAAGTCGTGGCTAGAGCCGGGTGAGCCCATTCATCCCGCGGACCTCGAGCAGGCCGAGAGAGCAGCCGCAGTCCAGGTCGAGAGCGGCGATATTCTACTTGTGCGCACTGGGCGTTTCGCGCTTGTCGCTGCGCACGGTGACTGGAACCCACGAGAACGCCTCGCAGGCCTGCACGCGGATTGCCTGCCGTGGCTTCACGCGCGGGGCGTCGCAGCACTCGGGAGCGACGGCGTGTCGGACGTACATCCCTCAGGCATCGATGATGTCCGCCTCCCCATTCATACCGTGGGTATCGTCGCGATGGGACTCTCGCTTCTCGACAACCTCGATCTCGAAGGGCTCGCGGTGGCCTGCAAGGAGGAAAGCCGCAGCGTATTCCTACTCACCGTCGCACCTCTCGTCCTCTTGCGTGGGACCGCTTCTCCCGTGAATCCCATTGCACTCTTCTAGCCGGGTCCATCTCAGCCCCTTGCGCTCATGCCCCCATCGACCACCAGGGTATGCCCGGTCACGAATGCCGCGGCATCGCTCGCAAGGAACACGACTGCACCCTTGATGTCATCCTCGCCACCGCAGCGCGCTAGTGGGACACCCGCCTCAAAGGCGCGCAACTTCTCCGAATCATGCCGAATGTGATTCATCATATCCGTGAGGAACGGCCCTGGCGCAATTGCGTTCACCCGAATCCGATGGGGCGCGAGCTTCACCGCGAGGTCCTTGGTGAGCGTCAGCACTGCGCCCTTGCTGGCGTGGTATGCCACGACCGGCTGGTCCTCTTCTCGTGCACCCCGGAAGGCGGAAATGGATCCGATGTGAATGATGCTGCCCCCGCCGTGGTCCCTCATGTGACGCGCGACGCCTTGCGAAAGGAAGAAGAGGCCTCGGACGTTGAGGTCAAAGACGCGATCCCAACCCGCGAGCGGATACTCGAGCGTCGGCGCGGCCCACGTCGTGCCGGCGTTGTTCACCAGGATCTCAAGCCGCGGAGTCTGCGCGAGCACCGCGTTTACGAGTGCATCTACCTGGTCGGGCTTGGAGATGTCGGCCTCGAGGGCCTCAGCTCGGCGTCCCGTGCGCTCTCGGATGAGGGCTGCCGTTTCCTCACATCGGGCCGGCTTGCGGGAGGCGAGAAAGACATCCGCGCCCGCCTCCGCCAATCCGAACGCCAGGTGTCGCCCGATGCCGCGGCCACCGCCCGTCACGAGCGCGGTCTTGCCCGTAAGGTCGAAGAGGGCGTGGACGCGCACGCCCCAGCCTAGCATGCCCGGCTGCCAAATCTGACGGAGCGTCGCCGGACCCGATAGCAAAAAACGCGAGCAACTCCGGGGCCTTTTCCTCTCATGGTTTCGAGCGTTTGTGCCGTAGTTATGTGCCCATAGAGGGGGGCCGAGATGCGCGTATTTTGCCGCGGCGGACGGTTCGGGATCGACTACCTCGAAAACGGGCGGCGGCTGCGTCGCATCGTCGGAACTCGCGAAGCGTGCGCTCGCGGCTCTTTGCGACCCTCGGCCGAAGGGCCCGACCGCGGGTGCGGTCTTCGATGCTTACTGGCGGCGACGTAGTGCCACGTGGTCGCCCTTCGAGCTAGCGAGCACGAGGAGCGCGCTGCGGCTGCTCTCTCGCTACTTCGACCCGAACTCGCCCGCGTCTTCCATCACTCCCGCGACCGTGGCGGCCTACGTGGCACACGAGCGGCGCCGAGGGCTGCGGCCGACGAGCGTCAACTCTGCGTTGAGAATCCTACGCGCCGCTCTCCACCATGCCGCTGAACTCGAGCTAATCGACCACGCGCCGCGGGTCCGTGCCCTTCGCGAGCCCGAGCCGCGGCCTACTGTGCTCGGCCCCTCGGAGATCCAAAAACTATTCGCCGCCGCCGACCGCTATCTGCGGCCCGTGCTGCGGCTCGCGAGTGCGACCGCGTGCCGCCGTGGCGAGCGCGCGGCCCTGCGCGTCGAGGATGTTTTGATCCGCGAGCGCGCTCTCCGCGTCCGCGCTGAGGTGGCCAAGGATCACAGAGAGCGGATTATCCCCTTGAATCCAGAAGCGTACGCGCTCGCCTGTAGCCTCATTGCAGGAAGATCGGCGAAGAAGCCGCTCTTCGTCGCGCGCCACAGCAACGCCTGGGCGCCGGCCGGTCTCTCGGTTGCGACCCGCCGCGCGTACCTCGAGCAGGCCTCGCGCACGAGCGTATGGGCTTGCACGAACTCCGAAGATCCGCGGCCACTCGAGCACTCGGGAACGGCGCGAACGTCGACACGGTGCGCCGGCTACTCGGTCACGCTGGGCTTAAAGAAATCCTCAAATATCTCGGGCCCGACGCCGACGCGCTGAGACGCGCGGTGGACTCACTTTAGCTCTCATGGATTGCTGAGTTTGCCTCTAGGACCCCGATCTCGACCGATTCGCGACCTAGACTTTCCGTCGAGCCGCGCGCCGCACGATACGTCGCCTGCGCATCCTCGGGCGTGAGCCACTTTCACGTCGGCCCAGACTCTCGGCGATAAAAGCCGACACCAGCGCGTTGAGGCTGACGCCTTCGTCCCGTGCGGCGGCCTCGAGCCTGCGCTTGGTGGTGATCGGCACACGTTGAACCCATTTGCCGCCGCGACTTTCGGGCGCCGGGATCTTGCGGCCAGCCTCATGCATTGCCGCAAGCCACGCTTCCTTGGCTTCCATGGCGTTGCGAAGTGCTTCCTCGCTGGACTCGCCGTCCGAGATGCAGCCGGGTAGATCGGGGAACTCAGCGAGAAAACCGCCGCCGTCTTCTTTTGCGAGAGGTCGCACGATAACGGGATATTCAGTTTTCATCGTGGCCATCGGCATTCCCTTCCTCTTCCTTTTCTTCCTCTAATTTGTCTATGAGCTTAACGAGTCTTCGGACATACACGGGTTTTATCGGCCTGTGGGCTGGAACCGTGAGGGCTTCCTCTAGGTCATCATGCAGGAAGACGACGTGACTCCCGCCCGACTTCCTCACGCGGAACCCGTACCCCGCGGCCACCGTCTCTAGATCGCCAATCCGCCAGTCCCGCGGATTCTGGCGCATCTTCGCTAGGCGCTTGTCCATCGGCAGAGCATGATATCACGGGCGATATCTCCAGGCAACCTGCACCTACGGGCGCCGAGCGGCCAGCGTTTCTACTATGCGGGCCCCTTGAATCGCGGCGCCCTCACGGCTGCGGCTCCTTTTGCTTAGCGGCTTCGCGACCTTCGCTCCAATCCGGCAGGAGCGCGTGTGGCACGTAGGGGCGGAGTCGCTTCGCCAGCGCCGCGGCGTAGCCCTCGGCGTGCTCGGCCGGCTGCGCGGCTATAAACTTCTCGAGGTTGAGCCCCGTCCACGCGGCTTCGCGCAGTCGAGCGTCGAACGGCGTCTCGCCGGGCATCATATGATCCGCGCCGGTTCGTCGCGCTCGACCAGGGCGAACGCTGCGAGGAACCTCGTAACAGCCGGCCGGCTCACGCCAGTAGCTCGAGCGATCGAGCGCGCTCGCTTTCGGGTTTGCGAGTATGAATCGCTCAAGTTTCGCTCGTCGGGCCTTGCTTAGCCTTGCCACGTTTCGGGCTCCTCTTCTGGTAGTGACGTACCGCCATCTCGGCCGCTCTCGCGCGCAGTATTCCTTGCAGCCCGTGGACGTGGAGCGTATCCGAGTGCGGTCCCTGTCCGACGCAGGCGCCCGACCCGCCGCCGCCCGCGCCGCCGAGTCCATGGATCGGTAGACCGGGATTGGCATCCACCGGTAGTCGGCCCAGGGCGCGTGAACTCGGCCGAGGTCTACCCGTTGACCGTGTGCCGTGCCCAGTGGCACAGTCAAGGCACACGGGACGGGAAAGGCTAGCGCGCTCGCAGGCTTGCACTCCGCCAAATCTGACGGAGTGTTAGAATGCGGCCATGGCAGGTCCTTTGGCCGGCATTCGAGTGATCGACCTCTCGACCATGGTGTCGGGCCCACTCGCGACCGCCATCCTAGGCGACCAAGGCGCGGACGTGATTAAGGTAGAGCCGCCGGGTCAAGGCGATCTGATCCGTCACATCGGCTGCGCCCGCGGCGGCCTCTCGGCCATTTTCAATACGATCAATCGCAACAAACGGTCGGTGGTGCTGAACCTTCAGGACGAGCGCGGCCGCGCACTGCTCTTGCGGCTGGTCGCAGGATCGGACGTCTTCGTCCAGAACTTCCGCCCCGGAGTCGTTGAGCGGATGGGGATCGGTGAGGCGGATCTGCGCCGGGTGGCCCCGAATCTCGTGTACGTGTCGATCAGCGGCTTCGGTGAAGTCGGACCTTACGCGGAACACCGGGTGTATGACATCGTGATCCAGGCGCTCTCTGGAATGGCCGCTTCCCAGGCGGACCCCAAGACCGGAAAGCCGGAGCTGGTGCGCAACATTGTTTGCGACAAAGTGACTGCGATCCACGCCGCGCAGGCCATCTGCGCCGCGCTGTTCGCGCGAGAGCGCGGCGCCGGCGGCCAACACGTGCGTCTCGCGATGCTCGATGCGTCCATCGCCTTTCTCTGGCCCGACGGCATGCAGCAACACACGTACCTTGGCCCGGGTGCTACGGCCCCAGCACCGCTCCACGGAATCCTGCGTGCCTTCCCGACCGCGGATGGCTTCGTCACGCTCCTCACGATCTCGGACGCAGAGTTCCAGGGTCTCGCCCGCGCGCTCGGTAGGCCCGAACTCACCAGCGATCCCCGT
>DATFYN010000365.1:0-4827 GCA_035315025.1 Myxococcota bacterium
TCGCAGCCGGGAACGGTCGTCCGAGTGGGACGCTGACGGCTTTAGGGGCGAGAGCCTGGCCGACCCTTGGACACGGGCCGCTTCACCTCGGCGCGTCCGGTCGATGCGCTGCGTGACCACCCGGTCCTGTCGGTCCGGACCCGCAGTCGGGAGTCTCGACGCATCCCGCGGTCTTGAGGACCTCCCGCCCATTGCCCGGCCGGTGCGCCTGATCGTGCGGTGCCTCGCGTCCTTTCCCGCCACACAGGATACGTCAGTGGCGGAAGCGACGAAGGACGTCCGGCTGATCCCAGCTCGGAAACTCGACGAGTTGGTGGACGGCACGCGCCCGGCGATTCACGAATGGGTGGCCGGATGGACCTGGGTTTGGCGGCGAGCACGCCGTCCCGCGCGGCCCAGGGGTGCGGGGCCGCCTCACCCATAGGGCGAAGGGTTCCTCGACCGCCCCATGGCCGCCGCTCTAGTACCGAAGGGTCGCAGAGCAGGTGGAGGGGTTTTGGAGGGGTACTTCGGAAAGATGTAAGTCATTGAAATAAAAGGGAGAAGTGCCCATTTCTCCCGGGTTCGAGTCCCGGGGGGCCCACCAAAAAATCTCAGTCAAAATAGCTGCTTATCTTCCAGGTTCCCGCCAAAGAGTCGGTCCGCCAGCCGATTCTCCCGGTAGAAGCCGGATGCATCTCCGATTGCAGAGACGACAACCAATCTGCGGTCGAGGATTGCTCCCTCACAAATGATGCACCCGAGGATGCCGCCACCCTCAGGATGTGCCTGGACGAAGCCCGGGACCACTACCGGGACCGCGTTAAGGAGTGCCAGTCTTGAGGGTGATGGCGCAGCTTCTTGTGGCTCTCGCTGGGGTGACTCTCGCGACGGCGAGCTTCGCCGCCGACGGGGCCTCGCCTGCTGACGCGATGAAGCACGTCGGCGAGCACGCCCGCGTCTGTGGCAAGGTCGTGAGCGCTAAGTACGCGCAATCCTCTCGCCGTTCTCCGACATTCCTGAACCTTGATGAGCCCTATCCCAATCAGGTGTTCACGGCGGTCATTTGGGGTGACGCGAAACCACGATTCAAGACGGCACCAGAGCTACTCAAGGGTCACGCGGTTTGTGTTACCGGCACGATAACCCTCTACAAGGGGCGTGCGGAGATGGAAGTATCAGATCCAGCGCAGATTAAGGAGGTCCAGGGGACACCGAAATAAGGCGGCACACGAGCAAGTCCGAAGAACACGTTCTTGGCATACCTGAAAAACAACCTTCAAGGGGCTTTACCCTCGTGTGACTCCAGTTGATACGTCATCTCTTCCGGATACCCGAGAATCCAAAGGACCGGAACAAGCACAAAAAGGGCGCCGATGAGCGGACCCACACGCACTTCCGTCTTCTCCAACCGGACTCGTTTGTCGTTATACCCGGCCATCGCCAGCACCAACTCATGCTTGTTCCAGAACACGGATGAGTCGCTAAATCGAACCGGAGTCTGACCGAGAAGCCGCCCGTCTACAGAGGCGGCGGCTCCAGGCGGGACCGAGTTGATCGTCGTCGTTGCCGCACATCCACTGGTGATTGCCACAACTAGAACCAAGGTGACTACGCGCCGCATCTCTATTCCCTCCGCCAGCGAGACCATGGCACTGATTTTACGAGTTGGGCAGGCGGGGGGCCAAAAGCCATCAGAAGACGCACGGTAGGCGGTGAGTTGACCGGTTCGGGGCTGCCCATCTCGGGCTCGTCCCCTCCGGTGCTTCCCTGCGACGCGGGGTTCGCGAGTCACTCGCGCGGGGGTTTTCCGGAAGCCAGCGAACTTGGGTGCTGTCCTACGCCGAGGGACCTACCGTCTTTGAGCCACCCCGGCCTCCGCCGCGTTATTAATCGCAGCAATCATGGCTTCTAACCGCTCCGAGATTGCGAGTCCGACCTTGAGAATGGCCTGGGCTGTCACATCCTCGGTTCCGCTTGCCTTTTGAAGATCATCGATCGTGACTTTGTAGTTAATCAACGTTCATCCCTCCGCGATGATTGATGCCCCGCACGGCGTTCGTTCCGCCATTCTCCTGGTTACGGGCTCTCCCCGTACCCCGCTGCCATCCCCGCCAGCGCGGTACACCGGGCCCGGGCTCTCCTTACACTCGGCAGGTTCATAACATGGAACCCCGCAAACGTCTGTCGCTTGGCTTTGGCCTCGCCCGCGTTTACCCGCGCCGCCCCCGCGACTAGCGCCCTCGCGCCGCCTCGTAAACCACGCCGACGTGAAGCAAGCCGCTCGCGGATTCTCGTGCCCCGTGACCGCCATTCTACGCGCCATGGCCAGTCCTGGGTCACTCTCTTAGTATGCGCTCATGACTGCCACGACTCTGAACGCATCCCGGTCTAGCTCTCCGCCGCTTCGCTTCGGCATCCTCGGCGCGGCGCGCATCGCGCCGATGGCGCTGATCCAGCCTGCGCGCCGGGTCGCGGAGGCGGATGTGGTCGCCGTCGCGGCGCGCGATATCGCCAAGGCGCGCGCCTTCGCCGCAAAACACGGCATCGCGCGCGTGCACGAGTCGTACGACGCGTTGCTCGCCGATCCCGAGATCGACGCGATCTACAACCCGCTGCCCAATGGCCTGCACTGCGAATGGACGATCCGCGCGCTGCGCGCCGGCAAGGACGTGCTGTGCGAGAAGCCAATCGCGTCGAACGCCCAGGAGGCGCAACGCATGGCCGACGCCGCGCGTGAGACAGGTCGCGTGCTCGTCGAAGCCTTCCACTGGCGCTACCACCCGCTCGCAGCGCGCGTGAAGCAGATCGTCGCGAGCGGTGCGATCGGCGCGCCCCGCCACTACGAAGCCGGCCTCGCCTTCCCGATCGGCTTCATGCGCAACGACATCCGCTGGCGCTGGGATCTCGCCGGCGGTGCCCTGATGGACGCCGGCTGCTACACGATCTCGATGGTGCGGCAGATGAGCGAGAGCGAGCCCGAAGTGGTGAGCGGGCAGGCGAAGCTGTGGTCGCCCCAGGTCGATCGCCGCATGGAGGCGCGCTTCCGCTTCGCCGACGGCCGCAGCGCCGCGATCATGTGCTCGATGTGGTCGCGCACGCTGCTAAAGCTCGCGCTGCGCATTGAGGGCGAGCGCGGCGAGGTGCGCGTCTTCAACCCGATCGCGCCGCACTTCTACAACCGCGTGACGGTGCGGACACCGACCGGCAAGACCAGCGAGCGCGTGGCGGGCGAGGCGACCTACACGCATCAGCTGCGCGCCTTCGTGGACCACGTCCGCAACGGAACGCCCGTGCCGACCGGCCCCAACGACGCGATCGCCAACATGCGCGTGATTGACGCCGTCTACCGCGCCGCGGGCCTGAAGCCGCGCGGCACCTGAGCGCTATTCGTCCTCGTCGCCGCTCGCTTCTGGCACAGGTTTCGCTCCCGTGCGGTGGGCCATCGGCGGCCGCGAACTGCCAGCGGGAGCCCCCGAGCCGGGGATCGTACCGTGTCGCGGCGCGCGGGGCCTTCGAATCGCCACGACAGCGCACCCGAGAACTGTCGCGCATGCGACTCAAGAGGTGGGAGGATGGCCACGGGAAGGGGAGCCGCATCGCGCGATTCTCCCCGGTTCGCACACGGGGAGTGCTTCAAGCAACCTCGCGGCCACCATGGGCGCGGGCGCTGTGTTCGCGGGAACTTACCAGGAGTGATCCCGCCCGACCCCGACCCACGTGCTGAAGCTCAACAAGAGCGGTGCCGGCGCCTTCGCGGGAACTGCTCCGGGTAACGTCAAGGGCTAGATGCTCATAACAGGGAACGCATTCATCGCCGGCTTGCTGGTTCCGCTCGCGATCGGCGCCCCGGGGACGAAGTTCGCCACGAACCTCACCGCTATGGGTGGGGTTGTCGCGATCACAGCTGTCGGCGCAAGCTGGACAGCGGGCGCTCCCAGGCTTACGTTCAGCAAGATGCATATTCAAGGCTCGAACCAGCTGACACCGGGCGGCGCGGGAACCCTCGCGTTGGTGTCGCCGGGCAGGGTGTTCACCACGCTCTCGGCGTCCCCGGTCCTCTCCGAACCCTCCTTCCTGAATCTCACCTTCGTGCCGGAGCCCGGCACGCTGTTGCTCGTCGGTGCTGGCGTCGTGGGGCTTGCGGCCGTGGGAGTGCGTCGCCATCGCGTGTAGCTCCAGCTTTAGCGACGCCCTGATTGACACGCCCCGCCTTCGCTTGGGGCGTTGTCGTTTCTGCGCGTACATCGTGAGCCTCGCTGTCCGACACCGCCATGCACGAGGCGCCTCACGCGGAGAGCAGGTCTCGCCGCCCGACGCCGCTGCGCGAGGCGCCTCGCTCGGAAAGCGCGCCTCGGTGTAGGGCTACCTGGCGCGAGCATCCGCCGTGCGGGCTGTAACGTCCCGTCGGCACGCGAAGCAGCGCTGGCACCACGCCTCGCGCTATGCGCAGAACGTCACGCTTGGCCTGGCAGGTCCCGGCTTGTTCGCGCCCTGAGACTCCCGTTGGAACGCGAGCAAGTGAGAATGTCGATTCGGATTGACGCCGACCCACAAAGCGTGGCACAAGGATCACGGGCAGGGATTCCGGGTCCGCCACGGCGGGGTCGCGATGACATTCGCCCTAAAGCCCCACGAAGCTCCTCTTCTAGCTGCGCCGATCTCCACCCGATCGAGTCGGCCGGTCCGGGCGCCGGCCATGCGAGTCGATCATCTCGAGGAGGCACCAATGCTTCTGCGATTCACGCGTCTGGTCCTACGGGCATGCTCCAGGCTCGCGATCGTAGTAATCGTGGTCTGCAGCGGCGCCTCGACCGGATGGGGTCAAGGTGTGAGTTCCATCACCCC
>DATFYN010000366.1:0-4138 GCA_035315025.1 Myxococcota bacterium
TCATGGTCTCGGGGGCACTCGAGTGCCCGATCGACAGCCAGGGGCGCATCCTCGTGCCGCCGTATCTTCGCGAGCACGCCGCGCTCGACCGCGATGTGACGATCGCGGGTGTCGGCAAGCGGATCGAGCTGTGGGACAAGAGCCGCTTCGATCAGGACCTTGCGATGACCAAGGCGCGGATCGGGGAGATCTCCGCCGCGGTACGGCAGTTCGGGTTGTAAGGATTCGAGGTTGGGGGGCTGGAGGCGGCGAAGTCGCCTCCGGGTGAGAGGTTGGGGTGTCCCCGGAGCACTGGCCCATGGTGGGCGGTGAGTGTTGGGGGGCATGATCCGTTCCCGAGGATCGGTGTTCCGGGGCACCCCAGGTCTTGCAGGCGTCGATCCCTTACCAGCACAGGCCGGTTCTGCTTGCGGAGAGCATGGCTCTTCTCGAGCCCAATCCGGGGGACCTGGTGGTAGACGGAACGGTCGGGGGGGGTGGCCACGCGGCCGCCCTTCTCGAGAGGATCGGGCGGGCCGGGCGCCTCGTGGGTTTCGACGTCGATGACGAGGCGCTCCTCGAGGCCGGACGCCGGCTCGGCAGCCCGGGTGATGCCCGGGTCACGCTGGTGCGGGCATCGTTCCGCGAGCTCGGGCGCGTGCTCTCTGACCTGGGAATCACAAGGATCGATCGACTGCTCCTGGACCTTGGGGTGTCGTCTCGACATCTCGACGCCCCGGAGCGGGGCTTCCGGTTCTCCGAGGGCTCGGCTGAGATGACGCCGCTCGACATGCGCATGGACCGCCGGAAAGGCGTGACCGCCGCGGATCTCCTGCGCACGGCCTCGGCGCCCGAGCTCGAGCGCATCTTTCGGGAGTACGGGGAGCTCGCCGGCGCGGCTCGCCTGGCACGCGCGCTGGTCGCTCAGCGCCGCATTGCGCCGGTTCGTTCAGCGGCCGATCTGTTGGCTGTGGTGCGCCAAGCTCGGGTTGGCGGGGGACGCCGACATCATCCCGCGACCCTGGTCTTTCAGGCGCTCCGCATTGCCGTCAATGACGAGCTTTCCGCGCTCCGCGAGGGCCTGGCAGCGGGCGTCGAGGCATTGCGGGAAGGGGGCCGCCTCGCGGTCATCGCCTACCACTCCCTCGAAGACCGCGCCGTGAAAGAGCGACTTCGTGAGGAAGCACGGGGCTGCGTGTGCCCCCCGCAGGTACCGGTTTGCGTGTGTGGGCACACGCCACGCCTGCGCATCCTCACCCGGCGCCCCGTCACACCCAGTGCAGAGGAAATCCGCCTGAACCCGCGTGCGCGCTCCGCTCACCTGCGCGTGGCTGCGCGCCTTGCGGAGGTGGCATGACGAGCGCGGCTGCTCCTGTTTCGCGCCTGATCCGTGGCCCGGCAGCGCGCAAAAGCCTCCGGATCGTCGGCCGGGACATCGGCCGCGAGCCGCGGCGCAGCCGCCGCGACCGCTGGGCTCTCCACGCGGCGCTCCTCGGCGCTGCCTGCGCGCTCCTGCTTTTGGCTGGCCTCCGCGTGCAACTCACGGAGCTCCGCTACCGGCTGGCGGAGGCGACGCGCGAGGAGCACGCCCTCGATGAAACGCGCCGCGAACTGATTGTCGAGGTGCGCCGTCTGCGCGATCCCAAGCATCTTGCGGAGCTCGCGGCGCGGCAAGGTTTTGTCCGGCCCGAGTCCGTGATCGACCTGCGGTCGGCCGGCGCGGTGCGGCAGCCGTGAGGGCGCCCGACCTTCGGAGCTCGAACCAGCGCATCGCGGTGACGCGCGCTCTGCTCGTGCTCATCTTCCTCGGGCTCGGCGCCCGAGCGGCACATCTGGCGGTGGTGGACCAGCGCGGTGCGGATCGCGGGGAACGCCAGAGCCGCACTGAGCTTCGCCTCCCGCCGGAGCGGGGCACGATCGTCGATCGCAGGGGAGCCGAGCTGGCCGTTTCGGTCACCGCACCGTCGATCTACGCCATCCCCGGGGAAGTGCGCGACGTCCCCGGAACGGCACGGACGCTCGGCAAGCTGCTCGGCGCGGACCCGCGGCGCATCGCGGGCCGGCTTAAGAAGCGCAGCGGATTCGTCTACCTCGCGCGCTGGGTCTCGAGCGATGTGGCAGAGCGCGTGCGCGCGCTCGGGCTCCTTGGCATCGGGATCGTCGTGGAGCCGCACCGGGCCTACCCCTACCGCGAGCTGGCCGCCCACGTGCTGGGCTTCGCCAACCTGGACGGCGCCGGAGTGCGCGGCATCGAAGAGATGGAAGACGGGTGGCTGCGCGGAACACCCCAAAGTTTCCCCGTGGAGCGCGACGCGCATGGGCGGCTCCTTTCCCAGATCGCGCTCGACCATCATGCCAGTGCCGGGGGCGACGTGGCCCTCACGGTCGACGCCGCCTTCCAGGCCGACGCCGAGATCGCCCTTGACGAAGCCATGGCCCAAACCGGGGCCAAAGCGGGTTTCGTGGTCTCCCTCGACCCGCACACCGGCGAGGTGCTCGCTCTCGCAGAGCGTCCGTCCTTCGACCCCAATGCCTTCCGCGAGCTGGCCTATCCCGACACACGCGCGCGCTCCTTTCTCGACGCCTTCGAGCCCGGCTCGACCTTCAAGATCTTCCTCGTCGCCGCGGCGCTCGAGGCGAACGCGATCGAGCCCACCGACGTCTTTGACTGTGAGATGGGGAGCTTCAAGGTCCCGGGCGGGATCATTCGGGATTCGCACCCGCACGGCCTGCTGGATGTGGCGGGCGTGGTGCGCGTGTCGAGCAACATCGGCGCCACCAAGATCGCCTACCGCCTCGGACCTTCCGTCTACTACGACACGCTGCGCAGATTCGGCTTCGGTGCCTCCACGGGAAGCGGCTTCCCGCACGAATCTGCCGGACTTCTCCGCTCCTGGAAGAACTGGCGCCCGGTCGACCGCGCAAATCTCGCATTTGGGCAGGGCGTCGACGTGACCCCGATCCAGCTCGCCGCCGCCACCGCCGCAATCGCGAACGGCGGCGATTGGGTCGAGCCTCATGTGGTGGCTCGGCGACGCGCTGCGGAGGGAGGCTGGGAGGCGCAGCCCGCCGGCCAGTCTCGGAGGGTGATTCGGCCGGAAACTGCGGCCCGCGTGCTCGCGATGATGGAGGGCGTGGTGGGTCCCGAGGGTACGGGCAAGCTCGCCGCCATCCCAGGCGTGCGGGTGGGTGGAAAGACGGGAACGGCTCAGAAAGTCGACCCTGCGACGGGCCGCTACGGCGCAAATCGCTACTTTTCTTGGTTCACGGGGGTGGCTCCCATCGATGATCCGAGGGTCGTGATCGTGACGGCCCTCGACGAGCCACGCGGCATCGCCCACACCGGGGGGGCCGTGGCCGCGCCGCTCTTTTCGAAGGTGGCCGCAGCCCAGCTCGCGCGGATGGGCATTCCCGCGGTTTCGCCGATGGTCGCAGCGCGCGCCGGGGCAGCCAAAGCCCCCGAGGCTCCGGCGCTGCCGCCGTCCGCCTCCATGGAGGAGTCGCTCGTCGTTGCTGAGGAGAGCGATGCCATGTTCGTGCAGGAGGGAGATCGCGTGTTGCTGCCCAACTTTCAGGGTCTCACGGTGGCCCAGGTGAAGAAAGCCGCGGCGGACGCGCGCGTGGTGGTCGAGGTCGAGGGAGAGGGCCGCGCCGTGTCGCAGGAGCCCGGTCCCGGGACCATCTTGTCCGGTGGCGAGAAGCGCGTCCGCGTGCGCTTCGGTCCCGGCGCCTAGCCCAAGAGGAACCATGCGGCTCTCGGACCTCCTGGAAGCGCTGCCGCCCGGGCTCGCGCCCATCGAGATCCTGCGCGCCGACGGACGCGACGATCCCCCGATCCGGGGGATCCAGATCGACTCGCGCGCCGTCGCACCAGGCGACCTTTTCGTCGCCCTGCGCGGCTCGCTGGCCGATGGCCACCACTTCCTCGGGGCCGCCGCCAAGCTCGGGGCTACGGCATTCCTGGTCGAGGCCCTGCCCGACGGCGTGGACCTGCAGGGCCGGCCGACAGTGGTCGTGCGCGACACGCGGCGCGCGCTCGCCCCGCTCGCGACGCGATTCTATGGCGATCCATCGGCGGAGCTCACGCTGGTAGGCGTCACAGGGACAAACGGAAAGACGAGCACGAGCTACCTCGTCGAATCGATCCTGCAGAAGGCGG
>DATFYN010000367.1:0-25221 GCA_035315025.1 Myxococcota bacterium
CGTGCAGGAGATGAACAAGGTGTATCTCGTGCCCGACCGCGGCTGGATGAATGGTGTACCGGTGGCAAAGCTTGAGATGGGCTGGTGCATCAATTGCCACAACAAGAACAAAGCTTCGATCGACTGCCTTACCTGCCACCACTAAAGGGCTAGGACGAACGGATGCCCGAGCTTGATCGTCGTGATTTCCTGAAGCTCGTCGGTGTCGGCGCAGGCGCCGCCGCTGCCGCGGGCTGCTCGGATCCCGTGGAGAAGCTCATTCCCTACGTGATCCAGCCTGAAGTGATCACGCCGGGCATCCCGGTCTATTACGCGTCGACGTGTCGCGAATGCTCGGCGGCCTGCGGCCTGCATGTGAAGACCCGCGAAGGTCGTCCGATCAAGCTCGAAGGCAACCCCGAGCACCCTGTGAACAAGGGTTCGCTCTGCGCGCGCGGGCAGGCGGGGATCGGCCGAACCTACCACCCCGATCGTTTCCCCGGTCCCATGCTCCGCGGCAGCGACGGCAAGCTTGCACCGATCTCCTGGAAGGACGCGACGGAGCTGCTCGCCACAAAGCTTCGCGGGGGCGCGGGGAATGCCTACCTGCTCGGCTCCGATCCCGGTCCGACCGCGAGCGGACTGCTCGACAAGTGGGTTGCAGCGGTGGGCGCGGGAGGACGCGTCGTCTATGAGCCTTTCGCGCCCGAGGCACTCCTCGAGGCGACTCAGCTCGTCTTCGGAGTCGCCTCCGAGCCGGTCTTCGATCTCTCCAAGGCGGACTTTGTCGTTTCCTTCGCGAACGACTTTCTGGAGACCGGGGTATCCCCCACTGAGCACGCGCGCCAGCTCGCAGCGGCCCGGGACATTGGCGCCCACCCTGAGGGGGGGGCTCGGTTCGTGTACTTCGGTCCTCGCCTCTCCATGACGGCCTCCAGCAGCGACGAGTGGATCCCTGCACGGCCCGGGAGCGAGGGCATCCTCGCCATGGCCCTTGCGCGCGTGGTGCTCGAGAACGGGGCGGGTTCGGCATCGGAGCGGACGCTGCTGTCGGGCGTACTCGACGGTTTTGACGCGGAGCGTGCGGCAGCGCGCACCGGCGTCGATGCAAAGACGATCGAGCGGGTGGGCAAAGCGCTCGCCAAGGCGAAGGTGCCCGTCGCTCTCCCCCCGGTCGGAGGCTTTGCAAGCAACCGGGCACGCGCCGCGACTGCCGCCGTGCTCGTGTTGAATCAGGTCATCGGCGCCGTCGGCAAGACGCTTGCGCTCCTCCCGCTTCCGAGCGACGGGAAGCGCGCGAGCTACAAGGAACTGCTGGCGCTCGTGGACTCCATGAAGTCCGGGAAGGTTTCCGTGCTGCTCGTGTACGGTGCCGACCCCGCCTATTCGATGCCGCAGACCACGGGGTTTGCCGACGCGCTCGCGAAGGTGCCGTTTGTCGTTTCCTTCGCTTCCTCGAAGAACGAGACCAGCGCGCTCGCCCATCTCATTCTGCCCGAACACACGCCGCTCGAATCGTGGGGTGACGCACAGCCCCGTGCCGGAGTGCGTTCCATCCTGCAGCCGACCGTGCGCCCCCTGCAGGACACGCAGGCCTTGGTGGATGCGCTCCTCGACGTCGGTCGTGCAGTAGGCCCGGAGGTGGCTGCGAAGCTTCCGACCGGGAGCTTCCGAACGCTCCTCGAGGCCGCATGGTCGGACGTCGACTTCCGCCAGGCGCTCCAGCGCGGGGGGGTATTTACCGAAAAGTCGGGTCCGGCAAGCGCCGGCCTTTCCGCGGGGGTCGCGAAGCTCGAGGTCGCGGAGCCCCATCTCGAGGGCGAAGGCGACTATGTGCTCCTCGCCCTTCCCTCGCCCCTGCTCTACGACGGACGCGGCGCAAACCTGCCCTGGCTCCAGGAAATTCCCGACCCGGTCATGAAGATCGTCTGGCAGTCCTGGCTCGAGGTGAGCCTCGAGACGGCCCAGAAGCTAGGCGTCGTGGCCGGCGACGTCCTCGTGATCGAGACGGGAGGGCAGCGTCGCGCGGAAGTTCCCGTGGTGCCGCGCGGCGGCCTCCGAAACGACGTGGTGGCGCTCGCCGTGGGCCAGGGCCACACCCAGGGCCTCTACGCCTCCCACGAAAACGACGGTCGTCCCGGCGAGGCGCGCGGCGTGAACGTGATCTCCCTGCTTGCCGCGGCGACGGACGAGATGGGCGGAAGGGCCTGGCTCACCACGAAGGCGAAGCTCTCCAAGGCCGGGCGTTCGGAGCGGGTCGCGTTCACCGGTGCCAACGACAACGAGCGCGAGCGCATGCTCGGTGAGGCGATTGCGCTCAGCGATCTCCTCTCCGGCAAGAGCGTTGTCGACCCCGAGATGCTCGGTCTGGCGGCCTCGGTAAAGGAGCGCCTCCAAGACGCGGCTCGTAAGGGCGAGACCGCGGCCCCGCCCGCAGAAGTCCCCCCCGAGGCGCTGGGCCGCAACGGGGAGTTCGTCGCCTACAACCCGACCGAAGACGCGAAGCCCGGCTCTCCCTATCGCTGGGGGATGACGATCGACCTCGACCGCTGCACGGGCTGCAGCGCCTGCGTCGCCGCCTGCTACCTCGAGAACAACATCCCGATCGTGGGCGAGGAGCAATCGATTCGCGGCCGCATCATGTCGTGGCTTCGCATCGAGCGCTATGTGACTGAGGGCGACGTCGACTTCATTCCCGGGCGTCCGCCGCACAGTACCCTTGAGCGTCTCGGCCACGTGGGTGTGCGTCACTTGCCCATGATGTGCCAGCACTGCGGCTCGGCACCTTGCGAGCCCGTGTGTCCGGTCTTCGCGACGTATCACAATCCCGAGGGTCTAAACGGGATGGTGTACAACCGCTGCATTGGTACGCGCTACTGCTCCAACAACTGTCCGTACAAGGTGCGTCGCTTCAACTACTACAACTACGGTCTCGATAACTGGCCCGAGCCGATGAAGCTCATGCTCAACCCGGACGTCACCGTGCGGTGCAAGGGCGTGATGGAGAAGTGCACCTACTGTACCCAGCGTGTCGAGGCCGCGCGGCAGCCCGCGAAGAACGAAAAGCGGCTGATCCGCGACGGTGAGGTCACGACGGCCTGCGCTCAGTCCTGCCCGACCCAGGCCATCACCTTCGGGAACCTGAAGGACGCGGACAGTCAGGTCGCCAAGAAGGGGAGTGACCCGAAACGTGGCTACCACGCGCTGCACGTCCTGAACACGCGCCCCGCGACGACCTACCTGGCGAAGGTGGTCCGCGGATCCGTCGAGGTCTAGCCGATGACGCCGCCGCCTGCCGCCTCCGTGGCCGACATGATCCGCCCCGTCCCCCTGGTCGCAGACTCGCAGGTCAACCGCGACATCTTGGCGGTGATGGACCGCCCGACGATGCCGTACTGGCTTTTGCTCGGGTTCCTGGTGGTGTTCGTGCATGCGGCAGGTGCGGTCTGGGTCTACCAGGTGTACATGGGCCTTGGCATCGCGGGCTATGCGCACCCCATCTTCTGGGGCGTATACATCGTGACCTTCGTGTTCTGGGTCGGTATCGCGCACGCCGGCACGCTGATCTCCGCCATCCTCTACCTGTTTCGTTCGAAGTGGCGGAACGCCATCAACCGCAGCGCCGAAGCGATGACTGTGTTCGCCGTGCTCACGGCAGCGCAGTTCCTGGGCATCCACGTCGGCCGGATCTGGAAGTCCTATTTCATCCTTCCCTACCCGAACCAGCGCGGTCTCTGGGTCAACTTCAAGAGCCCGTTGGTGTGGGACACCTTCGCGATCTCCACCTACGGAACGATCTCCGCACTCTTCCTGTTCGTGGGGTTGATCCCCGATTTCGCGATCGCGCGCGACCGGTCCACAGGCTGGCGCAAACTCCTCTACACCGCCCTGGCCCTCGGCTGGCAGGGGAAGTCCAAGCAGTGGAAGGCCTGGAATCGGACGGTGCTCCATCTCTCGGGTCTTTGCACCCCTCTCGTCCTTTCCGTCCATAGCGTCGTGTCCTGGGACTTCGCGATGTCGATCGTGCCCACCTGGCACGCCACGATCTTCGCCCCCTATTTCGTGGCCGGCGCCATCTTCTCCGGGTTCGCCATGGTGCTCACCATGATGATTCCCGTGCGGCGCATCTTCGGACTCGAGGCCTACATCACCGACTACCACTTCGACAACATGGCAAAGTTCATCCTGCTGACCTCGCTGATCGTTGGCTACTCCTACCTCATGGAGTTCTTCATCGCGTGGTACAGCGGCAACGAGTTTGAGCAGACGGCCTGGTGGTATCGTGTCTTCGGGCCCTATTGGATCTCGACCTGGACGATGCTGATCTGCAATACGGTGATCCCCCAAGTTTTTTGGTTCAAGCGCGCTCGGACCCACGTCCCGACCGTCTTCGCGGTGTCGATCTTCGTGAACATCGGAATGTGGTTCGAGCGCTACGTCATCATCGTGATCGGTCTCTCCCATGAGTACGACCCGGCGGTCTGGGGCATCTACACGCCCCGCCCCCCGGAGCTCATGATCCTCGCGGGGAGCTTCGCGTTCTTCGCCATGTTCTTCGTGATCTTCATCAAGCTCTTCCCCGTCATCGCGGTGTCGGAAATGAAGGAGCTCGCGATCCACCAAAAGAGCCATGCGCACGAGGGGGCGCACTGATGCCGCTTCTGCTCGGCGTGTTCGAGACTCCGAACAAGGTGGTGGAGGTGATCGGTAGGCTGCGCAACCGCGGCTACGAAGATCTCGACGTCTTCTCGCCGGCGCCGTTTCCTGAAGTCGAGGACGCTCTCATCGAAAAGCCGAGCCGCGTGCGCCTTTGGACGCTGATCGGGGGTCTCGCCGGTGTCACCACGGGCTTTGTGATGACGATCTGGATGTCCTATGACTGGCAAATCGTCGTGGGCGGGAAGCCTCTCGCGTCGATCCCGCCCTACGTCGTGATTGGCTTTGAGCTCACGATCTTGTTCGGCGGACTCTTGACGCTCGTAGGCCTCGCCGTGCACGCGGGGCTCCCGCACGGAAAGTTCGGCAAGAATGACGTGGGCTACAGCGCACGCTTCTCCGCCGAGGACTTCGGCCTCACCGTCCGCTGCAAAGAGCGGGACGTCGTGGAGGTGGACGCCTTGCTGCGCGCCTTCAACGCCAAGGAGGTGAGCCTTGTCGAGTCGTAGCCGCTCCCTTCTGAGGTGCGCGGTCGGGGCGGCATTCCTCGCCTTCGCCACGACCGGCTGCTGGGAGCAGTGGTCGCAGGCGTGGTTCCCGCAGATGAAGCGGCAGCCGAGCGTTCAGGCGTTCGAGGATACCGGTATTCCCGATCATCCCCAGGGATTCACGCCCCCCGAAGGCACCGTCCCCCTTGGCGGGGGCGACCCGCGCCTTCCGGAGCTCGATCCATGGGTGCTGATGCCGAACCCTCCCGGCACGGTCGGGAGCGACGCGGAGGCGAATGCGCTCGTGAACCCGACGCCGGCGGACTTCAAGTCTCTCCAGAACGGCAAAGTGCAGTACGAGACGTTCTGCTTGCCCTGCCATGGAACCACGGGCCTTGCGGACGGTCCGGTCGCCAAGGTGTTTGTAGGAGTGCTTCCCCTCGTCGGCGTGGTGAAGGCCCGCAGCGACGGGCACATCTACACCACCATCCACCAGGGCCGACGTCGCATGCCGAGCTACGGGCGCATTCCGGCCCAGGACCGCTGGGACATCGTGAACTACGTGCGGTACCTGGACCAGAGGGGAGGCAAGCCGTGACCTCGAGTGGAGGCCACGCGCCGGTCGAGCGGGCCAATCCGCGGGGGCTGCCGCGCGGCCTCGCCATGCTGGCGGGCGCACTCGCAGCGGTCGGCGCTCTGGCCTTTGTCGCGGGGCTCGCGCACGACCCGGCGAGCGCGTGGCGCGCCTTCCATGTGAACTACCTCTTCTTTGCAGGGCTCGCGCAGGGGGGGGCCATCGTCTCGTGCATGCTCGTCACGGTGGGCGCCCAGTGGCCCGGGCCCGTGCGCCGCATTGCCGAGGGGCTCGCCGCGTGGGTGCCCGTCTCGTTTGCTCTGGGAGTTTTCGACTTTCTCGGTCGCCACCACATCTATCCGTGGATCGCCGAGCCCATCGCGTCGAAGGCGAAGTGGCTCAACGTGCCGCGCGTGGCCGCGCTGGACCTCGCGATCCTCGGGATTCTCGCCGTCCTCACGACGCTGTACCTCTATCATTCCGTGCGGCCGACGCTCTACGGCGTCGCCGCCACCGCGCAGGGCCGCGCACGCAGCCTGTTCGAATGGTGGACCGCGGGCTGGCGTGGGGATGCGGTGGAACTCGAGCGCTCCGCGGCTGCGACACGGCGGATCGCCCCGGGTCTGATTCTGGTCTTTGCCTTCGGCTTCAGCTTCCTGGCCTTCGACCAAGTCATGTCGCTCACTCCGACCTGGTACGCAAACCTGTTTGGCGCCTACTTTTCCTGGGGTGCCTTCCTGTCTGCGATCTCGGCCACGGCGCTGCTTTCGGTGCTTCACCGCAACGCGCCCGGCCTCCAAGGCGAGATCACCGAGGCGCGCATGCACGACCTCGGGAAGATGATCTTCGCCTTCTCGATCTTCTGGATGTATCTGTTCTGGTCGCAGTACCTCGTAACCTGGTACGGTAACCTGCCAGAGGAGACGCAGTTCTTCGAGGCGCGCCTTGGTCCGCAGTTCATCACCGAGCAAGGCAACGCCGGCTGGTACTGGAACTTCTCCTGGGCGCGAATGAGTGCCGCGCCCTACGGCTGGCTCTCGATGGTGGTCTGGGCGTGCTGCTGGATCATCCCTTTCTGGGTGCTGCTCGGGGCGCGGCCAAAGAAAACCCCGATGATCCTGGGCGGCGTCGGCTTTGTGTCCGTGCTCGGGTTCTGGCTCGAGCGAAACCTTCTCGTGTGGCCGTCCCTCGCCCCAAGTAGTGGGGGATCCTGGGTCGGACCCATTCAGTTTGGGATCGCAGCGGGCTTCCTCGGCGCCTTCAGCTTCGTCTATCTCGTCTTCACCCGCGTCTTTCCAGGGCTGGCCGTCCCAAGCCAGCGCTGATGCGCGGCGAACGCGGCGGCGGAGCGCGGAGCGGACTTCGGGTCGGCGGAGCCCTGCTAGTCTCCTTTCGGTGAGCGCTCCCTCGCCGCTTTCTGCTGCGCCGGAAACGTTCGCGCTACGGCGCGGCCGCGGAGTCATTTCACTCCACGCGACGGGTATTCGCCATCCGAGTCAGTTCTCGGGCGAGAGTTTCACCGCGTACCCGGAGATCACGCACCTTGCCGATACGGGGCGCGCTCTGCGCATGGGGACGCGCAGCTCCGTCTATCGCTTCCCCCGCACCCTCTTCATCGATCCCCAGGGCCAGGAGCGGCTCCAGCGCGCCATTGTCGAGCGCATCGCCCGCGAGCCCGGCGGTACCCAGCAGCTCGCCCGCATGGCCGACTTGGACCGGCTCTCGCGCTCGCCGGCCCGGGTGCGCGCAAGCCTCGTTCTCGCCGTGGCCTGCGTCTTGGTGTACGGGCTCCAGCGCTGGTTCGATCCCGATCTTGCGCTGGCCGGCATCTTCAGCACGACGCTCTTCCGGGCCGGCGAGCTCTGGCGCATGCTCACCGCCAACCTGCTCCACGCGGATGTCCACCATCTCGCAGCGAACGTGCTCTTTATCGTTGCCATCGGCGCGCTGGTCGAGGTTCCGTTGGGGGCGTCGCGCACCGCTTTCGTGATGGGCGCCTCGGCCCTCGGCGCCATGGGCGCGTCCCTCGCCACGGGCTACGAGCAGGCGCTCGGCGCCTCCGGAATTGCCCTCGGGCTTTTGGGAGCGGCGCTCTGGCTCGAGATCCGTTGCGCGGACCGCTTGCCGGTGACCTGGCGCGTCCCGCGCCGACTGCTCTTCGCGGTGCTCGCCTTCGCGGCGGCGGGATCCGTCGTCTTCCCGGGTGTCGCTGGCGCGGCCCATCTGGGCGGCTTCGTGGCGGGGATCGCCGCCAGTGCGGCAGTCGCCCCCTCGGCCCTGCGGCGCGAGGCCGCGCGGCCGTGGCTCACCCTCGCCAATGCAGCGCTCGCGCTGTGCGCGCTGTTTTCGATTGCCGCTGTGGCGCGAGAGGTGGGGGGAGATGCCAATCTGCTCGCCCGTCGCGGGACGCGACTCTTGCGCTTGAACGACGTCTCGCCGCTGCTCTTGAACAACACGGCGTGGATGATCGCCACGAGCCAGCGCCCGACCGAAGAGCAGGTCGCGGTGGCGGTACGCCTCGCGGAGCGGGCGGTCGAGGAGACAAGCCGCCAGGACCCGAATCTGCTCGACACCCTGGCGGAGTCGCAATTTGCGGCAGGCCGCCCCGAAGACGCCGTGGAGACGATCGACGAAGCCATCGCCCTACGCCCCGAACAGCCCTACTTCGCCGAGCAGCGCCGACGCTTTACCGGAGAGCGCAGTCGCGACGACCGCCCGGCTCCCCCGCCGGAGGAGGAGGCCCCGCCGCCGCCGCCCGAGCCTCCGCCCTCGGCGGCGCCCGAGAACCCTGGGATCAACGTGTGATCTCGTCGCCGTCGGAGGCGACGATCACCTCGCCCGCGAAGCTCTTGCCCGCCGCGTGCTCGAACTGCCACGCGAAAAGCGGGGGTGGGCGCAGTCGTACGAGCACGAGGGTGCGAACGCCGGCGCGGCTCGCGAGCGCCCCTGCCGTTTCGAGGGGCGTGTGCAGCTCCCCCTCCCGCCGCAGCCGCCCGCTGTCCTCGCCGCCCGCCTCGATTGCAGCGTCGAGGGACGGGCGGTGGAGGGCTTCGTGCACGAGGACAGAGGCGCCGCGCGCGAGGGTGACCACGGCCTCGTCGCCGAAACCCGTCCCGGAAATCACGACAGCGTGGCCCCCCGCCTCGGCGCGATAGGCCAGGGCGGGTAGCGGGCCGCCGGGCAGAAGTGCCGCACGCACGGCGAGGCCGTCGCGCTCGTCGCTGAAGCCGTCTCCGATCTCAAGCGCCTCGAAGCGTGCGCCCTCCGGCGGAAGACCAAGACCCTCCGAGAGCGCCCGCGCACCCCGCGCGTAGGCGCGCTCGAGCGACGCCGCGAACTCGCGCGTCCCTTCGGGACCGACGAGGCGCAGGGGTTTCTTGCGCGGCGCAAGCCAGCCCGTAAGCAAGATGTCGTCGAGGCCGAGCGCATTCTCGGGCAAGAGACTCGTGAGATAGACGGTGTCTGGCTGATCCACGGGGATCCCCGCGGCGCGCAGCCCCTCGGCGGCACCGCGCCCCGCATCCACCAGCACGATCCGCGGCCCGAAGCCAACGGCGATGCACGGCCCGCGGCGCTCGGGGTTCTCGTGGGCGCCTCCCGAGCCCACAACGACCAGCGATAGCGACGTGAAGCCACGCGGATCGAGCGCCGCGACGGCGGCGACGGCGCCACGCACCCTGTAGCGCGCGCAGAGTGTGACCCCGCCGATCAGCGTCACCAGGAGCATCAGGCCGAGCAGGACCGCGCGCGGGATCACTCGAAGACCACCGTCTTATTTCCATACACGAGAATGCGATCCTCGAGGTGCCAGCGTACGGCGCGCGCGAGGACTGTCTTCTCCACGTCGCGACCTTTACGAACCAGATCCTCGATCGAGTCACGGTGGTAGGCGCGGATCACGTCCTGCTCGATGATTGGCCCCTCATCGAGGTCTGTCGTCGCGTAGTGCGCGGTGGCCCCGATCAGTTTCACGCCCCGGGCGTGGGCCTGGTGGTAGGGCTTTCCCCCGACGAAGGCGGGCAGGAAGGAATGGTGAATGTTGATGATCCGTCCTGGCAGGCGCCGAACGAAATTCTCGGAGAGCACCTGCATGTAACGTGCGAGCACGACGAGATCGATTCCGAGCTCTCGCAAGCACTCGAACTCGTGCCTCTCCTGGGAGTGCTTGGTCTCCTTCGTCTTGGGGAAGACGCGGTAGTCGATCCCGAACTGCTCGGACACGGGCTTGAGATCGGGGTGATTGCTCACGATCACCGGGATGCGGCACGGCAGCTCGCCGGCGCGATGGCGCAGCAAGAGGTCGTACAGGCAGTGGTCGTAGCGCGAGACGAAAATCGCTACGCGCTTTTCGTCCGCGGCATAGGACAGGCGCCAGTTCATCGAGAAACGCTCGGCCACTTCGCGGATACCCGCTTCGAGGCTCACCTTGTCGCCGTGGAGCTCGGAGAGATCGAAGCGGATGCGCTGGAAGAACTGGCCCTCGGTGGCATCGATGTGTTGGGCCGAGTCGAGGATATTGGCCCCGTGGCCGTAGAGCAGCTGTGCCAGGGCGGCCACGAGGCCGCGCCGGTCCGGGCAGGAAACGAGGAGGGTGGCGATGTGCCCGTTTTTCGCTCGGCTCTCGCTCATGCGGACGAGTGTACCGGCGGGCCGTTCGGGCCGCGCGAAGCGGGGCTCTAGACCGCGCGCGCGCCATCCGATACGGTGGATGAGCCTGAGGGGATCTCACTCATCCCCAAGTCTCGTGCTGGACGACCCGCTCAACCAAAAGGGCTGCGCGGGCAGGCCGGGCGGGGCGACCCGGAGCGGCGGTATTCGGCGACCACCGTGACCCGGGACCCGGAAGCGGGCGCTGGGGCTCGCTGGGTGTACCCCAATGCCGAGATGGAGGTGATTCGGTGTCGAAATGTTCCCCTACGGTGAGTGAGGTGGCGGCGTCCTAGGACTGCCACGCACCGAATCTTAGTTTCGTCTCGGTGCAGCGGGGACGCAGGTTCCCAGCGCCACCGACCCCGGGAGCGCGGACGCCGTAGCCGCCCACGGGACGCGAAGCCAAGGCCTCGCGTCTACTCCCGGGGTTTTTGCTGCCTGGATCCCGACTGCTGCGCAGAGCGCGGTTCAGCCCTTCGGCGTCTTCTTGGCCTTTGCCATGACCGCCCCCCACTGCCCGTCCGTGACCGGCAGGACGGAAAGGCGCGGCAGCCGCACGAGTTCCCAGCCTGCGAGCCCTTTGTCGGCCTTGAGCTCGCCGAGCGCGACCGGCCGGGGCAGGGCCGCACCTGCCGCGAGCTCAACCTCCCCGCCCGCCGCCGCCGAAACGCGCGCGGTTCCGACGACCGCCTTCTCGCTCCCGGTGTGATAGACGAGCACCTCGTCGCCGCGGGCCATGGCCGCGAGGTGTTTGCGCGCGAGCGGGTTCGCGACACCGTCCCAGCGTGTGCGCTCATCGCGCATGAGGTTGGAGAAGCTGTATTCCGAGGGCTCGGTCTTCACGAGCCAGCGCTTCCCCATTTGCCTCCTGGCCCCCTTTGCCCGCGGCACCGCGCTCTTCACAGAGCTGCGCCCCTATAATGCGCGACGCATCGGGAGATTTCCATGTCCGTGCCCGTTTACCTTGACCCGCTCTCTCCGCTCGCTCTCCTCGAGCGCACGCTCCGCGTCTTCCCCGACAAGACCGCGCTGATCTACGGCGACCGCCGCCAAACCTGGTCCGCCTTCGGCGCGGAGGTCGGCCGCTTCGCAGGAGCGCTGGTGCGCGCTGGCGTAGAGCCAGGCGACCGGGTCGCGTTTCTCGCGCCGAACGTACCGGAGCTCCTGATCGCACATTTCGCGGTGCTGCTCGCCAAGGCGACCCTGGTCGCCATCAACACCCGTCTCAATGCCGACGAGGTCGGCTACATCCTGAACCACTGCGGAGCCAAGGTTGTGCTGGTGGATCCCGAGCTGGCGCCCGCCGTTCACGATGCGCCGGGAGGGCTCGGCGCGAGGCCACTGCTCGTGAACGTGGAGGACCCCGTGGCGGGAGTCGGTGGCACGCCGCTTGCGGGGCCCTCCTTCGCGGAGTTCATCGCCGGTGCCCCCGTCTTGCCCGTCGTGAACTGCATCGAAGACGAGGAGCGCCTCACCTCGATTAACTACACCTCCGGTACGACGGGCCGGCCCAAGGGTGTCATGTACACCCACCGCGGCGCGATGCTGAACGCGCTCGGCGAGATCGTGGTGCATGGACTTGGGCGCGACTCGGTCTACCTCTGGACGCTGCCGCTCTTCCATTGCAACGGTTGGTGCTTTCCGTGGGCCGTCACGGGTGCTGGAGCAACGCACGTGCTGCTTCGGCGTGTCGACCCCGCGGAGATTTTGAGGCTGATCCGCCAGCACCGCGTGACGCACTTCAACGGCGCACCGACGGTATTGCTGATGATCGCCGAGCATCCGGAAGCGCAGGGCGTGCGTTTCGACCCGGAGATCCGAGTCGCGACCGGAGGTGCGCCGCCCTCTCCGACGCTGCTGGCCCGAATGGAACAGCTCGGTGTGCGCGTTGCGCACATTTACGGCCTGACGGAGACGTACGGTCCGCACGTGGTGTGTGAGCTGCAACCAGGCTGGGAACGGCTCGACGTCGAGGGGCGTGCGCGGATGCTGGCGCGGCAGGGCGTACCGTATCTCACATCGACGCATCTGCGCGTGGTTGACGATGCCATGCGCGAGGTGGCTGCCGACGCTGCAACGATGGGTGAGGTCGTGATGCGCGGAAACAACGTGATGAAGGGCTATTACGATGACCCGGAGGCCACCGCCCGCGCTTTCCAGGGCGGCTGGTTCCACTCCGGGGACCTCGGGGTTGTGCACCCGGATGGCTACATCGAGCTCAGGGACCGCAAAAAGGACATCATCATCAGTGGAGGCGAGAACATTTCGACGATCGAAGTGGAACACACCGTGGTGAAACACCCGGCGGTTCTGGAATGCGCGGTCGTGGCGGTTCCCGACGAGAAGTGGGGTGAGGTCCCGAAGGCCTTCGTCTCCCTCAAGCCCGGAGCACAGGCTTCGAAGGACGAGATCATCGCCTTCTGCCGAGAGCGCCTTGCCCACTTCAAGTGCCCGAAGAGCGTCGAGTTCGGTGAGCTGCCGAAGACCTCGACCGGCAAGATTCAGAAGTTCCGACTTCGCGAAAAGGAATGGGCGGGGCGGGAAAAACGCATTCACTAGCCGGGGAACGCAAGCCGCCGCACTCCGCGCCCGCGGAGCCCGGAATGCGGCGGCAGGTGGCACACTTACTTCGTGGTCGTGCCGCTCGTCGTGCCGCTCGTCGTCCCCGAGCTGCCCGAGGTGCCCGAGCTCGTACCGGTGCCGCCCGACTTCTTGTGGTGGTGGTGCGACTTGTGGTGGTGGGTCTTCTTCGCAGTGCCCGTGCCCGTGCCCGTATCCGTGCCACCAGTGGTGGTGCCCGTGTCCGCCGCGAGGGCGGGCGAGGTCACGAACGCCGCGGCCCCGGCGATCATCGCTCCGAATGCAAATGCCGTGAGAAGCTTCTTCACGAGGACTCCTTTCGAGGGACGGAGGATCCGCCCCTGGGTTGGGCGGCAGGGGACCGAATTAGATTCGTTTTTGCACGAGGCGCGAAAGCACGGCTTCATGCATTCTTAATGCAGTGTGACACCCGCGGGGAGTTTCGGGATTCGAAAGGAGATGGATCCGGCGTGGGATCGGGGGCGGCGTCGCCGTGATCTCTCGACAAGCCCTCTTTCTTGCATGCGGCGGCGGGGGAGGAAGAGCTTTCACTTCCCCCACACCTCCGCTGCCGTGGGGTCGGCCCGTGCTTCGGAGAGGAGCCGCGCCGGAATCAGCGCACTCGCCTCTGCAAGGGCGCCTCCCGCATCGTCGAATTGCCCTGCAACCCAAAGGGCTCCCGCCCGCTGGAACAGGGCTCCCCCCTCTGACGCGCGGCGTGCCTCGGGCGGAAGCTCCAGGAAGAGCTCGTCCCCCGTGCGTCGGGCCGCGTCGCGCACCGCGTCCTCAAAGCGCGACCAGGCGAGCCCCACCACGGGTTCGCTCTTTCCGCGTACGCCGCCAGCGTGGCTTCGGGCAGCCAGGAACTCGATCCGCGGCCGGTCGTCGGTGTTGCGCGGGACCTGTGCCAGGGAAGGAGCGAGCGGCGCCAGGGGTCCCACATATAGCGCGAAGGGGCCGGCCGGATCGGTGACCCAGCGGTCGCGCTCTCCGGCGGCGGCAAGGCGAAGCGCTGCGCCGCCCACCTCCTCCGCCGAAGGCACGTGGCCGCGAAAGCCCACGAGCGCAGCGATCGGGAAGCCGCCGTAGAAGTCGCCCCGGAACAGGGCCGCGTGGGGGAAGACGTCGAGAAAGGTCGCGATGATGGTCTCGAGCTCTCCCCGGGTGAGCTGGTAGAGGGGAAGCCACTGGCAGAAGACACCGTCGGGTCCGAGATGCTCGCGCACGGCCTCGAAGTGCTCGCGGGTGTAGAGCGACCCCGTTCCGGAACGCCAGGGAACGAAGAGGTCCGCGATCACGAGGTCGAACTGTTCCTGGGTTTCCCGCAGGAAGTTTCTTGCGTCGTCGAGCACGACCTCCGTCCTTTGGTCCTCGTAGACCCCGCGGTTTGCGTCGGCGAAGAAAAGTCGCGCGGCGCGGGCCACGCCAGGCACGATCTCGACCAAATCCAACCCGGAGATCGGGTGGGCAAGGGCTGCGCCGGCGCTAATGCCGGTGGCAGATCCCACGTACGCGACGCGCCGGGCGTTCGGTGCGAGCAGCAGGGCGAGGTGGCTCTCGCGCTCCTCATGCACCTTGTCCCGGGTGCCGCCGAGCACGGAAAAATTGTCCGTGCGGAGGATCCGCCCATCCCCTCGGTCGACGACAGCGACCACGCCGGCAGCGCTGGTCTCGGCGAAGAGGAGCGTTTCCCCGCGCTCAAGGCGCACCAGGGGCAAGCCCACAGGGCTCGCGAAGCCGAGCACCAAGAGCCAGCCGAGAGCGAAGAGCACATCCCGCACGACGCGTCGCCCTGCCGTCTTGTCGGGGAGGGCGATTGCGGGGAGCGCATAGAGCCCGGCCAGCAAAATGAAGGACGACCAAGGGCCTCCCGTCGGCAGGAGCACAAAGGGCGCGACGAGCGCCCCGGCAATGGAGCCCACGGTGTTTGCCAGGAGGAGGTGGCCGAGGCGTGAACCGACACTCGCGTCGCCGGCGCCTTCTCGCCGCGCACGGGCAGCGAGCGCGAAAGTGAGGGGGAATACGAGCCCGGCGGCGAAGAGCGGCGGCCCCGCGGTCTCGAACGTGGTCGCGAGGGCGCCGAGCAGGTAGCCAGGCCACGGCCGGTCCGTGCCGAAGTAGGCGAACCCCTCGGTGGCGCGCGAGAGCCGAGCCGGGAAGGCCAGAAATCCCAGGGCGGCCAGGGCAAGCGCGCCGCCAAGGAGCGTGCGCGGGTCGACGACGGCCCGGCGCTCGACGAGCGCGACGACCGCAGCACCTGCGGCAAGCGTCAGGAGGACGGCAAAAAGCACCGCCCCGAAGGCGTAGACCGAGCCGTTGAAGATCTGCGCGAAGGCCTCGACGAGCAGCACCTGGCCTGCGAAGGCGCCGACACCCGAGAGGGTCGCGAGCAGAGCCTGGCCGCGGGGCGAGCCCCAACCTGCGGCGCGCGCGTCCGGCGGCGGACTCGAAGAGGTGGACGCCGCAGTCGAAGGGGCCGGCGCGAGACCGCGATCAGGCTCACCGCGGGCGAGAAAGAGCGCGCCCAGGCCTGCACCGGCGGAGAGCGCAACGGCCACGGCGTAGCTTCCGCGCACACCGATCCAGTCCGGGAGAAAGAACGCGGCGAGCGCCGTGCCGGCGGCGGCGCCGAGCGTATTGGCGGCGTAGAGCGCCGAGCCGACGGCGCCAAGACGCCGAATGTCTTTCAAAACAGCCGCGCCGACGGCGGGAAGCGTCGCCCCGAAGCACAGCGCAGCCGGGAGCGTCGCCAAAAGAGCGATCGCAAGCCGCAGAGAGAGCAGCAGCCACGGCGTGGCGCGCAGCGCGTCGTAGGACCCTCGGGTCGCGCGCTCACACAGGGCGAGCAGGAGCGGGACGAGGAGGGTTCCCACAGCCGCGCCGAGCTCGAGACGTCCATACGCGCGCAGTGGGCGCCGGAAGCGAGGCACGAGCCGCGCAGCCAACCCCGCGCCCACGGCATGGCCGACCAGGAAGGCCACGAGGGTGGCGGAGGCTGCGGGTGCGGTCGCCCCGAAGAGCTCGCGGAACCAGCGCATCCACGTGGTCTCCGCGATCAAGGCGCCAGCGCCGGAGACCAGAAAAAGCAAGGCCAGGGCCGCCGGGCGACCTGCCGCTCGGCGCGCCCCCTGCAGGATCAGCGCCCTTTGAAGGTCGGCGTTTTCTTCTCGAGAAACGCGCGCGCCGCGGCCTTGAAGTCTTCGCTCTGACCGGTGCGAATCATGCCCTCGGCTTCGAGACGCAGTGCGGTGTGCGGATCGCCCGTCAGAGCGAAGTTCAAGTTGCGCTTCATGTAGCGGTAGGCGAGGGGCGGGCCGGCGGCGATGCGAGCGGCGAGCGCCCGGGCTTCCTCGCGGAACTTCTCGCGCGGCGCCACCCAGTTCACAAGGCCAATACGGAGTGCCTCGGCCGCATCGAGGCGATCCCCGAGGAAGTAGAGCTCACGCGCTTTGGCCGTACCCACGATCTGGGTCATGAACCAGCTACCGCCGAAGTCACCGGAGTACCCGATCTTCGCGAAGGCCGTGAGCAGCACGGCGTGCTCGGAAGCGATGCGCAGGTCGCAGGCCAGCGCCATCGACAAGGACGCGCCCGCACAGGCCCCGTTGATGGCGGCAAGGGTCGGCTTCGGCATCGTGTGGAGAATCCAGGAAGCTTCCTGCGCCGAGCTCAGTCGATCGACCGCGTCCTCCCACGGGCGCGGTTCCCTGCGCTCAGCTCCCGCGGGACCCGCTGCCGGGCCGCGCGCGGCCATGTCCTTCACATCGCCGCCCGCAGAAAACGCGCGCTCGCCGGTGCCGGTCAGAACGACGCAGCGCACGTCGGGATCCCTTGCGAGCTCGCGCAGGCGTTCCGGCAGCGCGGCCAGCATCTCGTCGCTGAGTGCGTTCATCGCGTCGGGCCGGTTCATCGCGACCGTGGCGACGCCCCCGTCGCGTTCCACGAGGACAGTGTCGGAGTGCATGGCATCCTCCATCGTCGAGCGGGCGCAGGGTATCACCACAAGGGCGCGAGGCCGAGCGGGTCTGCGTCGATCCGCCACTCCGTGTGCACGAGCCGCCGGCACTCATGGCTCACCTCGGAGTGGGCTGGAGCAAGCGCCGAGGGTGTTTCGGGGACTCCGTCGAGGGCCGATCGAGAAGATCGGTTGGTGGATGAGAGCGCCACAAGCTCCCGCGGTCGAGGACCCCAAGGGCCGGCCGCGGGAATCGAGAGGGAACCGGCTTACTTGATCGCGAGCGGGTTAATCGGCGAGCCCACGGCACCGTGATCGGGAGCGGAGCTGCCACGATCAGGAAGGCGTAGTTTCCGTCCTCCGCACAAGCTCCGGCCAACGCGTCGAGCCAGAAGATCTCGCTGCTTCCAACCTCTCCACATGAATACTGCGGAGTCAAGGCGCACCTCGCCATCGTTGATTTTTGTCGATCGAGTTGGCGGCTCGTGACGAGCGATACGTCGCGGTCTCCGTACATCTTGCCGTCATACATCACGTGCGAGAGTGCATCCCACTGGGTGCCACACTGAAGTGGCATGGTCACGGAGTCGTCCGCGCAACGGAAGCCGCCGGCAATAAAGTCCTGGGCGCCGCAGAGCACGTCGCCGCCGTCGGCCATCATCGTATGGATCGGGTTGTGCCTCCCGGCGAAGCCGTTCTGCGGCCTGCGGTCGTTGAAAGGAAGGGCGCAGGAGATCACCCGGCCGCGCCCTGGCGTCGCGCGCAGGCGGCAAGCACGCGCTCGGGAGTCGCGAAGTTGAGCGTGCCGCGCTCGTCATTCTTGCCAAAGTGACCCCCGTTCGAGTAGGGCCGGCCCCACTCGCGCACCGTCTTCGCGTCGAGCTTTCCCCCCCCGCGGCTCCTTCAAAGCAGAATTCCCTCGACCACCCCGATCTTCCAGACGAGCCAGAGCCCGAGTCCGAGGGACAGGGCGCCGCTCCCTGCGACGATCCAGCGTTGCACGCGGGAGCGCCCGCTGGCCAAAGCCAGGGGCGCGCCGACGCCGAGCGAAATGGCGACCATTCCTACGATGGTGCCCAGGCTGAAGATCGCGAGATAGACGATGGCCGCGGCAGGTCCCGGCATGGCCGCGAGCGCGAGGATCGCTACCGCCGCGCTTCCGGCCAAGCCGTGTACGAGACCCACGAAGAAGGCGCGGCCAAGCGGGCTCACGGACGCGCCGTGCCGGTGGGCAGAAGAAGCGGCGTGCGCCAGTCCGCCAGCACTCGCGCTACGCAGGTTCGAGACGCCGAGCGCCACCAATACGACCCCCACCAGGAGCTCGAGCCCCAGACCAAGGCGCGGAGGCAAGGCGAGTCCGAGGGCCACCACCGCCCCTCCCACGGCGACGATCGTCAGGCTGTGGCCGAGGCCCCATGCGACACCGACGCGAGACGCAGCCCATGCGCTGCGGTGGTGGGCCACGATCGTGGAGATCGCAACGACGTGATCGGGATCGCTCGCGTGGCGAAGCCCGAGCAGGAAACCGAGGATCGCGGCGGTTAGCACCGCCCCGCCTCGCGCAGGCGCGCCTCCACCCGCAGCACGTCCTGCGGCACATCCACCGGGACGCTGCGCCAGCCTTCGACGACCGCCACGCGGATCGGGAATCCATACTCCAGCGCACGCAGCTGCTCAAGCGCCTCCCAGCGCTCGAGGGGGGTCTGCGCGAGCTGCACGAGCTGCATGAGGAATGGGCGCCGGTAGGCGTAAAGCCCCACGTGCTGCAAGGTCGGCGGAGCGCCTGCGACCGGGTCCCGCTGCGCGGGAATCGGGCTGCGTGAGAAGTAAAGAGCCCGGCCGCGCTGGTCTACCACGACCTTCACGCGGTTTGGGTCTTCGCGTGCAGACGGGTCCGCCGGGTGGGCCAGCGTAGCCATGGGAACTTCGGGGTCCGCATCCAAGGCTTCGACCAGGGCGTCGATCACAAAGCCCTCGACGAGCGGCTCGTCGCCTTGCACGTTCACGATCACCTCGTCGGAGAGCCCGGCGGCCACTTCGGCGATGCGGTCTGTGCCAGTGGCGTGCGCACGAGAGGTCATCCTGCAGGTTGCGCCAAAGGCAGCGCAGGCGTCGGCGATGCGCCGATCGTCGGTCGCGACAATCACCTCGCGCACGCGCTTTGCCGCGCGTGCACCCTCGACCACACGGCGCAGCATCGGCACTCCGGCGATGGACGCAAGCGGCTTTCCCGGGAACCGCGAGGCCTGATAGCGGGCGGGAATCAGGGCGACCGCCGGCATGATGGCCGCAATCCTACCCGATGCCTATCCTCAGTGCCGTGTCCGAGCGCGTTCCCCCCACGCCTGCGCGCACCCGTGCCCCGCGCGTTCTCGCCGTCGCCTCGAACAAGGGAGGCGTTGGCAAGACGACCGTGGCCACGAACCTTGCGATCTACGTCCGAGCCCTGCGCGAGGACCTGCCGGTTCTCGTCGTCGGCCTCGACGACCAGGGCTCCCTCGATCGCATGTTCACGCTGCGGCCACCCGGGCCCGGCGGCGGCAACCTGAAGCACGCCTGGGCGGAGCGCAGCTTCGACCGCGTGATCCAGCTCGGCCAGTACGGCGTGCATTTCGTGGCGTCGCCGCCGGACCTCGCAAGCCTCAAGGCGCGCGCGGATGATCCGGACACGCTGCGCCGGATCATCGAGCGAACGCAGTGGGATGGACTCATCGTCCTCGACACGAAGAGCGACATCGAGGCCCTCACGCTGAACGCGCTCCATGCGGCGGATCGCATCGTGCTCCCCGTCGCAGACTGGGCGTCCCTCGAAGAGGCGGGAAAGCTCTACGCGATTCTCGAGCGCAGCGACCGGACCACGCGGGCACGCGTCCTGTTGACCCTCGTCGATTCACGCACCCACGTCGAAGATCCGCGTCAGAATTTGAGGGCGGTTCTCGAGGCGGAGATCGGCCGGCGCGGCTGGGCGTGTTACGCGTCTTACCTCTCGCGCAGCCCGCGCGTGGAGGCGCTGATCTCTGGGCACGGCCGCCCGCTGTCGATTCTGCACCATGCGCAAGGCACGATCGTCCACCGGCAGATGCGCGCGTTCGCGGACGAGGTGCTCGTGGACCTTGGTCTCGGCGGTGTCGGTGGACCGCGCAGGGAAGAACCGGCGGATGAGTTTCCCTTGGATCGCCTAGGCAGCGTCGGCGGGTGGAAAACCGCGCTGTTGCGCGGCCTGCGTGGCCGCTAAAGGCGTGCTCGAGACCCGCTTCACGCGGCTTGTCGGGTGCAAGACCCCGATTCAGCAGGCAGGGATGGGAGGGGTTGCGACCCCCGAGCTCGCCCTGGCCGTGACCCAGGCGGGGGCGCTCGGGATGGTGACGGCGACCCTCGTCCCCCCCGCGGCTCTCGTGCAAATCCTGGGCGCAATGCAGAGCGCCACCCGCGGGCCCTTTGGGGTGAGCTTTCTTCTGCCCTTTCTTGACCAGCGCGAATGCGTCGGCATCGCGGCGCGCGCGGCACGGGTGGTGGAGTTCTTCTGGGGCGCGCCCGACCCCACGCTTGTGGCGGACGTGCATGCGGGCGGCGCCCTCGCGGCGTGGCAGGTGGGGTCGGCCGACGAAGCGCGTGCTGCGGCAGGGGCGGGCTGCGACTTCGTGGTGGCGCAGGGCCAGGAAGCCGGAGGGCACGTGCGAGGCCGGCTCGGTTTGCTCTCTCTCCTCGATGCCGTGCTCGGGTCCCTGTCGGTGCCCGTGGTCGCCGCCGGGGGGATCGCGACGCCCCGTGCCATGGCCGCTGTGCTTGCGGCGGGCGCGGCGGCGGTTCGGGTGGGGACCCGGTTTGTCACGGCTCGAGAGTCGGGCGCGCACCCCACCTATGTGAAGGCTCTCGTCGAGGCAGGCGCTGAAGACACTGTGTTGACCGACACGTTTTCGGTCATGTGGCCCAATGCACCTCATCGCGTGCTGCGCTCTTGCGTGGAAGCGGCGCGGGCGTTTCCAAAGGACGTGACGGGAGAGATCGAGATCAGCGGGGGCAGGCGGATTGCGGTGCCTCGTTTTGGCGTGCCTTGCCCGACGCGGGAGACGACGGGCGAGATTGAAGCGATGGCGCTGTATGCTGGCGAGTCCGTGGGCCAGGTCTGCGCCGTACAACCGGCGGCTGCCATCGTGGCGGAGCTGTCCGCGGGTGCCGAACAGCTCCTGCGCGCCGCATCGCCCGCGCTCTAAGATGGCGCTACCAGACCCACCGGAACAGCGGAAGGGAACTCAGATGGCGATGTTTGGAATAGTCGTCGGCGGCGGCCCCGCCCCCGGCATCAACGGCGTGATCGGAGCGGCAGCGCTCACCGCGGCCCGCGCAGGTGCGCGCGTGGTCGGACTCCTTGACGGCTTCTCCCACATCATGCAGGGGGATGCTTCCCACACGAAGGAGCTGCGTCCCGAGGAAGTCTCACGGATCCACCTACAAGGCGGCTCCATCCTCCGCACCTCGCGGGCCAATCCGACGAAGAAGCCCGAGCATCTCGCGAACGTCGTGGAAGCCCTGAACTCTCTGGGAATCACCCACCTCGTGACGATCGGCGGCGACGACACCGCCTTCTCCGCAAAACGAGTAGCCGACACCGCCGCGGGTCGAATCCGAGTCGCCCATGTACCAAAGACCATCGACAACGATCTGCCGCTCCCTGGCGACATCCCGACCTTTGGTTTTGAGACGGCTCGTGAACACGCCACCACGGTCGTCGAGCGAATCGCGGAGGACACGCGCACGACGGGCCGATGGTTTTTCATCGTCATGATGGGGCGCAAGGCCGGGCACCTAGCCCTTGGGGCAGGCAAAGCGGCGGGTGCGACCGTCACTCTCATCCCCGAGGAGTTTCCTGCCGGCCCAATCCGGCTCGGCGACGTGGTGCGCATTCTCGAAGGTTCGATCGTGAAGCGGCTCGCCGCCGGCCGCCCCGATGGGGTCGCCGTCATCGCAGAGGGCATCGCAGAGCGTTTCGAACCCAGCGAACTCGAGATGCTGAAGGATGCGCCGCGCGACGAGCACGGCCACGTTCGGCTCGCCGAGGTGCCGCTCGGCAAAGTACTCCGCACCGAGGTGACAAGCGCGCTCGCCGCGCGCGGCGTGAAGGTGCAGATCGGCGACAAAGACGTGGGCTACGAGCTGCGCTGCGGCCAGCCGATCGCTTTCGATCGGGACTACACGCGGGACCTTGGTGTGGGTGCGGTGCGCACGCTGCTTGCGGGCGGAACCAGCGTCCTCATCACGCGGCAACAGGGCCGGATCGTGCCGGTCCCGTTCGACGCACTGATGGATTCCGCGACCGGGCGCACCAAGGTCAGAATGGTCGACACGTCGACCGACGCCTTCGTGTGTGCGCGTGCCCTCCAGGTGCGTGTGGAGCGTGCGGATCTCGAGGACGGCGCTCGGCTCGCCGCTCTTGCCAAGGCCGCGATGCTTTCACCGGAGGAGGCGCGAACCCGATACGCGATCGGTCTGTAGTGGAGGCAGCACAGACCGCGTAGCCTGCGACGAAAAGACGCTGGGCTGAGCGCCCGAAGGCTGTGGAACAGGACGGTCCGGCTCGAACTCCCGACTTTTTGCGAGCGGATAAGCCCGACGGATATTGGGAGCCGCTCGCGGTAGCCTGCGTCGCTCGAGGGATGCCACAACGAAGTCGATGGCGACCGCGTCCCGAAGATGATTTCGCAAGAACGTCGGCCAGCTCGGGGAGGGCGGTCTCCGATTGCGAGGCAGGTCCTTGGAAACCGTCGACTGCGCGAGGGTGAAGCTGAGCTTCAAAAGCTCGCCGTGGATGCGGGGCGCGCCCCAGGTGGGATTCGCGCGATGCATTCCAGGATGAGCTCACGAATCTCTGCTTCAAGTGGTGGTCGTCCAGGCCAACCTGCATGTCCACGCGACCGCTCATCCCACGGCCGAATGGACCCCGCAGCAAACGGTCGAGGCGCTCCCCGACGGCCCATCGGTACTTGATCCGCGATCACGATGCGATCTACGGGACAGAGTTTCGGCGGCGGGTCGCAGGAATGGGCCTTCACGAGGTTCCCATAGCGCCTCATTCCCCATGGCAGAATGGCTACGCGGAACGTCTCGTGGGATCTTTGCGTCGGGAGTGCTTGGACCACGTGATTCTTCTGAGCGAGCGTCATGCCTGCAGGGACTCCGCGGCGGTGGGTGCGTGTACCTCAGTCAGCAGGCCCGCCCGCAAGAGCTGCGCCAGCTTCCGCGCGTCGCGGCGGTTAGCGCCGGCGCCCACACACACCGGAGCCCCAGCGCCTCGAGCTGCCGCTTGAGGCCGTAGCCCAGCGGGTCGCCTGGTGGGCATCGAGACCGACGTGGGTGATATCCTTCCCCATGACCGGCTTGCGGCTCTGCCGCCCTCGGGCGGTAACCCGCGGAAATGGGCCTTACGGCCCCCTCCTCCGTTACGACTGAGCACGACACTCGCAAATGGAGCCGGTCGCTCCATATGGTCTAGGACCTGGGTGTCGTCGGCTGGCCTAAAATCTGGATCTCGCCGGTCGGCTGCTTCACGCCGCCCGCAGGCTCGTCTGTCACCGCTGCAAGGGCAAGGGTGCCCGTGCTCTCAGGGACGTCGATCAGAAGCGTCGCCTCGCCGTTTGCATCCACGTCGAACGTCGCGGCGGGGATCTTCTGCTGGGCGCTGTTGATGAACCAAAGCTCATAGGTCTTTCCCGGTCCAGCGGGCCGGAGCTGGGACGCATGGAAGTACCAGCGGCCGGCTGCGTGGTCGAAAAAGAGGCGGCCGACGGCGCCCGGTTGCGGTGCGGCGCCGCGCAGGGGAATCACCTCCACCTCCGGCGAGCGCATCATGCGCACCGTCTCCGTGCTGCGTGCGGCGTCGCTCTCAAGCGTTGCGATTCGCTGATCACGCTCTGCGACGTCACGCTCGAGCACCGTCTCACGAGTTACGAGCGTCTCACGCTCGGTTCGCAGGCGGTCGACTTCCCGTACCAAGGGGTGGGCAATGCCAAAGTAGGTTACGAGAGCCACGAGGCTGGCGGCGATCGCGGCTGAAATGCCGGCTCGCCAGCTCTTTGCGCGGCGCCGGGCGGCAGCGGGCGGGGTGGCGGGTCCCGCCGGACGGAGTGCGGCGCCGGGCAGCGCACTCGGCGCGGCGTGGAGCGCGCCCTCGAGCCTCGAGAAAAGCCGCGCGCGGACGGAGGGCGACGGGTCAAGCGGTGCCACCGAGAGTGCGAGGTGCGCCAGTACGCTCTCGGCTTCGGCCAAAGCGCCCGCGCAGCGCGGGCACCCGGTGGCGAGGTGACGGGCTACCGCTTCGCGCTCCCCGGCTTCAAGCGCGTCGGCTGCGTACTCGAGAATCTCTTCGGCGCGTTGTTCGCAGATCATGCCGTCTCCCCTTCGCCGTATTGCAGCCGAAGGATGTCTCGCAGGTGGAGGAGTCCTTTGCGGATCCAGGTCTTGACGCTCCCAAGGGGTGCGCCGAGCCGGTCGGCAATTTCCTGGTGGGAGAGCCCGTCGAGGAAGGACAGCTCGACCACCTCTCGCTGCGTGGGCGCGAGTGTGTCGAGGGCGAGTCGCACACGCCTTCGCTGCTCTTGGGCGAGTGTATCGGCGAGCGGGCCCTGCTCCGCTACGGACCCAGAGAAGTCCGGCGCGAGCGCGGCCCAACTCTGCGCGGCAGCCCGAATAAGCGCTTCGTGCCGGCGGCGTCGCAGACGGTCCAGGGCACGGCTGCGCGCCACGGTGGCGAGGTAAGTGAGGGGACTCGCGCGCCCAGGCTCGTAGCGCCGAGCCCGCTCCCAGATCTCCCAGAACACCTCGACGAGCACGTCCTCCGCCTCGCTGCGGTCTCGGAGGAGTCGAATGCAGATGGCGAGAAGCCTTGGAGCGTGGCGATCGTAGAGTTCCCCCAGGGCGGAGCGATCCGCCGCAGCCATCGCCGCCATCAGGACTTGGTCGTCCCGAGCCTGATGCGCAACCATCCTATCTCCTACGGAAGTGAACCTCGTTCTGGATGTGGGCTCCTCGCCGTCCGTCTACCACGGCGGCCGTGATCTGTGGGTTTCCGACGAGGCCCAGCCCTGGAGGTGCGCCCGTGCGGCTTCAAGGGGCGCGGCGTTGCACCCGCGCGAGACGCTTCACGGGCTGGGTGCGGCGTCGCCCGTGGGCTGAACGCTTTGGTAACGCCGGTCACTCGTCTTCGCTGATCCGCACACAGGGTGCCGTGAGACAAGTCACGCAGCGCTTCGCGCGCCCGACCGAAACCTTCCCTGGCATTGGCGACGTTAGGGAGTAGGCCGGCAGGAATCCCCCAAACGCTGGCCTCGAAGGCCGGCCCCGTC
>DATFYN010000368.1:0-2789 GCA_035315025.1 Myxococcota bacterium
CGCCTGCGAACGAGGTGCGACTGGAACGTCGTCGGGGCGCAGACTCGGGGGGCACGGATTGACGTACAGCCCGTCGAAGAGACCCGCCGCAGGAGGCACAGCGAGCCCGGCGCGCTCCCAAAGGGGCGCGACCGCGCGCGCAGCCGCCTCGCACACGTCGTTGGCTAGGCCGGTGCCGAAACCGTTCACCACGAGCGGCCGCCCGAGGCGCGCCGCCACCAGAGGCCCAGCGAGCGACTCAAGGCTCGAAAGTATCACGTCCGCGCACCACGATCGCGCACACTCGAACAGATCGTCAGCCACGGCGCTTGCGTATACCCGACCAAAAATGAACGAGAAAAAGATTGCGCGACGAGCCGATGGGGGCGCTGCCAAGGCCTCGGACATCACCTCGCCTCGGCGTGTACCCGTTTCCGCATGACTTGGCCCAAGGTCGATGGCCTCGAGGCCAGCCGCCGAAAGAGTGGCATGCTCCGAGGCGGAGGTTGCGACGAGAACTGAACAGCCCGCGTCGGCCAGCGCTCGCGCCGTGGGGATCAGCGGGTGCAAATGACCGGCCTGCGGATAGCAGGTGACAAGTACGCGCGGTTTACTCATTGGACGGTGACCCGGGCGCAGATTCCCATGGCATCCACGCCACCGTCAATCCCGGTGCGCCGGTGCTGGGCAAACCCCACTGCCTCGCGGTACACGGCAAGACTCAGTGCCTGGCTGGGAAAGTCCTCGCCGACCGGCTAGTCGCAGGCATCCAGGAACACCCGCAATAGCGCCTTGTTGCAACCGAGCATCTCCCGGTAGAGCTGGATGATCTCTGCATCGCCCCAGTCGATGATCCAGGTGAGCTGGCCGTTCACGACGTACACGTGGTTTGCGACCAGGTCGCCGTCGACGAAGACGCAGTCGAACGGCCCGAGTCGGGCGAGGTAGTCGTCGATCTGCGCAATCAGATGAGGCGGCAGCGAACTCTCCTCCGCGGCCGCCTCATCCTAACGATGTGGCTGCCGCCGCCCTCCTCGTTGCCTGAACTCTTCCCTGAGCGTGTCATCAACAGGCCCACGGTGGTGCCAACCGCGGGTTCGAGATCAGCACTACGACCTGCTCTCGGTCAGGTCAACTCCCGGCCTTCGAGCACGCCTTCCATCGATCGCACACCGTGCGCTCCGCGTGCTCACGGTGATGCCGGTGCCGGTCGCAATCTGTGTCCTGCCACGCGCGCACCGCGGACCCACTGGAAGAGCGTTACGAGCATGAGGATGCGGAGCAGAAGAAGAGACCCGCGGGGGGAAGCGCGTGATCAGGAAGGCCTGCAAGATAAAGAGCCACCGTAGTGTTCGCTGGCTTCCGGAATGATTCCAATAACTTCCAACCGGAGTTTGTGTCACGCGCGCTGGTTTTCTCCGGAGGGAAAACCGGATTCCCTTGCCACATCGCAAGCTTGCAACCGGATTCTTGCGGCTTTGCCCAGGAAACGCACAATCGCGTTGTGTGGAAGTGGCTGATGTTCTCGTGCCGACTATGTCGTCGCTGGCCGCTCGTTCTCGTGACAATGAGCGGTGCGATCGCGTTCGTTGCAAGTGCATTTGACCTGCGAGTCAACACCACTGCTTCGATGCCCATCGGGCTCTACAGCGAGGGGCCGCTGCGTCTCGAGCGCGAGCCAGCCGAGCTCGAGGGGCTCCTTCGCGCGCTTGGCCGGCAGCCTCCGGACGATCCGGCAAGCCTTGTAAACGCGCTGCGGGATCCGCTCGGCCGATCACACGAGCGGAGCGCTGGGGAGTGAGGACGGTGGAGAACCCGGAGAGCAAGCGCTTCAAGATGCGGCTTCGCCCCCGGCGGGTTCCGCGTGAGAGCCGGGCGCCCAGCGCGAGCCGCCTGCGCGCGATTGCCGCTCGCTCTCGCAGAAGGCGCGGGCTCCGACGTCTCCCGCCCGCTCGCGTGCCCCTTCTCGGCTTCTCGCCGTCCGTGCTGCAGCAGAGCATCGTCAAGGTCCGCTACGTGCAGAACCGCGGCGGGTCGGGCTGGCGCGTCCATGGTCGGTACCTGGCGCGCGAAGGCGCCCAGCAGGAGGGAAAGCCGGGCCTTGGCTTCGATGCCCACGAGCAAGAGATCCACATCCCGGATCGCCTCGGCGGGTGGCAACGGGCCGGAGATCCGCGCCTCTGGAAGGTCATCGTCTCGCCCGAAGCCGGCGAGAGACTCGACCTCCGGCAGCACGCGCGCGAGCTCGTAGCGGCGATGGAAGGCGACCTGGGCCTGCGCCTTCAGTGGGTGGCAATCGAGCACTTCGATACCGCGCATCCCCATGTCCACGTGGTGATCCGCGGCAAAAGCCAAGAGAGAATCCTGTTCCGAATACCACGGGAGTACGTGGGGTACGGCATCCGCCAGCGGAGCCAGGAGCTTGCCACCCAAGTGCTCGGTCTCCGTCGCGAGCACGACCGCGTCGCCGCCCGGGAGCGCGCCATCGAGGCACGCCACTTCGGTGTGCTGGATCAGATGCTCGAGCACAGGGCAGATCCGGAAAGGCGGATCGAGTTCGAGCATTCAGTCCCGAGCTCAGAGGCCTCCCGCACGCTGCGCCTCCAGCTCCTGCGGCGGCTCGGCTTCTTGTCCGGCCTCGGCCTCGCACGGCGCGTCGGGAAACACACCTTCGAGCTCTCAGAGCACCATCGCGCGGCCCTCGAGCAGATGCAGCTCGCCCGCGACCTCCAGCAGAGCCTCACGCGCTACGGCGAACCCCTCGTCGACCCCGATGCACCGCAGCTCTTTACCGAGCTCGTCCCGGGCGT
>DATFYN010000369.1:0-18080 GCA_035315025.1 Myxococcota bacterium
TATCGCACGGCGATTTCTACGCTGATGCGCCTCGCGGACGCCGTCCTGACCGACACCGAGCTGTGGGCGGACGAGATTCGCAACCGGCTCGGGGTCTCTCCGGATCGCGTCCACGCGATTCCCCTTGGAGTCGCATCCGCAGCGCCACGCGACGAATCCAAAATCCGTTTGGTCCGCGAGCAGTTTGCCCTAGGGGATCGCCCCTACTTCTTGTTCGTCGGTAGACCCGAGCCGTACAAAGGGCTGGTCCGGCTGATTCGAGCTTTTGCTCACACCAAGCTTCCATCCATGCTTGTCCTGGCGGGGTCTCTCGACTCTCGCTACCCGGAGGCCAGCCAAGCCGTTTGTGAGCTCGGCCTCGAAACGCGTGTCCGAATCACGGGCCGGGCGGACGACTCCGCGCTCGAAGCGCTCTACTACGACGCGACGGCCTTCGTGACGCTGAGCCGGCTCGAGGGATTTGGCCTACCTCCCCTCGAGGCGATGGCCCGCGGCGTACCCGTCGTGGCGGGTCGGTGTAGCGTCTTCCCGGAAGTGCTGGGCGACGCCGCGCTCCTGGTCGATGTGGAGTCGGAGACGGAGGTGGCCCATGCCCTTGAACAAATCGCGAGCGATGAAGCCCTTCGCCGGCGCCTCGTGGAGCGAGGGCGGGAGCGCGCTTCTGCCTTCACCTGGGAGCGGTGCGCTGCCGCCACGGCCGCGATCTACCGGCGAGTGACGAGAACTCAGCAGAGGCAGCGCAGCTGAGCGCAGCCTTGAAAGATCGAGCGCGCTAGCGCTTGGCCCGGCACGGCCTTGGGCGCCATGAATCCGATCGCGCCGACGCGGAGCCGGCTAGCGACCTGCATGCGCGGGACCCGCGCTGAGCGTGATCACTTTGCGCAACAGCTCTTCGCTGCTCTCTCGCCAGGTGACGGCGTGAGGCGAAGCCGGCCGCATGCGCGAAGCCGCTCCGTCCTTCGCATGGCGTTCGAGGATCTGTTCGAGCTCCCGGCGGGAATCGACCTCGAAATACTCGCAGCGTTCGCCTCCCACTTCGCGGTGCGCGGGAATATCGCTGGCGATGACGAGGCGTCCCGAGGCGAGCGCTTCAGCGACCGGCAATCCGTAGCCCTCAGCCAAGGACGGACAGATCACTCCGTCTGCCTCTCCGTAGGCCAACGCCAACTGCTGATCCGTCAAACGATCGAGCCAGAAGAGTCGGCTGTTTCTCAAGGGGTGGGTCAAGACGCGATTGACGGTGTAGTCGCAGAGCCAGCCCTCTTTCCCGATGATCGCGTAACGCACGGGAATGCCCCGCGCCCAAAGCCGGTCGAACGCATCGAGGACGACGCCGTGGTTCTTTCGCGGTTCGAGGGTGCCCACCTGAATGAAGAGAGGACCCTGCGACTTGTCCGTGAGGAGGCGCGCCATATCCGACTCCTGCCAAGCGAAAGCTCGCGGCTCTGCACTCGAACGAGGATCGAAGTCGGTCCCCAAACGGAAGGACTCGATCGGTAGGTTTTGCAAATGAGAGAGCGACGGATTGGCTCGGATCCAGCCTCGGAGTTCAGCTGCGACTGCTTCCGAGATGGTGATCACAAAATCCGTGAGGTCGAGCGCACGGGGGAGCCAACGGCGAAAGACCTCGATAAGCGCCGGTTCAGAGCAATCGGGGCGGAGCAGCGGAACGAGGTCATACACCACAATGCCTATGCAAGCATCCCGTTGCTTCGCGCGGGCGACAGAGTCCCACACCTCGCCCTGCCAGGAGGAGTCGAGCATCAGGAGAACGTCGCCCTCTCGAAAGTCCAATGCACCGGGGTAACGCCTAGGGCGTGTAAACGCGTAGAAGAGGAGCCGGCGCGCGAGATGCCTAAGCCGCCTGGGGAGGGGCAGGGTCTCCTGAACGGAGACCAGTGCGGCCGTGGAGCTCGCGTGCGCTGCACGCCCGACGAACGCGCGGACGAGTTGTGCCGTCGCGTCGAGAACCTCCTTACCGTAGGAACGCACCGCGTCCAACCCAGGTGAATGCGCCTCGCTCTCGCGAACCTCGCTGAATGAAAAACCATTGTGCATGACCGGCCGGAAATCGAAACCGATCTCTTCCGCCAGCTCCGGGGCGAAGCGCAGTACATTCCGCACGACGCGCTGGATTCCGGTGTTCAGGCCGGACGTCGCCACATGGGAACACTCGATAAAGACGCGCGGTCTCGAATCGCGCCCACCGGACGAGACGCTCTCCCCCTGGGATCCGACCGATCGCGGTGTCAACGGACTGCGTCCGGTTTCCGGATCGCGAGAGGCGCTACCACCCGGCGCAGCGAATACCGTCTTGGCGCCCGCGCACGCGATCCGAAGGCCCAAAGAGGATCTCCGGGCGACCATTCCCTTCCACAGCGGTGTGGGAAGAGCAATCCGATGCGGCGAGTATGGGCGTCACACACCTTCTCGAGCTCGCCCCAAGAGGTCGCGAGCGGGTGGCCCTTGGGCGCTCCCTGGCCATTCGCGAGCGCCGGAGCTTTCTCCGAGTACGGTGTTCCCGTCCTTCCAGCGACGTGGTTCCGTTCCTGCTTCGACCTAGACACGAAGACTCGCAGCGACGAAGACAACCCAGAGCATCTTCTCCCGTGCCTCCGCGCACAGCTTCTCGCCGATCGAGCACTTGCCGACGTGCGCGAGCCAGAAAACCAGCGCCTCGGAGGCAAGGTGGGCCGCTCACCCCCCGCAGATATCCGCAAGCGACCTTAATCATGATAGCCAGTCGATGTCTCGTTGGCAGCTCGCGCGTCGCCCCTCGGACGCCGCCCACGGCCGGTTCGCCGGCCTCCCACAACGCGGATCAGGCGAACGAGCGGGCGATGACCCCAAGGTGGATTCGCTCCGCCACCTCTTCCGACGGCGAGAGATGCTTAACCCGTCGCCGCGCGCTCGTCGTGGAAGCTGCGGTAGAGCCACGAAGGCCGGTAGCGGCGTGGTTCGGGACTCGTTCGCGTTGCGAGGAGAAGGTGATGCTCGCCGTAGCCAAGGCGTGCGACGAGCGCGCGCAAGCTCCAGTCGCTCGTTGTCTCGACTGTCATGCAGCGGGTGACGCGGTAGCCGGTTCCCTCGAGCAGCTCGATCAGCTCACGTCTCGAGTATTCGCGGTTGTGGCGGCCATAGATGCCGTAGCCCGAGACGCCGTCGTAGATCGTCCCCTGTCGAAGGAGCCGCCACAGATTGATCAAGCGAGCCGGGTTGGGCGTGGTGAGCAGCAGCTCTCCCGACGGTTTGAGCACGCGGTGGATGTGCTCGAGCGAGCGCGCCGGGTCCTCGACAAGGTGCTCGAGGACCTCGCAATACACCACCGCGTCGAAGCTTTCGGGCGGAAAGGGCAGGGGATCGCGTTCGACGTTGGCCTGATACCAGCGTACGGGAACTGCCTGGTGATCGAGTTTGTGCACCGCCCGGGTCTCGTGAGGCCCGTCGCCCACTGTACCCTCGTGCCAGTTCGTACAGACCCAATCGAGGTCAGGCCGCGCGGCGTGCATGAGTACGGTGAGAAAGTAAGGGTTGGCCCCGATCTCGAGCACGCGGGCGCCCTGCGGGAGCTTCGCGAGCGCGCGGGCCGAGGCGCAAAGCCTGCCGGCGGAGTGCCGAATGTAACCCTCCATCTCCGCCGCGGGCGCACCTTCAGGCGCCCAGCCGTGCAGCAGCTTGAGCACCGTGTCCCGTCTCAGGTGCGACAAGTCGACACGCATCGGAACGACCTCGAATCTCGTTCGCCTCGCAATCTTAGACCATCGCAGGCCACCGCTCCGATTGGGATGTCAGCGACCTCGGTTGCGACCTGGATCCGGACACGGTCCACGCGGCCGTACGGTGCGCGGGTACGCAGAGGGCTGCGGGGGATCCGTTGGCGAAGACACCGCTCCCGATCCAGAACCTTACGGAGCTTCTGCGCGCGGGACGTTACACTTCCGCGTAGGCGATCGGCGTGTCCGCCCGCTCGCTCTTGCGGGCGTACGCGCTCGCGAACCACTGATAGGTGCTGGCGATTCCTTCCCGCAGCGGGATCCGGTGGGTCCACCCGAGGGCGTGGAGGCGCCTTACGTCCAGGAGCTTTCGCGGCATCCCGTCAGGTTTCGAGGCGTCAAATCGAAGTTTGGCTTCCGGGTACACCACGGAGCGCACGAGCTCGGCCAACTCGCGAATCGACAGGTCCTCTCCGGTCCCCACATTCACGTGAATCTCCCCGTCGTAGTGTTCGAGGAGGAAGAGGCAGCAGTCCGCGAGGTCGTCGACGTGCAGAAATTCGCGTCTCGGCGTGCCGGTCCCCCAGATCGTGACCTCGCTCCCGTGCTCGACCTTCGCCTCGTGGAATTTCCGGATCAAGGCCGGCAGAACGTGGCTGGACTGCAAGTCGAAATTGTCGTTTGGGCCGTAGAGGTTGGTGGGCATGGCGGAGATGAAGCAACAGCCGTATTGCTTGCGATACGCCTGGCACAACTTGATGCCGGAGATCTTCGCGATGGCATACGGTTCGTTGGTCGGCTCGAGAAAGCCCGAGAGGAGTTCCTCCTCGGCGATTGGCTGTTTGCTGTCGCGCGGGTAGATGCACGAGCTGCCCAGATAGAGGAGCTTCTTCACGGGATACAGATAGGAGGCGTGCACCACGGTGGCGTGGATCATCATATTGTCGTAAATGAACTCGGCGGGTCGGGTGGCGTTCGCCAGGATCCCCCCCACCGTGCCGGCCACCAGCAGCACATATTCGGGGCAGTTGGCGCGGAACCAATAGTTGACGGCCGCTTGATCGCGGAGATCGAGCTGCTCGCGCGTTGCAACGAGAATGTTCGTGAAGCCTGCCTGCCGGAGCCGCCGCACCACCGCCGAGCCCACCAGGCCCCTGTGACCTGCGACGAAAATCCGCGCGTCCTTCGGAATTTGCGCCACCGCTTCTCCTCCCCGAGCCGCGACTTCGAAACCGCCGCCCCCGCCGCCTGAGTATACAAAAGGACTCGACGCGCCTGGCGAGCCACGAATCGCACATCGCAAGGGCCGCGCCTTAATGCGCTCAGGGCGAACTGGTGCGCGAGCGGCTTCCCCGCGCTAAAGAGCCGCCAGGACTGGGCGCTCGGGCGGGCCTTTTCTCTGCGGGGGGCGCGATTCGCGGGTCCCCTGGACCCGATCTTTCTGGCGGACTCCTGCCGAATCGGTTGGGACCTCGCTGCGGGCACCCGGCAAGGTCGCGTTCGGACGTCGGATCGCTTCCTCAAGCCCGGAGCCAGTTTGCACGCGAACGAGCTGGAACACAGCGAGGTGGTGATCGAGGCCGGGCGAAGTCAGGCCCAGTATTGGCGCGATCTCTGGCGGTACCGGGAGCTTCTCTACTTCCTCTCGCGCCGCGACGTGGTCGTCCGTTACAAGCAGGCGGTGATCGGCGCCGCGTGGGCGGTGCTCCGGCCAACGCTCACGATGCTGGTCCTCACGCTCGTGTTCTCCTACTTCGCGAGAATCCCCTCCGGTGCCGTTCCCTATCCGATCCTTGTCCTGGCAGGACTCCTCCCGTGGCAGCTCTTCCAGGGCTCGCTGGCAGCCACGAGTTCCAGCCTGGTCGCCAACTCCCAACTGATCTCGAAGGTCTACTTCCCACGTCTGCTCGTGCCGATGAGCGTGGTTCTGGCCGGTCTCGCGGACTTCGCGGTCTCCCTCATCGTGCTCGGCATTCTCATGCTCTGGTATGGATTTCATCCAGGACCGGAGATTCTATGTCTCCCGCTCTTCTTGGTGCTCGCCCTTCTTGCGGCCTTTGGTTCCGGACTCTGGTTCGGAGCCCTGGCCGTCAAGTATCGGGACGTCACGCACATCGTCCCCGTCCTGCTGCAGGTTGGCCTCTACGTGTCTCCCGTGGGTTACAGCGCGCAAATCGTTCCCGAGCGTTTCCGGCTCCTCTACTCGCTCAATCCCATGGTCGGTGTGATCGAGGGTTTCCGTTGGACGCTCCTCGGCGGCCACGCGGCCCCCGATTGGCGCGCCATGCTGCTGGCGACGGTCCTGATCGGCATCCTGACCCTCAGCGGGATCTGGTACTTCCGGAAGACCGAGCGCCGGTTCGCCGACTACATCTGATGCTCACGCGCCAACCTCCCCAGCCAGCGAGGAATTGAGTTCCGGTGATCGACCACGTGATCAAGGCAGAGAACCTGGGAAAGAAGTATGCGATTGCGCATCAGATGAAGGCTGCGCCCGCGACGCTGCGAGAAGCGCTTGCGCGCGGCGGGGCGAATCTCTGGAACCGGCTCTCCGGCCGCCGAGATTCGGCGGCGAAGCCGTCGTACGAGGAGTTCTGGGCCCTTCGTGACGTGTCCTTCGAAGTTCGCCGGGGCGAGGTCCTCGGCATCATCGGTCCGAACGGCGCCGGCAAGTCGACGTTGCTCAAGCTCCTCAGTCGGATCACTGAGCCCACGACGGGACGGATCACCCTTCAAGGACGCATCGCCAGCCTGCTCGAGGTCGGGACGGGCTTCCACCCGGAGCTCACAGGCCGGGAGAACATCTTCCTGAATGGAGCCATACTCGGCATGCCCGCTTCCTATATCCGTAGGAAGTTCGACGAGATCGTTGACTTCGCGGACATTGAGCGATTCCTCGACACTCCACTCAAGCACTACTCGAGCGGAATGTACGCGAGGTTGGCCTTTGCGGTGGCTGCCCACCTAGAGCCAGACATCTTGATCGTCGACGAAGTCCTGGCCGTGGGCGACGCGAAATTCCAGCGCAAGTGCCTGGGCCGCATGGACAAGGTGGCGGGAGAAGGTCGCACGGTCCTGTTCGTGAGTCACAACCTGCAGGCAGTGGAAAGTGTCTGCCGCCGCGGGCTCGTTTTAGGCCATGGACGGGTCTGTTTCAACGGGACCCAACTGGAGGCCCTCGACTTCTATCTGAAGGGAATGGAACCGGCGGACATCCGGCTCGAGGACCGAACGGATCGGCTCGGAGACGGCAGCGTTCGCGTGACCTCGATTGAGCTTCGGAATGCGAGGGGCGAGTCTGTAGAGTGTGTGCGCACTGGCGAGAGCGCCGAGGTGAGGCTCTATTTCCACAGTACGCCGGAGGCGCCAAAGTCTGAGATCGTGGTCGCCCTGAATGTTCGGTCCGCATACGACTTCCCGCTCTTCCTGCATTCGAGCCGCTTCAGCCGGACAGCGTTCGGCCCGCTCCCAAAGAACGGTTGTTTCGTCTGCACGATTCCCCGCGTCCCGCTCGTCCCAGGCCGCTATCCCGTCACCTACTCGGTGATGCCGTCCTGGGGGCGTAAGGCGGAGTACTGCGACTACATTCGACACGCGTTTGAGCTCGAGGTTCGACACGGCGACTACTATGGGACCGGTGAGCTCCCCTTGAGCACCCATGCGGTCGCGGTCCTGGACGCCAGCTGGAGTCTCGAAAAAACGTGAGAGCCGGAACGAGGATCTCCCGGTGAAGCTCGCGCCGTCCGACCGCAGCGGGTTTGACGGGGTTTCCCGTGTGTTCGTGGTGATCCCGGTCTTCAACCGGCTCGCGCTCACCCGCGAATGCATCCGCGGCTTGCGCCGGCAAACCTTCCGCAGCCTCGAGATCATCGTGGCGGACGGGGGCTCCACCGACGGCACGCCGGATGTGCTGCGCCGGGAGGAGCCCGGTGTGGTGGTGCTCCGGTCGTCGCGGGAGCTTTGGTGGACGGGCGCCACGCACATGGGAATCGAGTATGCGCTCGCCCAGAGCAAGGGTGCGGGCGACTTTGTCTTGATGATGAACAACGACACGTCGATCCCGGACGATTTCGTCGAGATCCTGGTGCGTGTCTCCGAGCGTGAGGGGGCAGCGGTCGGCGCCCTCATCGTCGACCATGACGATCGCGAGCGGATTCTCGAGGCGGGAGTGACCATCTGCTGGAAGGATTACTCGTTCTCAGCCCGCAAAGCGGTCGAGCCGGGTCTTCGCTTCGTGGCGGACGTAGACGTGCTGCCTGGACGCGGCACCCTCGTGCCGATCGCCATGATTCGGACGATCGGCAATGTCGATCCGGTGGCGTTTCCGCACTACATCGCGGACTACGATTTCTCGCTGAGGCTGCGTGAGGCGGGCTTCCGGCTCGGGGTGACCTGCGAAACTCGACTCGCCTCGCACGTAGGCGAGACGGGCCTTGCGCCTGCCACGGGGATGATGAGCTTCCGCCAATACTGGACGCAGCTTACGAGCCGAAGGTCCATGGCGAACCTGCGCGATCACCTCCGCTTCATCCAGCGACACGCCCCATCGAGATTGCGCCTCGCCCTGCAAGGGCGAGTCCTCCTCGGGGCGGCCATCGCCCTCGGATGGCAGACGCCACTGCGCTTCGTCTGGGTTTTCGGCTTCGGGTACTATCCGCTGCCGCGCGAATCGTGCCGCGTGGCAGCCGCCGATGCGGCGGGGTGTGTGGACGCGGGCGTGCTCCAGGAGATCGACGTGCCTGGCTGGTATCTCCCGTGCCGCTCGCAGGCTGAGTTACACAACGGATCGGGGAGGGCTCCTCGGGGGATTTCGCGAGCCATGCAGGGCGCTCGGCGGGTGCTCGGGCTTCGTGCATGGAATCCCCTCACCAAGCCTCTGCGTTGGCGGCGCCTCCAGGGGGAGCGCCGGTCGCGCGCCGGAGGGCGAAGTACCGAGCGCGATCCGGGCCGAACGGTCCAGGCGGCTGATGCGAATCTTCCTGAATGACAATGTCCACTCGCGGCCGCAGCAGCGTGGCGTCACACGCTACTTCCGGAACGTGGCGGCCGGCATCGTACGTCACTTTGGGGACCAAGTTGTCGTGTTCTCGTCGGACGAGCGAGACTTCGGTCCTGTCAAGCGCTTGCGGCCAGTCCCCGTCAGCGGCAGGTATCGTCTGACGGTGCACGACATCCAGGCCTCCCTCGCGAGCCTCTGGCAGCGAACGACGCTCTTTTACTCCGCCTACTTTGGCGCTGCATGGACGCCGGCAGACCAGGTCTTTACGGTCTATGACATGATCTACGAGCTCTTTCCCCAGTACTTCCCACGGGATGATCCCTCAAATCGATGGCTGATCGCGCAGAAGCGCAAATGCATCGAGCGGGCTGCGGCCGTGATCGCGATCAGCCATTCGACGGCTGCGGATATCCTCGCGCTCTATCCGCACGTGGAACGGTCGCGGGTTCATGTCATTCCCCCTGGCGTCGATGACCTGTTCCTGGCGGCGGATACTTTGCCGCTAGCCAGGTCGCCGGAACCGTTCTTTCTCTACGTTGGCAATCGGACCCTTTACAAGAACTTCGCCCGCCTCTTGGATGCCCTCGTTCGGTCGGGGCTGCTCAAGAAGTACCGCCTTCTCGTGGTGGCCCCCGCGGGCGGCGAACTCGATGCGGCAGAGTCCGCCCTGCTCGCACGGGCGGGCTTCGCCAATCGCGTCGAGGTCCTCTCGGGTCTGGACGATACCGCACTGCGCGAGCTGTACCGTCGCTCCGAGGCCCTTGTTTACCCCTCGCAGTACGAAGGCTTTGGTCTCCCTGTACTGGAGGCGATGGCGAGTGGAACACTCGTCGCGACATCGCGTGCGGCCTCGCTTCCTGAGGCCGGCGGTTCCGCCGCGCTCTACTTCGATCCAGACGACACAGACTCGATCGCAGACTGTCTGTGCCACATCGCAGGACTGTCCGAAGACACTCGGCGCGATCTTCTCCTAGGAGGCCGCGCGCACGCGGCGGGCTTCCCCTGGAAGCGCTGCCAGGAAGGCGTGGTGGATCTCCTGGAGAGTCTCGTCTCACCCGTCCGACGAGAAGGAAGTCGGGGAGTCGCTCGATGAGCGGGTCCGGGGCGATACCGTCTTGTTGGATCTGCGGTTCCGCTTGTCGCCCCTTTGGGAGGGCGCGGATTCTCGAAAAGCATGACGTCGACTATTTCGAGTGCAACACCTGTGGCTTCATAGAGACCGAGGAGCCTTACTGGCTCACAGAAGCCTACTCCTCGGCCATCACGAACAGCGACATCGGACTGGTAGGGCGCAACGTGACCCTCGCGCGGTATACACGGAACTTTATCTTCGCGCTCCTTGACCGTGATCGAACCTGTCTCGACTACTGGGGCGGCTACGGGCTGTTCGTCCGGCTGATGCGCGATTACGGAGTCGACTTCAGACTCCACGAAGAGCGCTGCGAGAACCTCTTCGCCCAGGGGTTCGAGGCGGATCTCAAGGTGTCCTCCCGCTACGAGCTGCTGACCGCCTTTGAGGTGCTTGAGCACTGCACGCGCCCCATGAAAGAGCTGGAGCGGATGGCCCAGCTGGCCGACACGATTGCCTTCACAACCGAACTCCTGCCGGCGCGTCGGCCAAGGCCCGGCGAGTGGTGGTACTACGGTCCGGAGCATGGGCAGCACGTTGCGATCTTCACCGAGCCGACGCTGCGCTACGTGGCAGAAAGGCTCGGCATGAGCCTGCATCGACACACGAGATTCCACATCCTTACTCGAAAAGTGCTCTCGGAACGGGTCCTGCGGCTGCTGCGGATGCGCCCCGTCGAGGCATTCCTCACGTGGCGATACGATCGTGTGTCGACGGCGAGAAGCCTCTTGGCTTCCGACTACGAGCGCGTTACCGGAAGGCCGCTCGCGTGACAAGCTGGAATCTTCGGTCCCCGGTTGCGCTGCTGATCTTCAACCGCCCGGAGCTCACCGAGCGTATCTTCCAGGCGATCGCCGAGGCGCGTCCGCGGACGCTCTATGTGGTGGGAGATGGCCCAAGGCCAGACCGCCCGGACGAGGCCGATCGCTGTCAGCGGGCACGACGGGTGGTCGAGCGGATCAATTGGCCGTGCGAGCTGGTCACGAACTACGCGCAGACCAATCTCGGATGCAAGCGCCGCGTGGCGAGCGGGCTCACCTGGGTGTTTGAGCAGGCTCCCGAAGCGATCGTGCTTGAGGACGACTGCCTGCCCCATCCGACGTTCTTCCGCTATTGCGACGAGCTCCTGGAGCGCTATCGCGAGGACGAGCGGGTGACGGCGATCTGCGGCGCGAACTTCCAGCAGGGACCGCAGCGGATGATCGGCAGCTACTACTTCTCCCGCTATCTCCACGTCTGGGGCTGGGCCGGCTGGCGGCGGGCCTGGCGCCACTATGACGTGGAGCTCCTGCGCTGGCCTGCGCTTCGAGAGGGTGGCTGGCTGAAGGACCTGCTCGATCTGCAGGACGAGGCGGACTACTGGACTGCGATCTTCGACGCCGTTCACCGCGGCGAGATCGACACCTGGGACTACCAGTGGCTCTTCGCTTCCTGGGTCGAAGGCGGCTTGTGCATCCTGCCCCGCGTGAACCTCATCTCGAATCTCGGTTTCGGAAGCGACGCAACGCACACGGCAACAGCGAACCCCTTCGCTGCGCTGCCGGTACGCGAGATGCACTTTCCGCTCGAACACCCGCCGTTCCTGATCCGCGACGCCGACTGCGATCGCTCGACGTACGAGGTCATGTTCCGGCCGCCGGAGGGAGAGCGCGACGCCGAGAACGTGCTCCAGTTGGCCAAGCGCGTGGCGGGAGCTGCGATTCGCAGGGGTGCGCAGAAGATGAGGCGCCATCCCGAGGGAGTTCGCGTCCGTGCGCTGCGATGGGTAGTCGATCGGGCACTGCGCGTGGTTGGCCGACAAGCTTCGTCGGAGAAGCGGCGCCTCCTTGCCGAGGAGGCAGTGCTTCAGGTGATGCAAACACACACCGCCACGTTGCAGGAGAAGGATCGCCCCGCTGTCGTTAGAACGCTCCTTTCCCATGTACTGTCCAACCTTCACATGGACGAACGGCTCTTCTACCTGAACAGCATGGGTATCCTCAACTACAGGGATTCGCGGGAGACCGGCGAGGAGTACCTCGTGCGGGCTCTCCTTCCGGCTCTGCTCCGAGACGGGGCGGGGACAGTGGTAGACGGCGGTGCAAACGTCGGCGAGTTCAGCCGACTGGTCCTCACTTCGGTACCGGGTGCTCGGGTGATCGCCTTCGAGCCGAACCCGAGCGCGTTCGAGAAGCTCCTAGAAACGCTCGCTGTCCACGGCGAAAGAGCCCAAGCCTTCGCCGTAGGCCTTTCGGACTGCGAGCGCGAGGGTTCGATCTTCTCTTACGAAACCGATCTCGCGAGCGCCCACGCGTGCCTCGATCCCAAAGTTCTCGAAGAACTGCACCACGCGCAGAACGTGCGTTCGACGCCCTGCCGGCTCACGACGCTCGACGCGTTCTGCGAGCGCCAGAGAATCGAACAGATCGACTTGCTCAAGCTCGACGTTGAAGGCCATGAGTACCGGGCGCTGCTTGGTGCCGAGAGGATGTTGCGAGAGCGAAGAATTTCCTGCGTGATGTTCGAGTTCAACGAAATGAACGTGCTAGAGCGGGTCTTCCTGCACGATTTCTATGCTCTGCTGGAAGGGTTCGAGCTCTATCGGTTGCTGCCGGGCAAGCTCCTGCCCCTCGGGTCCTACACCCCGGCAAACGAGATCTTCCAGTTTCAGAATCTGCTGGCCGTGCGTTCCGACGTCATGGCGGCAGGTTTCATCGTACGGTGAACTGAAAATGCGACCCACTGGGATTGGTGCGCCTTTCGCCGGGTGCCGGTTGCCCGTCGCGCGGACCCGGCGTTATACACGCGCGTTCAGCCTGAGCCAGTGTCCTGCGAAGGAAGCTGGGCTGCGATGGTAGAATGGACATCGCGTCCAGAGTTTTCCATCGTCACCCCCTCTTTCAACCAGGCGCGCTTCATCCGTGACGCCATTACGAGCGTCCTCTCGCAGGAGGGCGTGACCGTTGAGTACTTTGTCTTCGACGGTGCGAGTACCGATGGAACCGTGGATATCCTGCACGAGTACTCGGATCGGCTTCGATGGGTGAGTGAGCCAGATCGGGGGCAAGCACACGCGGTGAACAAGGGTTTCCGGTCTGCCAGTTGCGAATACATCGGCTGGTTAAACTCGGACGACCTTTATGCGCCGGGAGCTTTACGCGCCGTCAGCGATTTCCTCTCCGCGAATCCTGACGTCGATATCGTCTACGGATTGGCCGATCACGTGGACATCCAGGGTGGTCTCCTGGGACCCTATCCGGTCGAGGACTGGAACTACGAGCGACTGCAAGAGATTTGTTTCATCTGCCAACCCGCCGTGTTTTTTCGCAAGCGCGCATTCGAGCGTTACGGCTTGCTCGATGAAAGCCTCCACTACTGCATGGATTATGAGTACTGGCTCAGGTGCGGCAGGCTACGGCCTCTCGCCCATTTGCCGCAGAAGTTGGCACTTTCGCGGCTTCACGCCGATACGAAAACCCTTCGTCAGCGCGTTCAGGTGCACCGTGAGATCCTGCGGATGATGAAAGGGAAGTTTGGCGCGATCCCTCCGAGATGGATCCACAGCTACGTCCATGTCAAGCTCGAAGCTGCGGACATAAGGCGAGACGCTTTGGGGCTTGATGGTCGATTCAGACGACGGCTCGCTTTGGAATCGGCGTGGGCCTTCTTTCGATACAATCATTTCATTCCGCGGAGCGAGCTGCGGCGGGTCCTGGGACGTCTGCGATGAAGGCCGAGGGAAGACTCCGGTCCCCGCTTTTGGATTGGCGGGTTGTGACCTCGACGCGCGAGCGCAGGGATCAGCGCCGGAAGAGCCGCTCGTGACCTCTGCTGGATCACCCGAAGTTCCCCTCAGACGGGCCGCACCCCGGAACTCCCTGGCTCGAGGTCAGTCAGCACGCGGCGCGGCAAGAGAAGTCGGCGCGCCCAGCGGATGAGAGGATCCTCAAGGTATCGGTGCACGATCAGCGCTGCACCGACGGACGCGACGATTCCCAACACGACCAGCACATCCCCCGGGAGGTAATGCCCAAGACCGCTCTTCGCCCAAACGCGGCCCACGGGTGGCAAGACGAACCAGTGGACCAGGTAGAGCGAGTAGGATGCATCTCCGATCCGCACCAGGAATCGAGGGAAGCGGAGCCCCTTCGCGCGCTCTAAACAGAGGAGTCCGTAGACCAGCAGGGCCGAGGGGAGTCCCCAGGAAAAGTGCCGAAAGGCCTGCAGGGGCAGGAAAAAATCCGCGACGATCCCCGCCACTCCGACGAGCACGCAGAGCGCCGACCAAGACGGACCTACAATCCTGCCCGCGAGCACGAGTGTGCTGATCCAGCAGCCGTAGAGAAACTCAAGCAGGAGCGGGGAGGTGAGGAGGGATGCGATCGGGTGGGCCGGGCCCAGAGGTAGCGCGAAACCGACTCCCGCGAGGCACACAAAGACGAGAGAGAGGAGCCAGACGCGGTGGCGGGCCGGCAGGAGCAAGAGGGCGCCGAGGCTCAGGTAGAAAAACATCTCGAAGTTGAGTGTCCACCCGGGAGCCACGAGCGGCGCGATCTCGCCGTCGCTTCGCGCGACCGGGATGAAAAAGAGGCTCTTCAGGAGGAACGTCCCGCTTAAATCGTTGTGCACGACAACGCCGGGAGCAAGAAGGATCAGAGCCGTGAGTAGAAACGTGAAGAGCCAATAAAGCGGGACGATCCGAGCGATCCTGCGCTCGAGAAACGATTGTACGCTCACGCGGCTTGGGGGCAGGGAGTGAGTGACAAAGATCATGATGAAGCCGCTAATCACAAAGAAGAGATCGACCCCGAGCTGCCCGAAGTCCAACGCGTTGTAGACGCCGTTGGAAATCGCATCGAGCGAGCCGTAACGCTCGGCATACACCCGCGCCATCACGGTGGCGTGGACATGCACCACGAGCAAGGCAGCGAGTGCGCGGCACACCTGGATCGACTGGAGCATCGAGCGTCCTAACGCGAGGGAAGTCTTGTCAATTACCACGACTCGTCCTACGTGGCGACGAGGCTCTTTGCAGGGGGTGTTACACGGAGGGCGCGGCCGAGCTCTGCTTCGAGCCCGGAAAGCAGTCGAACGCGCCGGGCATGCCGAAAGGTCGCAGATTCGTGCGCGTTGCCGCGAGCGCGTTCGTGTTGGCGAACCTCTCGCGAGGATCCGGCCTCCCGAGCTGTTCGGAGCGCCTTTTTGGGGGGCACCCCCATCCCTGCGCGTACCCGCCGGGGTGGGATCTCGCTCGCGGAAAACGCGGGCAGCTCCTTGCGGCCGAACGACGAAATGGCCTCTGGCATCCGCCTCGGCACGTCCCGCGAGACCAGAGGCTCCGCGCCCTTTTCTTGCGACACCCCGGTGGTCGGCGACGCGAAGAGATTCGCTTGCCTAGCCCCGTGCCGGGCTCCGCTTCACGGAGCGCCGAACCGGACGCCGCGAGTCTGCCTTTCGCCGGACCGAAAAGGTTCCGTTTCTCAATCGTTTCTCGCCCGCAGCGTTCCGTGGTGAGGCTTGCGGGACCCGCCGCAGAGGCGGGCGGCCAGCGCGGAGCGCGTCGTCGGTGTAGGCAGAACTGCCACAGGCCGGCGCTCAGAAGGGGTGGGCGCCGCATCACGACGGATCGCTGCCCGTCCCTTGGCAGGAGGGCGAGCCTCGACTATAGAGGCCGGCGATCACAAACTTCGAAACACGGAACCAACCCCGGATCCCTGCAGCCCGTCTTGCGCAGCGTCGGGGGGCGACGCGGCGCACGGCTCCCCGATGGGATATCCCTCGATGACGAACCGAGCCCGAGAATCCCACAGGGGCGATTGCTGATGCTGTTCTACGAGCCCCTGTTTCTGTTCATCTTCCTTCCGAACTTTTATCTCCTGTATCTGCTCGCCGAACGACGGTACTGGCTGCGTGGCGGGGTGATCCTGCTCGGCAGTATCGTATTTTACGAGTGGAGTGAGCCCTTATTCGCGGCTCTCGTGCTCCTCTCCTGCGTCGCGGACTTTCTGATCGCTCGCCGAATCGCTCAGATTCCCGCCTCGTCAAGGCAGGCCAAGCTCCTCTTGGCGCTCGGCATTATGATCAATGTCGCTATGCTCGTGCACTTCAAATACACGCGCTTCTTGATCCAGAATCTGGATTCGCTACTCACCGGACTCTCCGTTCAACCTCTCACCGTACCGAGCATTGCTCTACCGGTGGGTGTTTCCTTCGTCGTCTTCGAGAAGATCACCTACCTCGTCGACGTCCATCGCCGCCTGAGTCACCCGGCGCGGAACTTCGCCACCTACCTGACCTATGTCTTCTTCTTCCCAAAGCTACTGGCCGGCCCGATTATCAAGTACCACGAGATCGAGACACAGCTCAGCAATCTGCCGAAGGCGAATTTCGATGATTTTTCAGTTGGCTTTCAGCGCTTCATGCTCGGCGTAGTCAAGAAGACGCTGATCGCCGATACGCTCGCTTCGGGCGCCGACATGGTCTTCGGCAATCCCGCGGGTGCTGTGAGCTTCGCGGAAGCCTGGTGGGGGGTCATCTTCTTCACCTTCCAGATCTACTTTGACTTCTCCGCCTATTCCGACATGGCAATCGGGATTGCGCGCATGCTCGGATTCCGACTCCTGGAGAACTTCAACATGCCGTACATCTCGTGCAGCATTACCGAGTTCTGGCGTCGCTGGCACATCTCACTGTCCACTTGGATCCGCGAGTACCTGTACATCCCGCTTGGGGGGAACCGGGTGCCGCCGGGGCGACGCTACCTCAATCTCTGGCTCTGTTTTTTCGCGTCTGGACTCTGGCATGGGGCCGCGTGGACCTATGTCGTCTGGGGCGCGTACAACGGCGTATTCCTCGTGTTGGACAAGCTCTTCTTGCTCCGGCTCCTGGATAGGATGCCCCGCTGGCAGGCCAACGCTTTTACGTTCTTGGTGACCGTGGTGGGATGGACTGTGTTTCGCGCCGGGTCCCTGCACCAGGCCGGTATCTTCTTGTCCGCAATGGTTCGGCCCAGACAAACCAGCTCGGCCCAGATCTTCATCACCAACGATATCTTCGTAGCGACCGCTTTGGCTGCTGTCTGCTGTGTGCTTCCGCGCCTGCCGGGATTCGATCGGCTCCGCACGCTCTTCCTGGAGCGGCGCCGGTGGAATTTTGCCATGGAGACGGCGCTCGCCCTGCTCTTCGTCTGCGCAGTCGGCAAGGCGGTGGCTGATCCGTTCAAGCCATTTCTCTATTTCCGGTTCTAGCCGTGCAGCGTGGGCTCCAGCTCTCCCGGCTTCCCGTCGTGATTGGCGTAACCATTTTGTTCATTCCGTGGTTCTGCCTGATGTGGAACGTAACGATCGGGGAGGTTGTGCCGCAGCTGCGTTTCCGCACGAGGCATACGGTGGCTGGCGTCATCGAGGAAGCCGCGCAAGATGTGTCGCTCGAGGGTGTGCTGACCAGTCGCTACCAGACGTATGTTTCGAAGAGGATCGGAACGCTCACCCCCATCTACAAGCCCGCGATCCGTTGGAAGAACCAGTTCTACTATTCCTTGCTGCGTACCTCGGGCACACCCTCGATCCTGATCGGCCAAAACGGCCAGCTCTTCGGGGCGAACTATATCGAAGAGTATTGCGCGCGCGACACTGCGGAGCTCCGACCGCGGGCGGAAGCGTGGGCGGAGAAGATTGCTCGGATGCAGCGATTTTACGAAGCTCGGGGCAAGATCTTCCTCTACGTGAACACTCCCTCCAAGCCCGCTGTCTATCCGGAATACCTGCCCGCGGGCTACAAGTGCCCGGCCACGGAAGAGGACCGGCTGCGCAAGCTCGAGGTTTACCGATCGATTCTGGACCGCTACCACATTCGCTATGTCGACGCGGCCACACTGACCGCACAAGCCCGCAGCAGCTATCCGATTGACCTCTTCCCGCGCGGCGGGATCCACTGGAACATGTTGGGTGCGACGCTGGCTGCCCAAGCGATTACTCAGGCGGTCAACCGACAGCGTGGGTCGCAACTGCTTACACCCTTCACGTTCACTTGGCAGACTTCGTTTGAGCCGCGCACTTCAGACAAGGACTTGCTGGAAATCATGAATCTCCGCTGGCCGGATGAGCGCTACCCAGTGCCAGTGCCGACCATAGAATCCATCCCGCCGAAAGGTCCCTGCCAGCCCGCAAGAGTGACGGAGGTGGGCGGTAGCTTTTTGTTCACCATCAATGCCGTGCTAGAGGAAGTCACCTGCCCGCCTGTGATCCGCTACTGGTTCTAC
>DATFYN010000370.1:0-3074 GCA_035315025.1 Myxococcota bacterium
GCTCCTGGCAGGCCTTTGCATCGTGACGAAATATGTGGGCCTCGCGCTGATCCCGCTCCTGCTGGCCTACACCATGGCGAAATGCCGCCGACTCGAAGTGCGGAGCCTCCTCCTCCTGATCCCGTTCGCGATCGCACTGGCCTACCGGGCCCGAATGATTTCGCGTTACGGTGTGGACCCGCTCGGGGTCAGCTCCTTTTCACTACAGGTGCGCCAGTCCGGGATGGCAAACACGATCGAGCTTCCGTGGATTGGCCTCAGCTTTCTGGGCGGGACCTGCCTACCAGCCCTCCTCTTTACCCCCTGGACCTTCGGTCGCCGAGGCTCCGCGCTCACGGTCGTCTTCATCCTCCTTGTGGTCGTCGCACTTCTTGGGATGAAAACACTCGGGCACATCCCGCTCCGCACTCCCGAGGGTCCCCGCTGGGGCCTCGTCCTTCAGCTTGCGTTGTTCACGCTCTCCGGCGCGCTGATCTTCGCGTTGGTCCTTCGGCACGTCGTGCACTGCCGCAGCGCAGAGGCCCTCCTGCTGGCCTTGTGGGTCTGCGGGATCTTTGTCTTTGGGAGCCTCGTCAACTGGTCAACGAACGTGCGCGCGCTTTTGCCGGCGGCCCCAGCGGTGGCGATTCTTCTGGCCTTCGAAGCCAGAGGAGTCGGCGCGCGTCGTCCGTTCGGTATTCCCCCGGGACTCCTCGCGACGCTCGGGATCAGCGCACTTGCCGGGCTCGTGGTCGCACAGGGTGATCAAGCGTTCGCCCGGTCTGCGCGCGACGCCGCACGTGAGCTTGTGCGAGAGCGCGGACGCGCCGGACAATCGCTGTGGTACGATGGGTCGTGGGGCTTTCATTACTATATGGATCTCGAGGGCGCGAAAAGGATCGACTGGAAGCACTTCGAGGCGTTAGCCGGGGATGAAATGATTCTCAGCCAAGTAACCCTTCCCCACATCCCACCGACCATCCTGCGCCCAGTCGGAGATTATCGGATCGCGGTGCCTGCCCTGGCCTCAACCATGTCCCGCGAAGCGGGCGCAGGTTTCTATTCCGACTATTGGGGACCGGCGCCGTATGTCTTTGGCTTCCCTCCGAACCAGGTGTATTTCATCCTCGGTGTCCAATCACGGTTCGAGGTGCACATCAGGGAGCCTCTGCCCTTGCCGTGAGAGAGTTCGAGAGTGGTCGTTCGAGCCCGGCCTAGAATGATGAGACCCTCGCGCTCCAGCCATACCCACCCCTCCATCAGCGCTCTCAAAGACTTCGATTTGGCGATCGAGCGGCCAATCCTGCGCCATGTGTGGAAGCCCGAACGAATATCTATTCAGGTGCCTTTGCCCTCTGCGAGCGGCGTAGAGGGAATCCGACTCCTCGCGAGAGAGGGGTCGGCACCGCGATTCCCCTTGCGACGATCGACCGCACTGCGACAGCGATGCTGACGTGCTCGGCGAGAACCTTGGCGGCGTGCTCGACCTCGCGGGCCACAACGTTTTTTGACGGCCCAACACCCCGCGACCGCACCGAGCGAGCGCCGCGCGGCCGAGGACAGAGGGCGTTTCATGGCGCTTGGCTGGGGGCGGCGAAAAGGTCGGTTTTCGCCATCCACCCTGTCAATTGATGGCGGCAAGCGACCGCACCAAGAAGCCGCCCTGAGGTAATACGGATCCAAGGTGCCTTGCCTTTGGCTCGAGGCGCTCTCGCTTTCTGATACTACTCGCGCCGACTTGCACGGCTAGGCCGGTGGGAAGCCGCAAGCCGGCTTATTTTTCCGTTCCCAATCTCGTTTCTCGGTTATTCTCTTCGCCGCCGGGGCGGCTCGCTCTCCGCAGTGGAGGCGCGGTCCCCTCCCGCCCCTTGCGGCGGGGGTCCGCGGCAGCGGCCCGAGAACTCGGAGGACCCAAAGCGAAATGGCGGCTCGCACCAAGAAGACCACCAAGAAGACCGCGAAGAAGAAAGTCTCCCGCACCACGAGGGGGAAGGCGTCGGTCTCTAGACTAGACCGATTGACCAAGGACCTTCCGCCGACGCTGCGCGAGTTCTCAAAGCAGGTTCGGACACGGCTCAACCGCCTCGAGCAGCGGATCGACCGGGTGCAGGCCAGCTACCGCAAGCAGGTCGCCCACCTGATCCGTGTGACGAGCCACCGCATCGACCAAGCAGAGCCCGCGCGCAAGCAGGTCATCCGGCTCCTCTCGCGGCTCGAGAAGGCGATCAGCCCTCAGACCAAGAAGATCCGCTGAATCGGAGCCCAGCACACAACCAGCCCTGATCCGACAATAGATCGACGCGATTGAGGCTCTCGGGTTGACTTCATCTCCCTGGATGATGGGCTTGATACGTCCGCGCCGGTGGGTCGTCTCTTCTTCCAAATCCGTGGTGCCTTCGCTGAGTATGAGCGGTCGCTGATTGCCCGAGCGGGCTGCGGCGGGACGGGCGGCAGCCAAACGCCGTGGCGTGCAGTTCGGTCGCCGCTGCACATTTTCACCAGAATCAAGTCGCGTGCCTGAGCCGCCTTCACCGGGAGATCGCGAAGCTATTGGGCGTTGGCAAGGACATTGTTCATCGCGAGATCGTGAGGCTTCGAGCCTGTGAGGCGATCGAGCAGGCTGTCGCGAAAGTCCCCAGACCGATTGCGCCGCCCACGGTCTAGAAGTCCGGGGGAATACCGACGGCCGCACCAACCCTGAGTCCTGTCTTACAACGCTGGAGATTCGCGAGACGCCCGTCACTCCCCACCACTCCGCAGCCCCTCGCGCTCGAACACGCCACGGTGAGGGAAAGTTTTTTCCGTGCCAACGGAACCGGCTTTCCTCTTCGGGAGACAAACGAAGGGCTGCCCCTGTGAAAGACCGCGTAGTCCCGGTCCCGCCTGCATGCGCTCATCCGATACCCACTCTGTTCGCCTCTTACATCCAACCGGGCGCAGTGCTGGATCCGAACCGAATCCTCGTCTGCCACCCCGCCCCAGAACGCGCGCCTCCGTACCCGCCCACAAACGCCGCTGACGCTCGTCCAGCGCGGGCACGAGCGCACGGTATTTCGCTCGGATCTCGCGTTCGGCTCCCACGCGGCCAGGATCGG
>DATFYN010000371.1:0-4293 GCA_035315025.1 Myxococcota bacterium
ACCTGATGGAGGACATGGCGACTGGTGAAATCCGCGTCAGCATCCTCTGGGAGTGGCTGCAGAAAGGCGCGAAGCTCACCGAAGACGACCCCGCGACCGGGACCCGCGCCGGCGATACCTTCGGCGCGGCTCTCTTCGCGCGGTTGCTCTGCGAAGAGTACGAGAAGCTGCTCGCCGCCCGTGACCGCGACGTCCACAACGACTCGAAGGCGACCACGTTGCCCATCGCGCGGGAGATCGTAGCGAAATATGTCACCAGTGGCGTCAAGCCTCCCTGGTACATCGACCTATTGAACCTCAGCCTCAATAACTACGACCTGGCCACTGCCAAGTCCCGCATCCGGAGCTACATCGAGGCCTTCGAGCGTGACGGAACGCGAATCACCGAGAACCTCGACTTTGGTGGACTGAAGCAAGGAGCGTAATCGTGAGACCGTTCGAGAAGGAAGTCGCCGCGACCCGGCAGTGGTTTGACAGTCCCAGATTTGCGGGGATCGTTCGCCTCTACACCGCGCGTCAGGTAGTCGAGCAGCGCGGCACTATCGGCTCCGACCACACGGTGGCGCGCGAAGCCGCGGCGGCATTCCATGACCGCCTGCGACAGCTCTTCGCAGAGCGCAAGGGCATCACGACGTTTGGTCCGTACTCGCCAGGGCAGGCGGTGGCGATGAAGCGGATGGGTATCGAGGGGATCTACCTGGGTGGGTGGGCGACCTCCGCCAAGGGCGGCACCAGCGAGGACCCGGGACCCGATCTGGCCAGCTATCCACTCAGCCAGGTACCCGACGAAGCGGCGACGCTCGTGCGCGCCCTGCTTATGGCGGATCGCAACCAGCACTATATGCGTTTGCGGATGACCGAGGCGCAACTCGCCGCGACGCCCGCTCACGACTTTCGGCCATTCATCATCGCCGACGCCGATACGGGCCACGGCGGCGACCCGCACGTTCGCAACCTGATCCGCCGCTTCGTTGAGGCTGGCGTGGCGGGCTACCACATCGAGGATCAGCGCCCGGGCACCAAGAAGTGCGGCCATCAGGGTGGCAAAGTGCTTGTGGCACAGGACGAGCAGAACAAGAGATTGAACGCGGCCCGCTTCCAGCTCGACGTCATGGGCGTACCGGGCCTTATCGTCGCCCGCACCGACGCCGAAGCTGCCAATCTGATCGACGGCCGCGGCGACGAGCGCGATCAACCCTTTCTTGTTGGGGCGACGAACCCCGACGTGCCGGCCTACAAGCCGTGCTTCCTGGCGCTCATCCGGCATTTCCACGAACTGGGAGTCCCCGAACTCAATGGCCATCTCTTGTATGCCGTCCCGGCCGGAGAGCACGCCGTCGCCCAGGAGTGGCTTGAGCGCCGCGGCATTTTGGCACAGGTCGCCGAAGCCGTGGCCTCCTTGCGGGAAGGGAAGGAGACATCGATCGACGCCATGTTCGACCGGGTCGCCGCCCGGTTTCTCGAGGCGTGGGAGGACGAGGCCCGCCTCCGGACCTTCGGAGAGGCCGTTGCCGAGTTGATCGAGTTCCGCAAGAGCGAAGGCGAGCAGCTCGAGACGAGCGTCGACGAGTGGCAGCGCTTCGCCGCGCGCGCCTCGCACTACGCTGCCCGCCAGAAGGCACGAGAGCTCGGCGTCGACGTCGAGTGGGACTGCGAGGCGGCTAAGACGCCCGAAGGGTACTACCAGGTGCGCGGCGGCATTCCGTACGCCATTGCCAAGTCGCTTGCGGCAGCGCCCTTCGCCGACGTGCTCTGGATGGAGACCAAGACCGCCGACCTCGTCGACGCCTGCCAGTTCGCCGAGGCGATCCACACCGAATTCCCCGATAAGATGCTCGCCTACAACCTCTCGCCGTCATTCAGTTGGGACACCACTGGCATGAGCGACGAGGATATGCGACGCTTCCCCGAAGAACTCGGCAAGCTGGGCTTCGTCTTCAACTTCGTCACTTATGGTGGGCACCAGATCGACGGCCTCGCCGCCGAGGAGTTCGCCACCGCCCTCAAGCAGGACGGCATGCTCGCCCTTGCCCGTCTGCAACGAAAGCTGCGCATGGTCGAGTCTCCCTACCGCACGCCCCAAACCCTCGTCGGCGGACCGCGCGCGGACGCCGCATTAGTGGCTACGTCGGGGCGCACGGCGACGACCATGGCGATGGGCAGGGGCTCGACCCAACACCAGCACCTGGTACAGACCGAGGTGCCCAAGAAGCTGCTTGAGGAGTGGCTGGCGATGTGGACGCGGCACAACGAGCTCCCCGGCGGGCTCCGCGTCCAATTGCTACCCCACCGCTCCGGCTCTGAATTACTCGAGCTCGGAGTCTACGACAAGGGGGAGGAGAAGCTCGCCAACGTGGTCTTCGCCCACATCTACGACCGGCGTGGCCGCAGCATCCTCTCGATGCGCGACCAGAACACCTTTGCGGAGTCGCTGCGCAGGAAGCGCCTGATGACCCTCGTCCACCTTTTCCTGGTTCACCGCTTCAAGGCCGAATCGGTGCACTACGTCACTCCCAACGAGGACAACCAGTACCAGGTAGCAAAGATGAAGTCTCACGGCATCTTCCGCGAGGTCAACACCGAGGTCGGCCAAATCATCGTCGCCGACGTCGACCACCAGCGGATCTCCGAGCTCTTGGCGCCGGATCAGACGGCGTTGGGGAAGCTGATTTGTAGGGAGAGATAGGGTCGGAGCCTACCTGCGGTAAGTCAGCGCGCTCGACCAATGCGTTCCGGCAACACTACGCGGAGCCGCCCGACAGCCCAGACAACTGCGCCCCGGGATCCTGCGGGCAGACGCCCTGGCTGCCCGGGGGCCAATCCACCCCGGTTTACTAGGCAAGGAACCTCCTCCACATAATCCCGCCCAAGTCTTCGAGCCCTATTATTCGATGTGCCTCGCTCGGTTCCGAGCGGATCATCGGTCAACCGGAAATTGGCGGCGGACGCCGCTTTGCGCGAACCGCAGGAATGGCGATTTGGATAGCTGGCGTGAAATCCCCTTCGCACCAGGAAAGGGCCAAGGAGCTCCCTTTCAGGCACGTGGTTAGGCCCCTCCGGCCGGATCACGCGCCACACGTAGATTAATCCAGCCCCGAGAGCGGTAGCAAGCAGGGCGATGATATCGCTCCTGTGAAACGCTGTTCACCTAAGCCACATGAGTAGGAAGTCCGCATCCCGTTGAGCAGGACGCGTGCGCTTCCTGGCACGGCACGTTAACGTCCCATATCGGTAGCTATTCTGTCCACAACATCTCTGCCGCTACGCGCTTGACAAGAGGTCAACGAACCAGGTAACCAACTGGGAAGGAGACTTCGAGACAGCTATTTTGTTTCTTGGCTGAAGCTGTCTGTCATCCGCTCCGAATGCGTTCTGTCCTGCGCCTCTTCCTTTCGGATCAGCATCCGTCATGTAGAGGAAATCCCGATCAAGGTGCTCTTCGGGGCGCATTCCACGAAAAGGAGCAGATCCGTTGACCGTATTCTTCTGCAAGTTGGCATCGAGTTATAGGCACACTTGAGCGGGACGATTTGATGGACTTCGGGTCAACGGATGGATTTGCTGGAATGCCGATTCCGTCGCTCGCGTTTCCACTACCCACCAACAAGAGGCGGAACTCAGTTGGGTATGATGTACGTGGCTGGAAATCAATGAAGTGTTAGCGCGCAAGCCTCCCGAGAAATTCCTAGTAGCGTTTTCTTTAGCGGGAGAACAGCGCCAACTCGTGCGCGCTGTTGCCGAGGCAGTTGAGAAGGAACTCGGGGCGCCCAACGTCTTTCTCGACGAGTGGTTCGAGCATTACATCGCCGGTAGAGATGCGGACCTGAAGCTTCAACAAATCTACGGCGAAAGATGCGTCCTAGCAGTGGTCTGTGTTTCGGAGCGCTTCGGGGAAAAGCCGTGGACCAAGGTCGAACACGCGGCGATTCGCGAACGATATATGAAAGCTCAGGATTCCGAGGATGAACGCGATCGACTCGGAGTCCTCCCGATCCGCGTCGGCGATGGTGAGGTGGATGGCATTCTCCTCACCGACATCGTTCCGGACATCCGCCAACGGACTCCGCCCGAGGCGGCCCAGCTCATCATCGATCGGCTTCGCCTGATAATCCCAGGTGCGGGCGTAGAATCGCCTGACGCGTCCGCCTGGCCCGAGCAACCGCCGCCACTACGCTGGCCCGTTGCCGACCATAGCGCCGCGCGCGCGGCGTTCGATCACCTGCTGACAGGCGCGGCCTCGTATCGGCTCTTGCCCATTCGCGGTTCCTCGGAGATGGGCAAGACTCAAATCAC
>DATFYN010000372.1:0-8304 GCA_035315025.1 Myxococcota bacterium
AGGTCTTGTGGTTCCCGTCGTGCGACACGCAGACCGGCTCTCGCTCGCCGGCCTCGCCGAAGCGATCGAAGACATCTCAGCCCGCGCGCGCACCAAGCGGCTTTCAGCCGATGAACTCAAGGGCGGCACCTTCACCGTGTCGAACCCCGGGAGGCACGGCAACCTGTACGGCTTTGCGATCATCAACCAGCCGCAGGTGGGAATCCTGCGCATGGGCGAGGTCGTGAAGCGTCCGGTCGTCCGGGAGATGGATGGCGACGACGCGATCGTGATCCGCCCGATGATGCATCTGGCTCTCTCGTACGACCACCGGGCGGTCGACGGGGCGCCGGCCAACGGGTTCTTGCACCGCGTGCGCGAGCTGCTCGAGAGCGCGGAGTTCGACCTCTAACGGCCTCGCCGCGTCGAGCCGAGGAGAAGGATATGATCCCCGCGGCCGACCAGATCAAGCTCTACCGTCAGATGCTCCTCATCCGCCGCATGGAAGAGCGCGTCGCCGAGATGTACGGCGAGCAAAAAATTGGCGGTTTTACGCACCTTTATATCGGTCAGGAGGCAGTGGCGGTCGGCGGGATCAGCGCGCTCAACCACGACGACTATGTGATCGACACCTACCGCGACCACGGCCACTTCTTGGCCCGCGGCGGCGACCCCAAAGCGTTCATGGCGGAGCTTTTCGGCAAGGCCACGGGCTGCTGCAAAGGCAAGGGCGGCTCGATGCACCTGGCCGACGTGGAGCACTACTTCTACGGCGGCACCGGGATCGTGGGCGGTTCGATCCCGATCGCGGCGGGCCTCGGGCTCGCGTGTCACTACCGAGGCGATGACCGGGTCGTGATGGCCTTTTTTGGCGATGGTGCGACGAACCAGGGCGTTTGGCACGAGGGTATGAACTTCGCAAAGCTGTGGAACCTGCCCGTCATCTTCATCTGCGAGAACAACTTCTACGGCATCGGGACGGACGTGCGCCTCTCGTCGGCGCTCACCGAAGTGCACAAGAAGGCTTCCGGTTACGGAATGCCCGGCTACAAAGTAAACGGAATGGATGTGCTTGAGGTGCGCAAGGTGTGCGACGAAGTCGTGCGCCTCGTGCGCGGAGGCGCCGGCCCCGCCCTGATCGAAGCCACGTGCTACCGCTACCAAGGCCACTCCATGACCGATCCCGGCCGCTACCGCGCCCGTGCCGAGGAGGAGCTCTGGCGCAAACGCGATCCCATCCCGCGACTCGCGAAGTCGCTCATCACCGACGACATCACGACGGAGGAGCGGCTCCACGAGATTGACCGCGAGATCGAGCGCACCGTGGAGGAGGCGGTCACTTTTGCCGACGCGAGCCCCGATCCGGCAATCTCGGCACTCTACGACGACGTCTTCGCCGAACGCTACCCGAGCGATCCCCATGCGTGAGATTCGCTACTACGAGGCCTTGAATGAGGCCCTGGCCGAAGAGATGCGGCGGGATGATGACGTCTTCCTGATGGGAGAGGACATCGGCCTTTTCGGGGGCACCTTCCGTGTCACGGAGGGGCTCATGGCCGAATTCGGGGGCCGCCGGGTGCGCGACACACCGATCGCCGAGGCGGGAATCGTTGGGCTCGCGATCGGCGCCGCCATGGCCGGCCTGCGACCCGTTCCCGAACTCATGACGATGAACTTTGCGCTCGTCGCGATGGACCAGATCGTCAATCACGCGGCGAAGATGCGATCGATGTTTGGAGGTCAGTTAAATCTACCGATCACCATCCGCGCGGCCGGTGGGGGCGGGACGCAGAAGGGCGCGCAGCACTCGCACTCGATCGAATCCTGGTTCGTCAACTCGCCGGGGATCCGCGTCGTCATTCCCGGCACACCGGCGGATGCGAAGGGCCTTCTCAAGACTGCGATTCGCAATGACGATGTCGTTCTCTTCATCGAACACGAGATGCTCTATTCCACGCGAGGACCGGTCGCCGAGGAGGAGTTCCTGATCCCCTTCGGTGTCGCCGACATCAAGCGTCGGGGCACGGATCTCACGATCGTCGCGTGGTCGCGGATGGTGAGCGAGGCGCTGCGCGCCGCCGAAGCGCTCGCGGAAGAGGGGATCGAGGCGGAAGTGCTCGACCCAAGGACGCTCGATCCCTTCGACTGGGAGGCCGTCTACGCTTCGGTCGCTCGCACGGGCCGCTGCGTCGTGGCGGAAGAGGGCTGGCGGACCGTCGGAGTGGGCGCCGAGATCGCAGCACGCGTGCAGGAGAATCTGTTCTACGAGCTTCAGGCACCGGTTCAGCGCGTCGCGGCCGTCGATGTCCCGACACCCTATGCGAAGGGCCTCGAGCAAGCTGCGCTCCCGTCGTCATCGGACATCGTGCGAGCAGCGCTCAAAATCACGACCTAACGCGAAGCCGGCCCGGGGGGGCCCGCGGGAGAGGGACGATGCCTCGCGAGATCAAGATGCCGAAGCTCTCCGATACCATGGAGGAGGGCACGATTAACGTCTGGCGCAAGCGAGAAGGGGATCCCGTAAAAAAGGGTGACGTTCTGCTTGAGGTCGAAACGGACAAAGCGGACATGGAGTTCGAAGCGTACATGTCCGGCAGCCTGGAGAAGATCCTTGTCCAGACCGGCGCCACGGTGCCGGTGGGAACGCCGATCGCGATCGTGCGCCTCGAGACGGATACGGACCAGGACATGGCCGCCTTCCTCGCCGCCCGCGGGCAGGCTCCGCAGGCTGCGTCCCGAGCGCCGGCCGGCTCCCCCCCGACTCCGCTGCCGAGCCCGGCTGCGCCCGCGCGCGTAGCCCCGCCTCCAAGCACACCGGCGGAGGCTCCGCGGCGCGGAGCCCAAGGCAAAGCTCGACCCACCCCGCTCCCCGCCCCCCCGGAGCCTTCCCTTGCGCAGCCGGCGGTGCGGAGCGAGGTCGCGGGAGCCGTCTCGCAGCTGCCGTTTTTTCTGCCAGACCCCGATCGCGTGCGCGCCACACCCCGCGCCCGAATCGTGGCACAGGAGAAGGGCGTCGATCTCTCGGAGATCGGGGGTTCCGGGCCCGAGGGCGCGGTGCTCGCGTCCGACGTCGAGCGCTATCTCGAGAGCCTCGAAAACCAGCAGGACACCCTCCTGGAGGGCGATATCCACGCGACACCCGTCGCAGTCCGCATCGCTGAAGAGCTCCGCGTTGATCTTGCGCGTGTCAAGGGGACGGGGCCGGGCGGGCGCGTCACCAAGCGCGACCTGCGCGCGCATCTTGAGCGCGAGGCGCGAGAGGGTCCCTCTCGCGAGGCAGAGCTTTTCGGAGACGAGATCAAGCTCTCGCAAAAGCGGAAGTTTCTGATCCGCAACATGGTCGACAGCAAGAAGACGGCACCCCATTTCTATATCTCCCTGGAGGTGGACGCCGACCCGATGCGCGCCTTACGCGAGCGCCTGCGCGGAGAAGGCAGGCACATCACCTATACGCACATGATTGTCAAAGCGGCGGCGGTTGCGCTCGAGCGCTTCCCGGATGTGAATGCGACCTTCCGCAGCGACCGGCTCGTTCGGTTCAATCCCGTCAACATCGCGGTTGCGGTGGACGTGCAGGATGAGCTCGTCGCTCCGGTGGTCAAGAACTGCCAGGGTCGCGACCTCGAGGATCTCGCGCAGGCCATGGACGCTCTGATTCGAAAGGCGAGAGAGAAGAAGCTCCAGCCCGATGACTACTCCGACGGTACGTTCACGGTCTCCAACCTCGGCATGTTCGGCGTCGAGAGCTTCTACGCCATCATTACACCGCCGCAGAGCACGGTGCTTTCCGTCGGCGCCGTGCGCCAGGTCGCGTTCGTGGAGTCCGACGAGATCCGCGTGGGTCGCCGTATGACCTTCGGGCTCGCGGTCGATCACCGCGTCCTCGATGGCGTGAAGGCCGCCCAATTCCTGGCGGGTCTGAAGCGCATTCTCGAGCATCCCGACGAGCTCCTCGCGAGCAACGCGGCCCATGGTGCGTGAGCTCAAGATCGAACGCCTAGGTCGCATCCCGTACGTCGAGGCGCTGGAGCTCCAGGAGAAGCAGGTGGAGGCCGTCCGCGGAGGCGTCGCGGGAGATACGCTATTTCTGCTCGAGCACCCCCCCGTCATCACCCTCGGCCGCCGCGCCGACCCTGCCCACGTTCTCGTCGCCACGCCGGAGTTGCGCGCCCAGGGCGTCGAGCTGCACACGGTCACGCGCGGTGGCGACGTGACCTATCATGGCCCAGGGCAACTCGTGGGATATCTCGTGTGTGACCTCGCTGCGCGAGGGGCGACCGATGTAAGCGGGTTCCTGCGCGCACTCGAGGGGGGTCTCATCGACGCGCTCGCCGCCCTCGGCCTGCGAGGGGCGGCGCGCCCGGGCTATACGGGGGTTTTCATGGCGGAGCCAGCCGGTCCGCGGCTCCGCAAGATCGCATCGATTGGCGTCGGTCTTCGTGGATGGGTGACCTATCATGGCTTCGCCCTGAATGTGACGACTCGCCTTTCCGATTTCGCTGCGATCGTTCCCTGCGGCCTTTCGCAAGTGGAAATGACGTCGGTCGCCCGCGAGCTCGGCTCCGCTTGTCCCTGTGCGGCGGAACTCGACGCGTCCGCCCGGGAAGCGGTGGCCGCAGCATTCTCGGCGAGGTTTGGATGAGCGAAGCGCAAGCCCAATCTCCCCGGCCCGCGTGGCTCAAGGTCCGCCTGCGGATGACTCCGCAGTTCGAAGCCGTGGCGCGCACCGTGAACGAGCAAAATCTCCACACGGTTTGCCTCTCGGCCGCATGCCCGAACCTCGGCGAGTGCTGGGCTCGCGGAACTGCCACCTTCATGATCGGGGGCAACCACTGCACGCGGCGCTGTGGGTTTTGCGACGTCACGACCGCGCGACCGGCCCCTCTCGATCCGCTTGAGCCTGAGCGCGTCGCGAAGGCGGTTGCGGCGCTTGGCCTTGGATTCGCCGTGATCACCGCCGTCGCACGGGACGACCTCCTTGACGGCGGCGCAGCCCACATGGCCGCGACCATCCGGGCCCTGCGGCGCGGAAGCCCGGGGACGGGTGTCGAGGTCCTGATCCCCGACTACAAGGGCCGGGAGGAAGACCTCCGCGCGGTGCTCCAGGCCGGTCCCGATGTCGTCAATCACAATCTTGAAACAGTCGAGCGTCTCCAGCGTCGCGTACGCCCCGCTGCGCGCTACGAGCGTTCCCTCGGTCTGCTGAAGCGCGCGGCGGAGCTAAGGCCGGAGATCGCGACCAAGAGCGGCCTCATGCTTGGCCTTGGCGAGCACGACGCGGAAGTGGAGGCCGCGCTCGGCGATCTGCGTCGGGCGGGTGTCGCGCTCTTAACGATCGGCCAGTACCTAAGACCCTCGCCCCAGCACTTGCCGGTGGAGCGCTTTGTTCCCCCCTCGGAGTTCGAGAGCTGGGGGGAGCGCGCTCGCGCACTTGGCTTTCGGGACGTCGCCTCCGGCCCCCTTGTTCGCAGCTCCTACCACGCCGAAAGACTCGCCGGTCGTCTGGCCTAGCCCAAACCCATCTCCTATAGTGCGCGCCGATGCCTGGGCGAGTCATCACTGTGAACCGTAGGGCGCATACCGGCTGGATGGAGCGCCTTTACGTGCCTGCGATCGTGAAGGGTCTCTGGGTGACGAGCCGTCACTTCTTCCGCAACCTGCGAGGGTTCATTTCGGGAAAGTCCACGGCCTTCGTGGTGCAGTACCCCGAGGAACGCGTCGACTATCCCGACGCCTTCCGCGGCATGCCGGTCCTCGTGCAGCTCGAGAACGGTGAGCCGAAATGCGTGGCATGCGGTCTTTGTGAGTTCGCGTGTCCGACGGATTGCATTACGATCGTCCCGGGTGAGCTCAGAGACTCAGGCATCGAGCGCTTCCCTGAAGCCTTCGATATCGACATGTCGCGGTGCATGTTCTGCGGACTCTGTGAAGAGGCCTGCCCTGAAGAGGCGATCGTCATGAGCCGCGAGGTCGAGCTCGCGACCTACGATCGAGACTCGATGATGTTTCACAAGAAAGAGCTCCTTGTGCCCGAAGCCCTGCTCAAGCGTCGGCTCGAGTTCATCCGGCGCGACTACGACCGCGAGCACGGGGTGCCGGCGCGCCGCGGCGGCGAGACGCCGAGCTGATGGAGGATCACGGGAGCGAGATCCTGCGCCGCGCGCTCGCGGCGCTACCCGATGCCATCGTCGATACGCACGCTCGGCTTGGCGAGGCGACGCTCCTCGTCCGAAGCGAACAGCTGATTGGCGTGATGCGGTTTCTGCGCGACACGGCAGGGCTCGAGTTCGACATGCTCTCGGATCTTACCTGCGTCGACTACTTGGGGGAGACCCCGCGCTTCGAGATGGTCTATCACCTGTACTCCCTCGCGCACAATCACCGGGTGCGCGTCAAGTCTCGTGTGTCCGAAGAGGATCCGCGCATCGACAGCTGCATTCCCGTCTGGCCCGCTGCGAACTGGCTGGAGCGCGAAGTGTGGGACCTCTACGGGATTCGTTTTAATGGTCATCCCGATCTGCGAAGGCTTCTGCTTTACGAGGAGTTCGAGGGTCATCCCCTGCGCAAGGACTACCCAAAGGAGAAGCGCCAACCGCTTATCGGGCCGAGGAACTAGCCGTGGATGAGTCGCCGCATCTTTTGACCGAGCGCCGGCGCGAGACCCCGGCGGACGATCAGAGCCGGGATCTTCATAGCGAACACCAGATCCTCAACATGGGGCCGTCCCATCCCGCAAGCCATGGGACCGTGAAGTTTGTGATCGAGCTCGACGGTGAGACGATCGTCGATATCGACATCCAGGTGGGCTACCTGCATCGCGCCTTTGAGAAGGAATGCGAGAGCGGTACCTGGTATCAGGCCATCCCGTACACCGATCGCCTCAACTACAACTCTGCGATCCTGGCCAACCTCGGCTACTGCATGGCGGTGGAGAAGCTGCTCGGGCTCGAGACACTCGAGCGCTGTCAGTGGCTGCGCGTTTTGGCAGGAGAGCTCGCGCGCATTGCAGACCATCTCACACGCTGTGGCGCGGCCTGCCTAGAGCTCGCGGCGATGACGCCTTTCCTCTTCGGCATCGAGTCGCGGGAGCTCACCTGGGACCTCCTCGAGATGCTGTGTGGCGCCCGGGTGACCTCGAATTTCATTCGCATCGGTGGCGTGAAGCACGATATGCCGCCGGAGTTCCCAAACCGCTGCCGCGGGAGCATCGCAAAGATCCGGGGTCTCCTCCGGGATTTCGACGATGTCGTGACTGAAAATCGAATCTTCGTCGATCGTCTGCGCGAGACGGGGCTGATTTCGAAGGAAGATTGCATCCGGTATGGCGTCACCGGTCCTCTTCTCCGAGCCTGCGGCGTCCCGCTCGATCTGCGCAAGCAAGAGCCCTATCTGGTCTACGAGCAGATCGACTTCGACGTACCCATCGGCACGGTGGGAGACAACTACGATCGCTATCTGGTCTGCGTGGAGGAGATGCACCAAAGCCTAAGGATCGTTGAACAGTGCCTCGACCACCTCGAGAAAATGGGTCCGGGTCCCGTGAACGTGGATGATCCTCGGGTGCGCTGGCCTGCCAAAGGCCGCGTCTTTAACCGCATGGAGGAGCTCATCCAGCAGTTCAAGAGTGTGACGGAAGGCCCGCGTGTCCCCGCGGGCGAGGGCTACTTCGCAATCGAGTCCGCGAACGGTGAGCTTGGCTTTTACCTGGTATCGGATGGCTCCGCTGTCCCTTACAAGGTTCGGTGTCGGCCGCCTTCGCTCATCAACCTACAGCCCATGCCGCTCATGGTCCGCGGAGCCCTTCTCGCCGACCTGATCCCGACCTTCGATTTCATCAACATGATCGGCGGCGAGTGCGACCGATGACCGAGACCGCTGCGCACGGACCGACCCGGGCCACGGTCTGGAAGCGCTTCGGTGCGCCCACCGACCAGATCGGGAGTGTGAACGAGCCGCGCACGCACGAGGAGTACGGTGTGCGCTGGAATGAAAAGTGGATTTATCGCGCAGAGAACAGCCAAGAAATCGAGCGCGTGGTTCTCTGGCACCGCTACGACTTCCAGGGTGCTTTCCGCGTAAAGCCGGATGGGAGCGCCGAGCCGGAAACCCTCCCGAAGGGGTGAGCGCCGGGCCGCCGCCTCTGCGCCCGTTCGGTCTCTGCCTCCACTACGACGGCCGCTGGACCCACGAGGGCCATCCCATTACGCATCCCCGACTGCGCGCAGCCTTCGATCGTGGGGTCCGCTTCCTTCCCGAAGAGCGCAAGTATGTCGTTCAGCTCGGGCGCTTCCGGGGTGAGATCGAGGTTGAGGAAGCAGGTTTCTT
>DATFYN010000373.1:0-4029 GCA_035315025.1 Myxococcota bacterium
TCATCCGCGTCGGGTCCGACCCAGGAAGGAGTTGGTGAAGCCGCTTCGGGTCCGAGACCACATCAGCACGGAACTCGGCTGACCTTGGAGAGACGACGGCAAGGAGCGGCGGCGGAACGGACACAACGGGCGCTCCATCGAGCACTAGGATGAATGCGCCGTTGTAGTCCGCGCGCCCGCCACCGTGGGGCTGCACACGCGGCTCCGTCGGCCTTAGCGCCCCCGCTTCACAACCAAGGTCCGCAGCCCAGTAGGTATCGGCGATACTCCTACTATTCGGCAACATGCCGCCCCTCGCCCATCTCTTCTGAGCTCAGACCCTGCTTTAATGTGACCTTTAGTACGGGTGCCAAACGCATGAGACGCTCCTGTAACGTTCTCCTCTGTGACTAATATCGGCTCGTTTTCCTCCAAGCAACTTCTTGTTGAATGACATAACGGGGCCTATGGCTATGCTCAAGAAAAATGGCGACGAGTATCACCGTGGGGGCCGCGCGGGAAGCGGCCGTAGACTGGCTTTCTGCTTATACGGAACGCCAACCCGGTTTTCGCGGTGCCTACTTCATCGGCTCGAGCGTTCGCCTACCGGAAGATGCCGAGTTGCCGGCGGACTCAGACATCGATGTTGCGGTCGTGATCGACGGGGCGCAGCCCTCGGTCAAGCCTGGAAAGCTCCTGCATCGCGGCGCCCTGCTCGAGATCTCCGTGTTTCCGTGGAAATGGTTCTGCTCCGTCGACGAGGTCTCCTCGTCGTACCACCTCGCAGCAGGATTGCAGGCCGATACGATCATTGCGGATCCTAGCGGCGATTTGCGCGCGATTCAGAGCCACGTGGCACGCTCCTTCTGTGATGAGGTGTGGGTCCGTCGGCGCTGTGAGAACGCTTTGAACAAGGTCGAGACGCTACTCACGGGCATCGATGCATCGGCGCCCTGGTGCGACCAGGTGATCTCGTGGCTGTTTGCGACCGGAGTCACGACTCACGTCCTGCTGGTCGCAGCGCTGAAGAATCCGACCGTCAGGCTTCGATATCTCGCAGTCCGTGAGGTGCTCGATGAATACGGTCGCTGCGGTCTCTATCCAGAGCTGCTCGGGTTGCTCGGCTGCGCTGAGATGACGCCGGATCAAGTCGAACACCACCTGAACGCTCTCACTCGAAGCTTCGATGCTGCCGCAGAGGTCGCGAAGACAGCGTTCCCCTTCAGCTCGGACATCACTCCCATCGCTCGCCCGATCGCGATCGACGGAAGCCGCAAGCTCATCGGGTCGGGAGACCATCGTGAGGGGGTCTTCTGGCTGGTCGCCACCTTCGCGCGCTGCAACAAGATTCTTGCCGCCGACGCCCCTCGCGCAATGCAGCGAGAGTTCGCTCTTGCCTTTGACGCGATCCTCGCGGATCTCGGCATCCTCTCCTTGGCGGACCTCTCGAGCCGCGGCGATCAGGTTCGCCGCTTTCTTCCAATCCTTTGGGAGACGGCCGAAGAGATCATCGATGCGAATCCTGCTGTCGTTCGGTCGCGTTCGGGCGTATCGTGACCAGTGGTATCTCAACTAGGAAGTTCCAGTGCTGAAAGGGTCCTGCGCTTGCGGGCGCATTCAGTACGAAATCCACGGAGCGCTGCTCGGACCTGTCACTTACTGCCACTGCTGGCGGTGCCGCAAGCACTCGGGATCGAGCTTCGGGACAACTGCGGGTGTGAAGGCAGCCGAGTTCTCTGTCGTCTCGGGGAAGGAGCTTCTTTCCAGTTGGGAATCCAGCCCCGGCGTCCACCGATTCTTCGCGGGCTGTTGCGGCTCTCCTATCTACAAGCGCCACGACGCCGCGCCTGAGGTACTGGGGTTCCGGCTCGGCACCCTTGACTCCGACCCTTCGAGGAGCGCTGAAGTGCACTTTATGGTCACCTCGAAAGCACCCTGGGTGGAGATCAACGACGGACTTTCTCAGGAGCCCGGAGGCGTCCTGTTCGGTGAGCGTGACTAGCGGGGACCGATGCGATGGCGGTCGCCGTGGATGATCGGCACGGGTGGCGACGGCACCGGAGCACGAACCCGAAGGTGCGCGCGTCTGGTGGATAATACCCGCGTGGAAGGTCTACGAAAGGAAGAGCCATAATGGTCCCTCTATTCAGCGTTCCCGACTCTCTCGCTTGGATCCCGCTGCCGATTTTGGTTCTCGCAGGCTTTGCGATCCTCATCCTCGGACTCTACGCCTTCGTGCGTTTCTCGAACCTTGTTCGCTACATCCCGAACGACGAGGTGGGCATCGTCGAAAAGCTCTGGAGCCGCCATGGCTCTGTGCAGACAGGCTTCATCGCACGCCGAGGCGAAGCCGGCTTTCAGCCCAAGGTGCTGCGCGGTGGCATCCACTTCTTCTTCCCGTTCCAGTACCGCGTACATCGCGAGGATCTCGTGACGATTCCGCAGGGCCAGATCGGCTACATCTTCGCACGGGACGGCGTGCCCCTCGCCCCCACGCAAACCTTGGCGAAGGCCGTCGGGATCACGGACTACAGCGACGCCGAGGCGTTTCTCGCCGCGGGCGGACAACGAGGTCCACAACGTCAGATCCTCCGCGACGGCACCTATGCCGTGAACTTGGCGCAGTTCGTCGTGATTACGAAAGACGTAGTCCACAGCCTCGAGCTTGGCGGGGACGATGCGCTCCTTCGCACCATGGCGAAGGTGATCGAGGAGCGCGCGGGCTTCGCCCCCGTGGTCATCCGTGACAAGGACGACCAGCTCGGTATTGTGACGGTGCACGACGGCCCGTCGCTGGCACCGAATGAGATCATCGCGCCCACGGTAGGCACGGACCCGGCGGAGGCCGCGACCTACCACAACGACTTCCAAGACCCCGAGCGTTTTCTCGTGGCTGGCGGTCGCCGCGGGCGTCAGCTCCAGGTGCTCGTCGAGGGCACGTACTACCTGAATCGCCTCTTCGCCACGGTGGAGCTGATCCCGAAGACGGTGATCGAGGTCGGGACCGTGGGTGTCGTGGTGTCGTACACCGGGGCTACAGCCGGGCCGGACATCTCCGGTCCAGCCTATCGGCACGGCGAACTCGTCGAGGCAGGCCAGCGCGGCGTGTGGAAGGATCCGCTCCTCCCCGGGAAATATGCTTTCAATACGTACGCCGGGAAGGTGTCCTCGGTCCCGACCACGAACTTCGTCCTCAAGTGGATCAAGGCCGAGGCCAGCGTCCACAAACTCGATGAGAACCTGGCCGAGGTCGACCTCATCACGAAGGATGCCTTTGAGCCGACACTGCCGCTCTCGGTGGTCGTGCACATCGACTACCAAAAGGCACCGCTCGTGATTCAAAGGTTCGGCGACATTAAGAAGCTCGTCGAGCAGACGCTTGACCCGATGGTGTCTGCCTACTTCAAGAACATCGCGCAGACGCGCACGCTGATCGAGCTGATCCAAGAGCGCTCGCTCATCCAGCAGCAATCGGGCGTAGAGATGAAGGCGCGCTTCACCGCGTACGACCTCGAGCTGCAGGAGGTGCTGATCGGCACGCCGGGTCCGGGCAAGAGCGCGCAGACCGAGCAAATCCTGGAGCAGCTCCGCTCGCGGCAGGTCGCCGTTGAGCAGGTCGAGACCTACAACCGCCAGGAGGCGGCGGCGACCAAAGAGCGTGAGCTACGCGAGGCCGAGTCCCGCGCGAAGCAGCAGGCATCCATCACCGAGTCCGAAATCTCGATCCGCGTACAGGAGAACCAAGGGAAGGCGGAGCTTGCGCGCGCGCAGCAGAAGGCAAGCGAAGTGCGCACGCTGGCCGAGGCCGAGCGTGACCGGATCCAGCTCGTGGCGGCAGGCGATGCCGAGCGCGCGGCCCGGGTCGGAATCGCGCAGGCATTGGCGATCGAGGAGCAGGTCCGCGCCTATGGAGGTCCGCGTTTTCAGCTCACGCAGCAAGTGATGGCGCGCTTCTCCGAGGCCATTGAAAACTCCAAGGTCGATGTCGTCCCGAAGATCTTGATCGGCGGTGGGAACGGCCACGGAGAGGGAATCGGCGGGACAGGGGGT